>CAKTOJ010000033.1 GCA_934589665.1 uncultured Oscillospiraceae bacterium | reverse complement strand
CCTCCAAGATGATGGACACCTGCCAGAACCTGAAGGTCATCGGCAAGCAGGGCGCCGGTCTTGACAATATTGACATGGATTACGCCAGCGAAAAGAACATTCAGGTCGTCTTTGCGCCCGCCGGCAATGCCAACGCCGTTGCCGAGCACGCGGTGATGCTGATGCTTATGTGCGCCAAGCGCTTTACCTATGTCGACCGTCAGTTCCGAGGCGGCAACTTCCTTGTCCGCATGGATATGGAGCACACCTATGAGCTCGGCGGCAAGACCCTCGGTATGATCGGCTGCGGCCGTATCTCCCAGCTGGTGATGAAGAAGTGCAAGTACGGCTTCGGCATGAACGTCATCGGCTACGATCCCTACATGACGCAGGATAAGGTCGGCGACCTTGTCGAGCTCAAGGCGACCGCCAAAGAGGTCTGGGAGCAGGCTGACTTCGTGTCCGTGCACCTGCCGGTCGTCGATTCCACGATCCACACCATCGGCCGTGAGCAGTTCGGTTGGATGAAGCCCACCGCTTCCTTCATCAACTGCGCACGCGGCGCGCTCATCAAGGAGAATGAGCTGGTCGAGTGCCTCAAGGACGGCACGCTGTTCCAGGCCGGTCTGGACGTGTTTGAGCACGAGCCCATTCAGGAGTCCAGCCGCGAGCTGTTCAATCTGGACAACGTCATCATGACGCCGCACATGGCTGCCACCACAGAGCAGAGCGTTCTCAACTGCTGCACCAGCGTTGCCAACGACATTGTTGCCGTCTGCAACGGCAAGGCGCCTCAGTGCCCCGCCAATAAGCCCAAGTTCTAAGCTGAGTTCTCCATTCGCGGATCAGGCAGACGGCCCGTCGGGCCGTCTGCCCTTTTGATTTGTGCGATAAGGCGGAAAATACACAGATTTTCCGCTCTTTTGACGAAAATACCGGAAATGTCCGAAAAAGGTAGAAATGTTCCAAACATTTGTGATACAATAGGCACAAGCAAAGGGTCAAGGAGGCCGAAATGGAAGAAAATCCGATTTTAAAGGCGTCGCTCTCGATGGAGAGTGACATTCCGCTTTATGCGCAGCTGACCGGCATCATCAAAAACGCAATTACATCGGGTACGCTTCGCGTAGGCGATCTTCTGCCGAGCGAGGCAGAGCTCTGCAATCGTTTTGAGATCAGCCGCAACACGGTGCGTCAGGCGATCGGCTCGCTGGAAGAGGAAGGCTTTGTTGTGCGCAAGCGCGGCAAGGGAACCTTTGTCGCCGATCCGAGCACGCGGCGCAAGGGCGTGCAGTATTCCTTCACGACGGAAATTTCGTCGATGGGGAAGCACCCTTCCTCCACGCTGGTGGATTTCGATGTTACGCTGCCAACGCCCAAGATCAAGCGCCTCATGGCACTGGAGGACGGCGTGAAGGTCTACAGGTTCACCCGTGTGCGTAATGTTGACGGTGAGCCTTTGATTCTGGAGACCTCTTATTACCCACAGCACATCTATCCGAATCTGACGCGCGAGCTGCTGGAGACACACAGCTTTTACAGCCTCCTTTACCATGTCGGCATCATTCCCTTCTCCGCCGAGGACAGTTACGAGGCGGTCACGCTGGGCGAATATGAGGCGAAGCTTCTGTGCTGTGCTCCGGGGGCCGCAGCCTTCCACCACCAGCGCCGCACGACAATGGAAAACGGCCTGGTGTACGAGTGTACCTCCAGCTACATGCGCGCCGACCGTGTCCGGCTTGACGTCCGCTTCCAGAAGAGCGGGACAAGCTTCGCAAGAGTGGTGGATTAAAAGAGAAAAGGAAAGCGGCAGGCATCTGCCGCTTTCTTTTATGCAAATCGGGCAGTAGCAAATGTATGGAATATTTCAAATTCCTTGTACTATCCATTCGTGAAAAGGCTGTGAAAAACGGAAAAAATGCAACTTTTTTTCGTCATGCAATTTGTTCAAAAGGGGTACAAAAAGCATAAAGAGTGTGCTACGATAGATTCACCGAACGAGGCGGTGCGCCGCCGAACAACCCGAAACGGGATATAGGAGGAAACTCAGCTATGGCGATCAAGGTTGGCATCAACGGCTTCGGCCGTATCGGACGTGTTGTCCTGCGCATCATGATGGAGCATCCGGAAAAGTTTGAGCTTTGCGGCATCAATCTGCGCAAGGCGGATGTGGACTATATGGTCTACATGATCAAGTACGATTCTGTGTTCCGCCAGTTCAACGGTACGGTCGAGCGCGAGGATCAGAATCTCATTGTCAACGGTCACAAGATTCATGTATTCAGCGAGGCGGACGCCGCCATGATTCCGTGGGAGAGCTGCGGCGCGGAGTATATCATTGAGTCTACCGGCGCGTACAATACCACCGAGAAGGCCTCCCGCCATTTCAAGGGCGGTGCGAAGAAGGTCATCATCACGGCTCCCGCCAAGGATGAAGCGACCCCGACGTTCGTCATGGGTGTGAACCACATGTATTACCGCAGCGACATGCGCGTGGTATCCAACGCCAGCTGCACCACCAACTGCCTGGCGCCTTTGGCCAAGATCGTGCACGAAGAGTTCGGTATCGAGCAGAGCCTGATGTCCACCATCCATGCCGCGACGAGCAAGCAGAAGCCTGTTGACTCCCGCGGCGGCAGCGACTGGCGCACCGGCCGCAGCGTGTTCAACAACATTATTCCCTCCACCACCGGCGCGGCTAAGGCTGTCGGTCGCGTGATCCCTGAGCTCAAGGGCAAGATGACCGGCATGAGCTTCCGCGTGCCGACCTCTGACGTCTCCGTGGTTGACCTGACGGCGCAGCTTAAGACGAGCACGACCTATGCCGACATCTGCTATGCCATCCGCCACGCGAGTGAGACGAATATGAAGGGTATCATCGGCTATACTGCCGATCAGGTGGTGTCGGCCGACCTGATTGCCAATCCCTGCCCCTGCATTTTTGATGAAACTGCCGGCATCATGCTCGACGATGATTTTGTGAAGCTCATTGCCTGGTATGATAACGAATTCGGTTACTCCAACATGGTTGTCCGTCTGCTTGAGCATATGGCCGCCGTGGATTCCGGTGAGATCGAGCCCGAAAAGCGCGAGGTTCCGCAGGAGAGCGTGAGCGCCGCCAAGTAAAAGAAAATAAAAAGAGCCGCTGCGAAAAAAGCAGCGGCTCTTTTTATTTCAGATTTTAAAGCGGCATAATGCCAAAAAGCATCAGGTAGAGCTCACCGATGCCGAGTGCGGTCATGAGGAGGATGCCCTTGAGTCCCGGCTTCGGGATGCGAACCGGTGCAATGAACAGCACACCAAGCAGAGTGAGCCCGCAGGCATAGAACACGGCGCAGTTGAGTGTAAAGCGAATCGGAATGAGCCAGAACAGCGGCGCAAGAAAGGCGGCTGTGGTCACAGGTACGCCGAGATAATAGCGGCGGTGCTCGTTCGTGGCGCTCTGCCGCTCTTCCTCAGTGACATTAAAATAAGCAAGGCGAATGAGCGCGGCGAGAATGTAGAACAGCACGCAGGCACGCAGCCACCATTCGCCGTTTCCGAGTGATGCACCGATCAGTGCGGGCAGCGCGCCGAAGCAGATCACATCGTTGAGTGAGTCGATCTGGATGCCGAAGCGCTTTTCCTGCTCGGTGCGGTTTTTCTTGGTGCGTGCGATGCGCCCGTCAAACGCGTCGAGCAGTCCGGAAACCATCAGGCACAGCAGAGCGGTGAAAGGGGTACTGTTCATGGCGGCAAGAATACCGCTTACGCCGAAGGCAAGCGAAAGGTACGTCGCCAGAACGGTATAATCATAGACACCTATCATAAGGAGAGTCCTTTATAGAAGAGATTTTGTAAGATTCCATTATTATAGCAAAAGGCGGGGCGCATTGCAAGAAAAGTTAGTTAAGGCTTTGTTAAGGCTGTGGGCGGCGGAGCTGCTCTATGATGCGGCAGAAGCGTGCCCTGTCATAGATCACAGGGACCGGATAGAGTGGGTTGGCTTCCGCGGCGGCCTGCGCGGCCAAAGAAGGAATGTCCTCGCCGCGGATGCAGGAGAGGTGATTGGGGAGGGAGAGGGAAGCACTCATGGCGCGGAGCGCGGCAAGAAAGCCGTTTGCCTGCTCGCGCTGCGTACCGCTTGAACCGATGAGCCCGCCAAGCCGAGAGAGCTGTGGAATGACAGCCTCGCCGTAATCCTCAAGCACGACCGGCAGCGTCACGGCGCATGCCAGTCCGTGAGCGATCCCATAACGTCCGCCCAGCGCGTGCGCGATGGCGTGAACATTGCCGACACTTGCGCGGGTGAAGGCGCGTCCGGCATCAAAGGAGGCGCGGAGCAGCTGTTCGCGCGCGGTGAGAGACGAGCCGTCGCGGCAGGCAACGGGGAGATAACGGACAATGCGGCAGACGGCGGATTCGGCAAGCGCACGGGTCTCGCGCGTATTGTAATAGAGGTTCAGCGCAGCCTCAACGGCATGGGTAAGCGCATCCATACCGGTCTGGGCTGTGATGTCAGGTGGAAGAGAGCGCGTCAGCGCAGGGTCGAGGATGGCATAGCGGGGGATCAGGCAGATGTCACTGATGGCGTGCTTGCGGTGCTCCGCATCCGTTATGACTGCGGCAATGGTGGCCTCCGAACCGCTGCCGGCAGTCGTCGGAACGGCGATGAGGAGCGGCAGTGTCCGGCAGACATTCAGCAGTCCGCTGAGCTGGTCGACCGTCCTGTCGGGCCGAACAATGCGTGCAGCGGCGGCTTTGGCTGCGTCAATGGCCGAACCGCCGCCGATTGCCAGAAGGCTGTCACAGTTGTCCGTGCGATATTGCGCGGCGATTTTTTCAACGGTTTCGATATCCGGGTCCGGATGAAGCTCGGAAAAAATGGAAGGGCGGATGCCGTGCCCCTCCAGTGAGCGGCGAAACGCAAGAAAATGTGCCTGCGCGCACTGCCGGCGGCTGGCGACAATAAGAGGACGTGAAGCGTCCTCATGCGCAAGGATACCGGGTAGCTGCATGAGGCTGCCGGCCCCGGAAAGCACGGCAGGTGTGCGCCACGGCAGAAGGTGCATGCCGAGCGAAAGCCCGCGCTGAAAGACACGGCAGGAAAGCGTCTGGAGGGACATGGGCAGACCTCGCTTTCTATAGAGAAGTAAGAAAAGGGGTTGACCGTATGGTCAACCCCGAAAGGCCCGGATCAGCGTCAGCTCTGCTCGTCCGTCTCAATGAGACCGTAGCCGCCGTTGTTGCGGCAGTAGACCACGCAGATGGCGTTGTCGTTTTCCATGTTGCGGAACACAAAGAAGCTGTGGCCCAGAAGGTTCATCTGCAAAATGGCCTCCTCGGGGCTCATCGGCTTGACAGCAAAGCGCTTGGTGCGCACAATGTCAAATTCGCGCTCCTCATGGATGTCAAATTCCTCGGGAACCTCGGAAATGACAGCCTCACTGCGCAGATTCTTGGCAAGGCGTGTTTTGTTCTTGCGGATCTTGCGGTCAATCTGGCCGACGGCCTCGTCGATCGCGCCGCGCATATCACCGTCAGCATCCTCGCAGACGGCGCGGAAGAGCGTGCCGTTGGCTCCGCGGAGCATGATCTCTGCCACACAGCGGTTCTTCTTTTCCACGGCAAAGGTCACAATTGCTTCGGGTTCCTCCTTAAAGTACTTTTCCAGCTTGCTGATCTTCTTCTCGGCGTATGCCTTGACGGAATCATTGAGGGAGATCTTCTTGCAGGTAAATGTGAACTTCATAACGGTTCGCTCCTTTCAATTTCTGCGGGTAATGCGGATCTGCCGGCCATTTCGGCCGGAGGGAAAAGCAAAAAAGGAAGCCGGTCCGGACTCCCTCTTCACTTTTACTAAGTATAGCGCAGAAAGCGAAAATAGACAATAGGATGAATTGTGAATTTTCTTGTTTGGCTATTTTGACAAATGTGACCGGCTCGATCTCTTTCGACAGGAAGCGGGCCGGATCGACAAAAGCTCCCATTGCAATTTGGGGACAAGGATGGTACTATCATCATGAAAGCTTTCCAATATCCCACCCGCTTGGGCCGCTGTCACAAGACAGCGGCTCCTTTTTATTTCATAGGGAGGAAAAAGAAAAAAGCGGCGCAGCGCGCCGCTTTTCAGTTGGAGATGTCAATGAAGATCTTCTCGCCGGGAAGCGCCATGCCATACTGCTCGCGGGCAAGCTCCTGCAGGTATTCAGGATCATCCGCCTTGCCGAGCGCGGCTTCCAGCTCGTCATTTTCCTGCTGCTGCGCCTCGACCTGCGCGGAAAGAGACTGCAATTCACTCTCCGCGCTGCTGATCTTCTCGTGCAGACGGAGCAGATGAGCGCCGACGAGAAGCAGCAGCAACAAAAGCAGCAGCTTGGGAAGGACGCCGCCTGACGCCTTTTTTTGTGCCGCCCTTTGCTTTTCCATACCGGATGCGCTCCTTTCGTTCCGCTCTGCGGCGCGCACGCAGCGCTGACCGCCTATAGTCTCTTATTATAAGAGAGCGGTGAGAAAAAAGAAAGAGCTTTTTTGCAACTTTGTACAGTTTACCATAATATCTTTTTGCAAGCGCGAAAGGAAGCTGCAGCAACCGCAGTAGGGAGAGCAGGCAGTCTGCCCAGAAGTCCCAGAGCGGACGGAGCAGGGGAGAGAGAAGCGCAAAACCGGCTGCCGCACCGCATGTGATGGCAAGAAGCGTATAAAGGCGCAGCTCGCCGTTGCCGACACGCAGCGTAAAGGCAAGCAGAAGGACGAGAAGTGTGAGCGAATAGAGCAGATCCAGCACGGCGGTCAGGCCGCTGTGTGCACGGCGGCGCAGCCGCAGAGCACGCAGGGCGTCATAGAACAGGGATAAAAGTGCGCCGAGCAGCGCCGCACGCCAGAGAACGCCGATCTGTGCGCCAATCTCGATCCCCATTGTCTCAGCCCCCGAACAGGCGGCTGAGCAGTCCGCCGGAGGGGCGGTCCGCATCCTCATAGGACAGGGAATCGATATGCCCGTCAACATGCAGCTCGCCGCCGTCGAGACTGAGCTTGCCGATGTGTAGCCCCTCACCGGTGACGAGCAGAATACCGGCTGTGGTAGTGAGAACGATCTCACCTTCATCAAAGCGCTCCACATCCTCCACGCCGGAAACAGTCAGCGTTTCGCGGCCGTTGAGCTCAATGCGGTGAGCCGAGGGCGGCGCATATGCGTCATCACGATAGGCCATAGTCATACCTCCTGAAAAGAAAAGCTTCCCATACACCAGAGTGTATGGGAAGCGTGTCCGGAATATGACTGACGGATTTACCCGTTCGGCAGCTCGCGGTAGAGTCCGGCCGCGTCTGCCTTGCCGACATTGTCGGCTACGGAGAGAACCTCGACGGTGAGTGTGCGCTCACCGAAGTGAATGGCAATGCAGTCGCCGACCTTCACATCGTAGGAGGCGCGGGCGGCGCGTCCGTTGACCGTGATGCGCCCGAGGTCGCATGCCTCGTTGGCGACCGTGCGGCGCTTGATGAGCCGCGAGACCTTGAGATATTTGTCAAGCCGCATGGAAATGCATCCTTTCAGGAAATGAAGAACGCTGCGGGCATTGCGCCGCTCACGGCGCAAACGCTTGCAGCCTGAAAATCAAAAAAGCGGCATGCGCCGCTTTTTTGAAAGCAATTCAGCCAACGATGTCCTTGAGAGCCTTGCCGGCCTTGAACGTGGGAACCTTGGAAGCGGGGATCTTGATCTCCTTGCCGGTGGCAGGATTGCGGCCGGTGCGCTCGGCACGGGTCTTGACTTCAAAGGAACCAAAGCCGACGAGCTGGACCTTTTCGCCTTCCTTGAGGGACTCAGCAATGGCGTCGAGAGCGGCGGTAACGACGGCCTCGGCCTCCTTCTTGGAAACGCCGGCCTTTTCGGCGGCAGCTGCGATGAGTTCGGTCTTATTCATGGTATAGCCTCCTGTTTGTTTGTTGATGATTTGGCGCCGGAGTCTGATTCCGGCGGATTATAAACAAAAAACGACACAGCGTTTTTTATTCATCTGATGATTTGGCCTGCTTCCAAAGCGTGGTAAGCTCGTCGAGGGGAAGCGTGTTCATTTCCGCACCGCGGGCGGCACAGGCCTGCTCCACGCAGCGGAAGCGTTTGATAAATTTCTCGCACGTCCGGTTCAGCGCGTCCTCGGGATCGACGCCGACAAAGCGGCCGACCTTTACGGCGGCAAAGAGCACGTCGCCGAGCTCCTCCGTAAAATTCGTGCCGTTTTCCATAGCCTCGCGCAGCTCCTGCGTTTCCTCGTCCAGCTTGTCCAGTGCACCGGAAACATCGGGAAACTCGAAGCCCGCTTTGGCGGCCTTGCTTTGAAGCTTGTCCGCGCGCCAGAGCGCGGGGAGAGAGCGTGCGACGGAATCCATTGCCTCAGCGGTAGTGTGCTGCCCCTTTTCCTGACGCTTGAGCGCGTCCCAGTTGACAAGCACCTCTTCGCTTGTATCAGCAGTGGCGTCGCCGAACACATGAGGGTGGCGAAAGATGAGCTTCCTGCAGACGTGGTCTGTGACATCATCTGTGGTGAACCGACCGGCATCCTCTTCGATGTGGATGTTGAAGAGAACCTGCATGAGCATGTCGCCCAGTTCCTCGCACATCAGCGCCGGATCGTCGCGATCAAAGGCCTCGACGGCCTCATAGGCTTCCTCAAGGAAGTTGCGGCGGTCGGACAAATGCGTCTGCGCGCGATCCCATGGGCAGCCGCCCGGCGCGCGCAGAATACGCAGGATCTCAATGAGATCCTGTAGGGAGTATTTCTCTTTCTTCTCAAAATTTACCATACTTACTGTTCCAATGCAAGATTTTTCTGTGATTTTTCAAGGTTTATCAAGGTTTTTACGAGATGTGAAGGAGGTCTGCGAGCTTTTCACCCTTTGGCAGAAGAGCAAGGTCGCTGCGGCGGATGCAGTGCAGTGCAAGCACGAGGATGCCGTAGACTACGACGGCGGCACCGATGGAGAACAGCACGCACAAAAGCAGCGTCAGCCGCTCGCTGGAGAGAACGATGAAGTGCGAGATGAGAGAGTAAGCGCCACGGGCTGTAAAGGCCATCGCAAGCGACGCGAGGAGCGGGCGGAGAAAATAACCCGGATAGTTCAGACGGAAGGGGGCGATGCGTGCCACGGCAATGAGATTGAGCAGCGCTGTGAGCGCAAAGCACACCAGCGTACCGATGGGCGCGCCATGGATATTGACGGAGGGAATGGCGACAAGATTATAGTTCAGAAGGATCTTGACCACACCGCCGATGAGCATGGTCAAAATCGGCGTGCTGACGCGGCCGTAGGCCTGAAGAATGGAGTTGGTGACCAGCATCAGGCAGACGAAGATGCTCGCAATGCCGAGCGTGGCAAGCAGCGGGCCGCCGAGCTCGGCGTTATAGCTGCGGTAGCACAGGTGGAAGATCGGCTTGCTGAGCGACCAGAGACCAAGCCCCATCGGAAAGGCGAGCAGCGCCGTGACGCGGAAGGACGAGCGTACGATGCGTGCGGTCTGACGCCGGTCGCGCCGGGTAATGGCAGAGGAGACGGCGGGAATGACCGAGGCCGTCAGCGCGACCATCAGCGAAGCGGGAAGATTATAAAGGTCCATGCAGGCCGAATAGTTGCCGTAGAGCGCGCGCATCTCGTCGAGCGAGTAGTGCAGCGCACTTTGCAGACGGCCCTGAACAAGCGAGGTGTCGATCAGGGTGATGATGGAAACCATCGACGAGGAGATTGTGATGGGTACGGCAAGCGCCAGCAGGCGGCGCAGGATCGCGCCGTCGGGGGCGCAGGGCTCGCCGCGGCGCACGAGGGGACGATGGCGCAGATAGTTTGCGGCCATGTAGAGCAGGGAGAGCACCGTGCCGACTGTCACGCCCGCAATCGCACCGGCGGCGGCAATATAGTCCAGCTGGCCGAGATGAAGCAGCCACACAGACAGTGCCAAACCGAAGAGCAGCTTGCACAGCGCCTCGATGATCTGCGAGACGGCGGTGGGCGTCATGTACTGCCTGCCCTGCGCATAGCCGCGGAAGGCTGACAAACAGGCCACGCAGATCACCGCAGGAGCGAGGGCGCGGATGCCGTAGGCCGCGCGGGGATTGTTCAAAAGTCCCGCAAGATAGCTGTTGCCCCACCACATCAGCGCAAACGAGACCAGACCCAGCGCAAGAAAGATCAGAAACGCGACGCGGAAGGTTCGGCGGGCCTGCTGCGTGCGCCCGCGCGCGTAGGACTCGCTTACCAACTTGGAGAGCGCGACGGGCAGACCGGCGGTGGAAACCGTCAGGAGCGTTCCGTAAATATTATAGGCGTTGGAGAAATCCGCGCTGCCGGCTTCGCCGAGAATGTTGCGCAGTGGGATCTTGAATACCGCGCCGATGACCTTGACCGCGACAATGCCGAAGGCAAGGACCGCCGCGCCGCCGAGGAAGGATTGCTTTTTTTCAGCTGCCATAAAAGGAACATCCTTTCAAAGCTCAGATGGACTCCAGACAAGAGAGAATAAATTCAGAAAAGACAGGCGCTGCGGCGTCCGCGGCCTCGTTGACCTCCGCACCGGAGAGCGGCTGGGGCAGTACGCCGGCGGCCATGTTGGACAGCAGCGTCACGCCCATCACCTCCATGCCGCAATGGCCGGCGACGATGGTCTCGGGCACTGTGGACATGCCGACTGCGTCTGCGCCGAGCACGCGTGCGGCGCGTACCTCGGCGGGCGTTTCAAACTGCGGGCCGGGGAAATACATGTAAACGCCCTCGCGCAGTGTGATGCCGTGGGCCTTTGCGCTCTCACGGGCAAGCGATTGGAGGCGCGGCGTGTAGAGGGTGGAGACGTCGGGGAAGCGGGTGCCGAACTCATCGACATTGGGACCGCGGAGCGGGCCGAAGTCAAAGAGCTTGATGTGGTCGGTAATGAGCATCAGCTCGCCCGCGTGCCAGTCTATGTTGACGCAGCCGGCGGCGTTTGTGACGATCAGCTTCTTCGCGCCGAGCAGACGCGCGACACGCACGGCATAGGCTGCCTGCTCCATCGTGTAGCCCTCGTAGCAGTGCATGCGGCCCTGCATGACCGCCACGCGCTTTCCGCGCAGCGTGCCGAACACGAAGCGGCCCTTATGACCGGGGGCGGTGGAGGGACGGAAATGGGGAATGTCGCCGTAGTCGATAAAGATCGGGCCTTCGACCGTGTCGCCGAGGAAGCCGAGGCCGCTGCCGAGAATGAGCAGAACCTCGGGGACGAAATTATGCGTGCGGGCGGCGAGTAGGTCTGCACTCTCGCAGTAGTCCTGATAGGTGAAGTGCGGGGCGGCGTCGTCCGCGGTGGGGATGTGGGAATGGGTGTAGATCATGGCTTTTCTCCTTGCTGTGTGTAAAAGCGGGCGAAGTCGGCAAGGTTTCCCTCGCGTTTTTCGCGCAGCTCAATGTACTCTTTGGGATATTTGGCGTTGAAGGCACGGCGGATCTGACCGCCGCCGACCATCTTGGTTGAGCCGCCCGCGCCGAGGGAAAGGATAGAGTGCAGCTCTTCCATGATATAGATATTGTAAAGCCCCTCGCCGCCGGGTCTGGTCCAGCCGACATTTTCGAAGCTGCCGGACATGTACTTCTGGCGGTAGAGATAGTATGGCTCAAAGCCATGTTTACGCAGAGCGGGGTCGGCATAGTCCAGCATTTCGGCGACCTCATCCGCCGACGGGATGCGGCTGCCCTCAAGTGTGATGCGGCTGCCCTTTTTAAGCGAGAGCGTGTGGACTGTAATGTTGTCCGCGCCCATGGAGATCACCTCATCGAGACTGCGGCGGAAGCCGGCAGGCGTATCCTCGGGAAGCCCTGCGATCAGGTCCATGTTGACGTGGGGAAAGCCTGCCTTCATCACCTCGCACATGGCGCGGCGGATGTCATCCGCCGTATGGCGGCGGCCGATGGCGGAAAGAACGTGATCCTCCATCGTCTGCGGGTTGACGGAGACGCGCGTGATCTGATGCGCGCGCAGCACGGCAAGCTTTTCGGGATCAATGGTGTCGGGCCGTCCCGCCTCGATGGTCGATTCGGCAAGACGTGTGAGATCGAAGCTCTGTTCAAGCTTTGTCAGCAGCCGGTCCATCTGCTCCGCCGTCAGAGTAGTCGGCGTGCCGCCGCCCATATAGAAGGACTTGATGTTCAGCCCCAGCGAGCGCACCATTGCGCCCGCGCTTTCGATTTCATCGAAAAGCGCAGCCAGATAGGGTTCGACGAGGGCGAAGGACTTTTCCACGCTCTGCGCGACGAAGCTGCAATAGGCGCAGCGGGTGGGGCAGAACGGGATACCGACATAAAGTGAGATATCGTTTGCCGCCAGCTCGGACTGCACGCGCAGACCGGTTTCGGCGGCCTCAAGCGCAAGGCGGGCACGCTGCGGCGTGACGGAGTAGACGTCCTCCAGATCCGTGAGCGCGGCGGCAGGCGAACGCCCCTCGCGCAGGAGTGAGACGGCGACCTTGCTCGGACGCACGCCGGTCAGGCTGCCCCATGCGGGCGTCACACCAAGGACCTCCTTTGCCGCGCGGAAAAAGCTCAATCCGAGGGCATGGCGGCGCTGCCCCTCCCTTTCGTACTCTGTGCCGGAGAGGGGATAGCTGTAGCAGTCGGCGGCGGAGGAGCCGCCGTGCGCCAGCTCTGTGGTGACGCAGACGGCATCTGTATCCTCGCTGAGGGTGATGCGTGCCCAGCTTTCATCCGTTTCCTCCACGGGGCCGTAAACTGGCCGCTCGTCCGGAAAGAGCGTGAGCAGGCTTTGCTCGACCGCATATTTTTCATCATGCCCGATGAGCTCAAGCTTCATAAGGGACGCTCCTTATTTCTGTAATGCCATGCGCAGGTAGGGGTTAAACTGCTTCTCCCGCGCAAGGGTCGTGCGGTCCATATGACCGGGATAGACGGTGTAATCGCCTTCCAGCCGGCCGAGGCGGCGCAGAGAGGCGAACATCTCCGACGTGTCGCCGCCGGGAAGATCGGTGCGGCCGAAGGAGCCGGCAAAAAGCGTATCGCCGACAAAAAGTGCGTCGCCGACCTTGAGCGTGACGCCGCCGGCCGTATGGCCGGGGGTGTGCATGACCTCGATGGTGAGCGGGTCGAGCGGGAGCTTATCGCCCTCGCCATAATATTTCAGGCCGTCGATCACGCCCTCAAGAGGGTAGTGATAGATGCCGGAGCCGCTGGCGTCGAGCCGGTGGATATATACCTCGGCCTCGGGAAAGCGCTCGTGCATGGCGGGGGCGGCAAAGGTATGGTCGCGGTGCCCGTGGGTGAGGAGAATGTAGCGGAGCTGAACATTTTCACGCGCGATGATTGCGGCAAGCTCGTCTGGGCTGTCAGCGGGATCAACGAGCGCGGCAAGCCGCGACGTCTCGTCGAAAAACAGATAGCAGTTTGTGCCGAGCTCGCCGACGACAGTGGTAATGACTTTCATAAAACGACCTCCGAAAAGAGATTATTTGGGGGCTTCCAGATCCTTGGTGTCCACGATCAGGGTAAAGGGACCGTCGTTGATGGAATCGACCGCCATATAGGCGCCAAACTCGCCGGTCTCCACATGATAGCCCTTGGCGCGGACGAGAGAGACAAACTTCTCATAAAGCGGAATGGCGGTTTCGGGCCGGGCGGCGTTGAGAAATTCGGGTCGGCGGCCCTTGCGGCAGTTGCCATAGAGTGTGAACTGGGAGACGACCATGATCTCGCCGTCGACCTCGTCAAGGCCGAGGTTGATTTTCCCGTCTGTATCCTCGAAAAGACGCAGCGAGCAGAGTTTGTCGGCAAGCTTGACGGCCTGTGCCTCCGTATCGTCATGGGTGACAGCCAGCAGGATCAGAAAACCCTTGCCGATCGAGCGCGTTTCCTGTTCGTTGATGGTGACACTGGCGCGCTTGACGCGCATGAGAACTGCTTTCATCCGATTGCTCCTCCTTACAGCGCGAGCTTGGCGCGCAGGGCCTCGCCGGCATCCTCGTAGCCGGGCTTGCCGAGCAGTGCGAACATGTTCTTTTTATAGGCCTCCACGCCCGGCTGATCGAAGGGGTTCACACCGAGAAGATATCCGGACAGGCCGCAGGCGAACTCGAAGAAGTAGATCAAAGCGCCGAGGGTGCGCTCATCGCGCACACCGGCGGAGACGATCAGGTTCGGTACGCCGCCCTCGACATGCGCGAGAAGCGTGCCGTCCATTGCCTGACGGTTGATGAAATCCATCGTTTTTCCCTCAAGGAAATTGAGCCCGTCGCCGTTGACGTCATCGTGTGGGACCGTGAGCTGATCGGGGTCGGCGGCAAAGCGGACGACCGTTTCCATCAGTGTGCGCTCGCCCTGCTGGATGTACTGGCCCATAGAGTGTAGATCGGCGGTAAAGTCGACGCTGGCGGGGAAAAGGCCCTTGCCCTCTTTGCCCTCACTCTCGCCGAAGAGCTGCTTCCACCATTCCGCCATGAAACGGAACGACGGTTCAAAGCAGGCGAGCAGCTCGATCTTTTTCCCTGCGCGGTAAAGCTCATGACGCACGGCGGCATACTGCCATGCGGGGTTGGTGTAATCTGCGGTCTCGCAGAGCGCTTCCATCTCCTGTGCGCCGGCGAGCAGCGCATTCGTGTCCACGCCGGCGACGGCGATGGGCAGAAGTCCCACAGCGGTGAGCACGCTGTAGCGTCCGCCGACATTGTCGGGCACGACAAAGGTCTCGTAGCCCTCGGCGTCAGCAAGCGATTTGAGCGCGCCGCGGTGCGCGTCCGTGGTCGCATAGATGCGCGCGGCAGCCCCGGCCTTGCCATACTTTTGCTCCAGCTTTTCACGGAAGAAGCGGAAGGCGACGGCGGGTTCAGTCGTGGTGCCGGACTTGGAGATGACATTGACGGAGAAATCCTCGTCGCCGACGAGCTCCATCACCTCGCGCAGCGCGGCGGAGGACAGGCTGTTGCCGACAAAGTAGACATTGGGCGTGGTCTTCTTTTTGAGGTTATAGTTCGGCGAGCGCAGGCACTCGATCACGCCGCGCGCGCCGAGATAGCTGCCGCCGATGCCGATGACGACAAGCGCATTGGAATCGCTCTGAATCTTCTTCGCGGCGGCGAGGATACGTGTGTATTCCTCGCGGTCATACTGCTCGGGCAGATGTACCCAGCCGATAAAATCGCTGCCCTTGCCGCCGCCGCTGAGCAGCTCGCGCTGCGCGCGCTCAAGGCGGGGACGGAGGACCTCTTCATAAGGATAAGACAGGAACGGACGGGCGTGGGACACGTCAATGGAAAGCATGATACAATTCCTCCTTACTTGATTTGCCAGACGATCAGCCGGCAGGACGATCGACCTTCATCACGCCGCTGATCTGATGGAGCTTGCGCATGACGGAGGAGAGCTGCTCGCTGCCGGAAACGAAAATTTCAAGATGAATGAGCGCAAAGCCGTCGCTCGTCGTTTTGGCGTTGATGCCGGCCACGCGCGTCTGTGTCGACGAGAGCACGGCGGACACGTCCAGCACAAGGTTGAGGCGGTCCTTTGCGTAAATATCGAGCGAGGTCTGATAGGATTCGTTGATATCACTGCTCCAGTCGACCTTGATCCAGCGGCCGGATTCCTCCGGCTTACGCCGTGAGGGGGCGGCATTGGGGCAGTCGGCGCGGTGAACGGATACGCCATAGCCGCGGGTGATGAAGCCAACGATTTCGTCGCCGGGCACGGGGGTGCAGCACTTGGAAAACTTCACAAGGCAGTTTGTCAGCCCCTGCACCACGATGCCCTGCACGCTCTTTTCACGCTTGGGGACGGCGGGACGCGTTTTGTCCGGCTCGCCGGGAACGGGAACGGTGGCGTCGTGCTCGGCCTGACGCTGACGGCTGATGGCCTTGAGCTCGTCGCGGATGCGGTTGACCGCCTTCTGCGCGGAAAAGCCGCCGTAGCCGATGGCAGCGTACATGTCGTCGAGCGTGCCGAAGCCGGTCTTTTTGAGCAGGACGGGACGCAGCTCGTCGCCGATGACCTCAGAGAGTGCGATGCCGCAGTGTTTGAGTTCGGCCTCGAAGGACGCGCGGCCGTTGACGATGTTCTCCTCGCGCTTTTCCTTTTTGAACCACTGGCGGATCTTACCGCGGGCCTCGCTGGACTTGGCGATCTGAAGCCAGTCGCGGCTGGGGCCGTGGGCGGCCTTGCTGGTAAGGACCTCAACCACGTCGCCGTTTTTAAGCTGATAATCAAGCGGCACAATGCGCCCGTTGACCTTCGCGCCGACCATGGAGTTGCCGACGGCGGAGTGAACGGAGTAGGCGAAGTCGATGGGCGTTGCGCCCGCCGGAAGGTTCGTCACGTCGCCGCGGGGGGTGAAAACGAACAC
>CAKTOJ010000032.1 GCA_934589665.1 uncultured Oscillospiraceae bacterium | reverse complement strand
CCGCTTCGCGGCAAGGAGCGAAACGGTGACGAGCAGCGTGAGCGATTCCGCGGCGGTGACGGCGAGCCAGATGCCGTCGATGTCGAGCCAAATCGGCAGCAGCAGGATGGCCGCAATTTGAAAGACCAGCGTGCGCAGAAACGAGATGAGCGCGCTCATCGTGCCGTCATTCAGGCCGGTGAAGAAGGCCGAGCCGAAGATGTTGAAGCCAAAGACGAGGAAGGAGATCGAGTAGATGCGCAGCGCATTGACGGTCATTGCGTGCAGCCCCGCGTCGTAGCCGACAAAGAGGTCGGCGATGGGGTCGGCCAGCGCGATAGACACGCCGGTCATCAGCAGGCTCACGAGCAGCGTGATGACAAGGCTTTTGCGCAGCAGGCTTTTGAGCTCGGCATGATTCTGCGCGCCGTAGTGATACCCGACGACCGGCGTGACGGCGATGGAGTAGCCGAAGAAAAAGGCCTTGAAGATGAAATCGACATACATCAGAACACCGTAGGCGCTCACGCCGTCCTCCTGCACGATGGACATGAGCTGGACATTGTAGAGAATGCCGACGAGCGAGCCGGAAAGGTTGCTGACCATTTCGCTCGAACCGTTGTAGCAGGCGCGGCGGAGTGCGCGGAAATCAAAGAGCGGGCGCGTAAGGCGCAGTGGTGAGTCGTTCTCGTGCAGAAAGTAGACAAGCGGGATGACGGCGCCGACTATCTGAGAAAACGCAGTTGCCAGCGCCGCACCGGCCAGCCCGAGGGAGAGCACATACACCAGCAGGAAGTCGAGCACGATGTTGGTCAGCCCGGAAAAAACAGTGACCCTCAGGCCGAGTCCCGGCTTTTCCGCTGTGGCAAGGAAGCTTTGAAAGCTGTTTTGCAGCATGAAAAGCGGCAGAGAGACAAGCAGAATACGTCCGTAGACCATGCAGTCACCGATCGTCAGATCCGTTGCGCCGACGGCGTAGGCGACCGGACGGAGAAAAACGAAGAAGACTGCGGCGAGCACCGTGCCGCCGGCGGCAAGAATGATAACGAAGAGGGAAAAAACGCCGTTCGCCTCATCCCGCCGCCCTTCGCCGAGCATCTTTGCGATGAGCGCGCTGCCGCCGGTGCCGACCATAAAGCCGAAGGCTGAGAGCGCCATGAGCACGGGAAAGACGAGGTTGAGCGCGGCGAAGGCATTTTTGCCGACGCAGTTTGAAACAAAGAAGCCGTCGACAATGCTGTAGACCGAGGTGACGATCATCATAACGATGCTTGGCATTGTGAAGCGCAGAAGCTTTTGGTAGGTGAAATGATCCGAGAGAGAAATTCGCATAGGCTGCGTCTCCTTTCCGAAAAAGACATAAAAAAAGATCCGGCCTTTTCTGACCGGACGCATCCGACATCTCTCGACCGTTGCGGCTGCGGCCGCAAGTCCCCGATGACATGTACTTTTGATGATTCTGAGACCGTAGTATAACGGTATAGAAGGATAAAGTCAAGCTTTTTGGCAGAGCTTAAGAAATATTTGTTGACAAAGTATACGGAGATGGGTAAAATAATATCTTGATGACAAAATTGAATACTTCATCAAGAGTGGTGGAGGGAACGGCCCGATGATACCACGGCAACCTGCAATGCAAGGTGCCAAATCCGTCGAACGAATCGAAAGATGAGGGAAAGCAAAGGTTTTCACACTCGGTCGGTTCGGCCGGGTGCTTTTTGTTATGCGCAGGCATAACGGAATCGTTTGTGCTCCCGAAAGAAGAGAAAGGAAAGTATTTTTATGGCAAAGCGTTTATTCACCTCTGAGTCCGTGACCGAGGGGCATCCCGACAAGATCTGCGACCAGATCTCCGACGCCGTGCTCGACGCGATCATGGAAAAGGACCCCAACGGCCGCGTCGCCTGCGAAACGACCGTTTCCACAGGCCTTGTACACATTATGGGCGAGATCACGACGAACTGCTATGTTGACATCCCCAAAATCGCGCGTGAGGTTATCCGAGACATCGGCTATGACCGCGCAAAGTACGGCTTTGACTGTGATACCTGCGGCATCGTCACCAACATCGACGAGCAGTCCGGCGATATCGCCATGGGCGTCGACAATTCCTATGAAAAGAAGGAGAGTGGCGCGAGCGAGCTTGACAACGGCGCGGGCGATCAGGGCATGATGTTCGGTTACGCCTGCGACGAGACGCCCGAGCTCATGCCGCTGGCGATCTCCCTGTCCCACAAGATGGCCAAACGCCTGACCGATGTGCGCAAGCAGGGGCTTGTGGACTATTTGCGCCCTGACGGCAAGACGCAGGTCACGGTGGAATACGATGAAAACGGCAGCCCCAAGCGCATTGACACGGTGGTGCTTTCCACGCAGCACGCGCCCGAGGCGTCCCTTGACCAGATCCGCCGTGACATGATCGAGCTGGTCATCAAGCCCACCATCCCCGCCGAGCTGCTCGACAGCGAGACGAAATTTTATGTCAATCCGACCGGACGCTTTGTCATCGGCGGCCCGCAGGGCGACAGCGGCCTGACCGGCCGCAAGATCATCGTCGACACCTACGGCGGCAGCGCCCCGCACGGCGGCGGCTGCTTCTCTGGCAAGGACCCGACGAAGGTTGACCGCTCCGCCGCCTACGCTGCGCGTTGGATCGCCAAGAACATTGTCGCCGCCGGCCTTGCACGCAAGTGCCAGGTGCAGCTGGCTTACGCCATCGGCGTTGCGCATCCGGTGAGCATTCTGGTCGAGACCTTCGGCACCGGAACGGTCTCCGACGCCAAGCTGGAGGAGGCTGTGGAGAAAGTTTTTGATCTGCGCCCGACCGCCATCATCCGCGATCTCGATCTGCGCCGTCCCATCTACCGCCAGCTTGCCGCATACGGACATATGGGCCGCGAGGAGCTGGGCGTTGCGTGGGAGAAGACCGACCGCGTGGAGGCTCTCAAGGCTGCGCTGTAAGCGTATAAAACGGGAAAAAGGAAGAGCGTCATCGACGCTCTTCCTTTTTGTTTTCAGCCTTTTTTTCGTTATCTTCCTCCTGCGCCTCAGCGGGGGGGAGCTTGGAGACCAGCGCCCACTCGACGCGGCGGTCGTTGAACTCCTGCACCTCGATGTGCAGGCCGCAGGCGTTGACGGTGAACTGGCTGCCGTCCTGCGGGATGAAAGAGAGCTGCGCGAACACAAGGCCGCCGAGCGTGTCGGATTCCTCGTCCTCGGGGAAGGTGACGCCCAGCGCCTCGGCGACCTGCTCAAGCTCACAGGAGCCGGAGATGCGCCAAAGATTGTCGCTGAGCTTTTCGATGTCCTTTTCCTCCTGTGGGTCGAACTCATCGTAAATGTTGCCGACGATCTCCTCAAGAAGGTCCTCCATCGTCACAAGACCGCTTGTGCCGCCGTACTCGTCCACTACGATGGACATGTGGATCTTCTTGCTCTGCATGTCGCGGAACAAAACGTCCGTGCGCACGGATTCCGGCACAAAATAGGCCGGGCGCAGCAGCTCGCGCATGGGCTTGGGCTGCTCTGACTGCGCGTTGAGCAGGTATTCGCGCGTGGAGAGGATGCCGATGATGTCGTCCGCGTTTTCCTCGTACACCGGGAAACGCGAGAGACCGGAGGCGCGGATGGTGGAGAGAATCTCATCCTTTGTATCGCCCACCCACAGCATCACCATGTCGGTGCGGTGGATCATCACGTCCTCCGCAGTCGTGTTGTTGAATTCAAAAATATTGTCGATCAGTTCCTTCTCGGTCGACTCGATCGCGCCGCGCTCCTCGCCGAGATCCACCATCATGCGGATCTCGTCTTCGCTCACGTCCTCCTCATCGGCCTTGGGGTCGATGCGCAGCACGCGCAGCACGCCGTTCGTCGACTTGGACAGAAGCCAGATCACGGGGCGGAACACATCCGCGACCGCTGTTACGGCGCCGACGGTGACACGCGCGACCGCCTCAGTCTTTTTCATGGCAATGCGCTTGGGCACAAGCTCGCCGAGGACGAGGCTGAAGTACGAAAGAACCATCGTGATGAGTACCACCATGATCGTGTTGAGCGTTGCGGTGGGGATGGCCGTGAAGCCCTTTTCCTCGGTCAGGTAATGCACGAGCCGTCCTGCGAAGCTGTCCGCCGCAAAAGCCGAGGACAGAAAGCCGGCAAGGGTAATGGCGATCTGGATGGCGGAAAGGAAGCGGTCCGGCGACTGCATAAGCATCAGCAGCTTTTTCGCTTTCCGGTCGCCATCGTCCGCCTGCCGGCGGAGTTTCGTCTCCGAAAGGGAGATGACCGCGATCTCGGCAGCGGCGAAGAATGCGTTGATGAGGATCAGTATGACCAGTACCAGAAGTTTGGGCAGTAACGGGTCAGAAGAGTCCAAGAGATAACCTCCTAATTGTTTCAGGTTCGGTGAGATTTACTGTAATATGTACAGTGCGAACCAATTTAGCACAGGATAGCATACTTCCGATGGAATTGCAAGAGCCGCTTACGCGTCAAACACCTGCGCGAGCAGCGCCATGGCGGCGGGCAGGCGGCCGGCGTCCAGCCCGGCATAATTGACGACCAGCGTGTGCGCGTAGCCCGGGGAGGGAGCGGCGGCATACTCGGAGAGGAAGCCGAGACGGACACCGAGCGCTTCCGCCCGTGTGCGCAGCGCGTCGTCGCTGTATGCAGTGTTCAGACGCAGAAGAAAGTGCAGTCCCGCGCCCTGTTCGGAGATGGTGATGCAGTCCGCGAACGGGCTGGAACGGAAGGCTTCGAGCACACTGGCGCGGCGCGCGCGGTACTCCTTGCGCATGCGGGAGAGGTGCTGGTCGTAGTACCCGCCGGCAATGAAGCGGGCCAGTACATGCTGGTCGAGGGCGGGAACGGTGCAGGCGTAGAAATCCAGCTCGCGGCGGTAATGCTCGAGCAGACGCGGCGGCAGGATCATGAAGCCGACGCGCATGGAGGGGGCAATGGTCTGGGAGAAGGTGTTCATATAAATGACGCGCCCGTCGGTGTCAATGCTTTGAAGCGTCGGCAGAGGACGGCCGGTGAAGCGGAACTCGCTGTCGTAATCGTCCTCAATGATGATGCCGCCGCACTCCTCCGCCCAGCGCAGCAGAGCCTGCCGGCGCGCGATGGGGGTGACAAGGCCGGTGGGGTAGTGGTGCGAGGGGGAGAGATGAACGGCGTTTGCGCCGGACGCGCGCAGCGCGTCCGGGCGGATGCCCTGTGCGTCAAGCGGCACCGGACGGCAGCGGACGCCGCACTTTTCATAAACGAGACGAATCTTGGGGTAGCCGGGGTCCTCTACGGCAAGAACCGGTGTGCGGCCGCCGAGCGCATCGCCGCCGAGCAGCTGGGCGAGGAGAATGTAAAGGTATTCCGCACCTGCACCCACCACGATCTGATCAGGCGAGACTGCCATGCCTTTGCGCTCGCGCAGATCGTCGGCGATGGCTTGGCGCAGGGCTGGCAGACCGTTGTGCGGGGCGGCGTTAAGCAGAGCCGCGCCGCCGTCGGAGAGGATCTGTCGTGTCAGCCGCGCCCAGACGGAGACAGGGAAGCGCGAAGCATCGACCTGACTGCGCCGCAGGTCGAGCTGCACGTCGGGAGGAGTAGGCGCCTGCGTCTGCGGTGGGAGAGCGGCGGAGGCGCGGGGGGAGCGCTCGACCCGTGCGGCGAAAAAGCCGCGCTTGGCCAGCGCGTAAACATAGCCCTCGGCCTCCAGCTGCGCATAGGCACTCTCCACAGTGATGACGGACACGCCGAGATGCTCCGCAAGCGCCCGCTTGGAGGGCAGACGTTCCTCCGCCGCGATTGCGCCGGAAAGAATGTCGGCGCGGATGCAGCGGTAAAGATATTCGTACAGCGGCAGTCCGCCGCGTTCATCGAGCGAATAGGTGAGCATGGGATATCTCCGATCTGACCTTATAAAAAATATCAAAAGTGGATATTTTAATCATATCATATCCGCCGTATCATAGCAACATCAAGTTTGAGCGGGCTCCCTGCTGACGGGCCTGCGGCAAGGAGAAAAGCTATGACAAGAAATTCTGATCGAACAAAGCTGATTGTGATGACGGGCCTGCTTGCGGCGCTGGCGTGCGTGGCGACCATGTTTATTCGGGTGCCGTCCCCGACCAACGGCTATATGAATCTGGGCGACACCGTGGTGCTGCTGGCGGCCTATCTGCTCGGCCCCGTTTACGGCGCGCTGGCCGGCGGTGTCGGCTCGTGCCTGGCGGACCTGTTCAGCGGTTATGTGATGTATGTGCCCGCGACGCTGATCATCAAGGCAATCATGGGCCTTGTTGCCGGACTGATCTACCGCGCGATGGGGAAAAAGACGGCGTCGCTGCTGGTTTGCGGTGTCGCGGCTGAGGCCGTGATGGTCACGGGCTACTGGCTCTTTGACGCGATCCTTTCGACGGCGGCGGGCGGTAGTCTGGGCGCGACGCTCGTGGGTTCCGCGGTCGGTATTCCGTCCAACCTTGTGCAGGCGGCCTTCGGCATTGTGCTCTCCACGGTCCTGATGCTGGCGCTGCGCAGGAACAGCTATATGCACGAGCAGTTTCCCGCAATGTAAAAGGGCAGGGTAAAATAGAAGAACAGCGCTTCTGATCGGAAGCGCTGTTCTTTTTTACATTATAGAAAAATGGCCGGCGGAAAAGCTGTTCCATGGAAAGGTGTCCGGCGGCGGAGAAAAGAACTCGACCGGCGTGCCGCTTTCCGGGTGGCGAAAGGCGAGATGGCAGCTCCACAGCGCGACAGTGCAGCCGCGTTCGCGGCTGCCGTATTTGCCGTCGCCGAGCAGCGGACAGCCGCGTGAGGCAAACTGGCAGCGGATCTGGTGGAAGCGCCCGGTGTACAGCCGCACGCACACGAGGGAGGAGAGAACACCATGGATGGGAGCGGTTTCCAGCACGGTGTACTCCAGCAGAGCCTCTTTTACCCCGCGCCGGGGCGAATTAACTGTAAAGGATTTTTGCTTGAAGGAGTCTTTGAACAGGAGATCGTGCATCTCACCGCACACAGACGGCAGGGCACCGGAGCAAACGGCGAAATACTCCTTTTTCAGCCGCTTTTCCTGAATTTGACGACCCAGTACGGCGGCAGCTTCGGCGCTGCGCGCCCAGACCATTACGCCGCCGACCGCGCGGTCAAGCCGATGAACGCAGTAAAGCGATTCTACCTTACACTTTAGAAACGCGGAGAGCTGCTCTGGCAGATCGTGCTCGCACTCCATGCCGGCGGGCTTGCAGCAGATAAGAAAGCTGCGTTCAGCGTGCAGAATGACAGGTGCTTCCATCGCGCTCAAAAGCTGCGGATCGGTGCGCTGCCGTCGTCCGTCTGCTTTTCGATGGAGCGGATCTCAGCGTGGTAGCTGTTTGTGTCGCTGACATGGACGGTCACGGTGTCGCCGACCTTTCTGCCGAGAATGGCTTTGCCGACGGGCGATTCCTTGCTCACCAGTCCGTGGAGCGCGTCGCAGCGCACGGTCGTTACGATCTGAAAGACCTTGTCCTTCCCCAGCTCAACCATGTGCACCGTCACCTTGTCGTAAAGCCCGACCTCGTCGGCGGAGGAATGGTCTTCGATGACGTGGGCCGAGGCGATCATACGCTCGAGATAGCGGATGCGGCTTTTGTTGCGGTTCTGCTCCTGCTTGGCCGCCTTATATTCGTAGTTTTCGCTCAGGTCGCCGAAGGCGCGGGTGCGCTTGACCTCCTCGATGAGCTCCGGCATCAGCCGGAGACGGCGGTCGTCAAGCTCCTCCTGCATTTTCTTGATGTCCTGCGCGGTCAGATCGTCATGCATTTGCCAGACTTCCTTTCTATGGATGGTCGACTTTGACCATTGTAGCGAAAAGCTGGATCGGATGCAAGGGGCGTTTTCAAAAACTTTGCGGTTGTAGAATGGCCTGAGTTGTGTTAAGCTATCCTCAAATGAACCGAAGGAGGTAATTTTATGAAAATTGCAATGCCGTATCAGGACGGTACGTTGTTTGAGCATTTCGGCCGCGCGAAGGAATTTAAGATCTACACGGTCAGCGACCTTGATCCCGTGACCGGAGAGGTTTTCACACCGGAGGATGCCTCGCATGAGGCGGTTGCGCGCGATCTTAAGGCGCGCGGCGTGGATGTGGTTATCTGCGGCAGCATCGGCCCCCATGCGCGTCAGGCGCTTGAGGGGGAGCACATGCTCGTATTTGACGGCGTGACCGGCGGCACGGACGATGTGCTCGAACGCTTTCTGGAGGGCAATCTGGAAACGGTCGGCGGCGAGCCGGTTGTAGACAGCGGCTGCGGAGGCTGCGGAGGCGGATGCGCGGGCGGCGGCTGTGCCGGCTGCCATGGCTGCGGAAGTGAGCCAGTCGAGCGCGAGCCCTACGTTGAAACGCGCACCTTCACCGATATCGTCACGCTGACTGAGGAAAATTTCCAGACCGAGGTGCTCGACGACCCCGGACTGATCCTCATTGACTTCTGGGCCGAGTGGTGTCAGCCATGCCGGATGCTCGCGCCTGCGTTTGAAGAACTCAACGGCGAGGAGCCGCAGGTCAAATTCTGCCGCGTCAATGTCGATGAGCAGCCGGGGCTGGCGCAGATGTTCGGCATCGAGTCCATCCCGACGCTTGCCGTCGTGCAGGACCGCCACACGCTCACCGGTTCGGTCGGTCTGCGCAGCAAGGAAGAGATCCAGTCGATGCTCGATGGCTGCAAGTAAAGGGAGGGGAGACCATGAAGATCCGCTTTAACGAGGATGAGGAGGTCGTTGCACGTCTGCGCACGGCGCTGCTCAAAAAGGAGCTTTACTGCCCCTGCCGCCTGCAAAGGATCGAGGACAACCGCTGCATGTGCAAGGAGTTCCGCGACCAGATCGCCGATCCGGAGTTTGAGGGCTACTGCCACTGCATGCTCTACTATAAAGAAAAATAAAAGGCGGGTGAGGCACTGTGCCGCACTTTTTTGCCGCGCGGGGAGCCCGCGCGGCACAGGGCAGCGAGGCGATCCTGACGGGCGCGCCGCTGCCGACCATGCTCTATTTTGCTCTGCCGATTTTAATGGGGAACATTTTCCAGCAGCTCTACAGCATCGTGGATGCGATCGTTGTGGGAAAATTTCTCGGTGATCTGCCGCTCTCAGGCATTAGTGTGGCCTCGCCCATCGTGGACGTGGCAAACGCGCTTATCATCGGCGGATCGATCGGCGTCGGTGTGCTGGCTGCGCAGCTGTGCGGCGCAGCGGACTGGGAACGGCTGCGGCGGATGAACGCCACGGCACTGCTTGGCGGCATTACCATTACGCTGGCGATCGCGCTGGCGGGAATCCTCGGCTCGGGCTGGGTGCTGCGGGTGCAGGGGACGGAGGAGCTTGTGGCCCGTGAGGCGGCGAAGTATCTGAACCTGATTTTTGCTGGTTTGATCTGCTGCTTTTTGTACAACTACTACGCTTCCATGCTGCGCTCGTGCGGCGATTCGCGCACACCGTTCGTCATTCTTCTGGCCTCATCGACGCTCCATGCGCTGCTCGACCTGCTCTTTGTGGGCGTATTTGCATGGGGCATCCGTGGTGTCGCGTTCTCCACGGTGTTCTGTCAGGCGGTATCTGCCGTGTGGTGCATCTTGTACGCCGAGCGTCGCTGCAAACCGCTGACGCTCTCACGCGCAGAGCTTTGCTTTGACGCGGGCATGGGACACATCGTTTTGTCCTTTGCGTGGGCCGCTGCCCTGCAGCAGGCGGTGGTCTGCATCGGGCGGCTGTTGGTGCAGGGCATGCTCACGCCGCTCGGCACGAACGCGGTGACGGGCTATAACATGTCTCTGCGCGTGGAGCAGTTCCTGCTCTGCTTTGCGCAGGGCATCAGCGCGGCGATGGTGGTATGCCTGTCACAGAACCTTGGCCACGGGGATAAGGTGCGCGTGCGCCGCTTTTATCGTGCCGGTGTCTGCGCGGAGATCGCACTGGTGCTGGTACTGGGAACGGTCTGCTTTCTGCTGCCTGCGCAGGTTGTCGGCCTCTTTTCAGACAACGCCGAGGTCATTGCAGCCGGTGCGTGCTACACGGGGACGATGGCGGGCATCTATTTCTTCGCTTTCCTCGGCGAGGTCGTGCAGGGCTTCTTCCGCGGCCTCGGACGGCTGCGGCTGACGATGGCGGCATCCATTTCGCAAGTGGGGCTGCGTGTTGTACTGTCCTACTTCCTTGTCCCGATATGGGGCATTTACGGCATCTGCGCGTCGGTTGCCAGCGGCTGGGTACTGCTTGTGCTCATCGAGGGAAGCTACAGCCTGAAAACGGTGAAAAAACTGACGGAAGCATAAAAAAGGCGGCTCGGAACGAGCCGCCTTCCTTTATTTAAGCAGCCGCGCCATATCCTCTGGCAGCGGAGCGGTGAAGTGCAGGGGTGCCTTGCTCAGCGGATGCGTGAACCATAGCTCACAGGAGTGCAGTGCGGGGCGGGCGATAAGAGACCGATCCTCCGTACCATAGAGCCAGTCGCCCACGAGCGGAAAGCCGAGCGAGGCCATGTGGACACGCAGCTGGTGCGTGCGGCCGGTCAGCGGAATGAGACGCAGGAGCGTCAGGCTGCCGTGATAGGAGAGAACCTCGTACTCCGTGCGGGAGGGAAGTCCGCCGGGGGCGGTGCAGCGCTTAACGAGCGAGCTTTCAGCGCGGGCGATGGGACGGTCGATCCGACCATATGGCGGCTCGACACGGCCGACGGCCAGCGCGCGGTATTCCCGCCGCAGCGCGTCGGAATGGAGCGCGCGGCGCAGCAGCTCGTGAATATAGCCTGATTTTGCTGCGATGAGCAGACCTGAGGTGCCCTTGTCGAGCCGGCTGACAAAATGCGGCACGCTTCCTTCGCCGAGATAGGCGACCAGCGCGCCGGCAAGGTTCGGCGCGGCAAGGTCGGTGGACATGGGGTGCATGGCAAGACCGGCCGGCTTGTTGAGGACGAGAAGGTCCTCGTCCTCGAAAACGATATCAAGCGGGAGGGCGAGCGGCATGACACCCGTGTCCAGCGGCGCACGCTCGGCAAGCGTGACGGTCACGGCGTCGCCGGTATGGACGGCGGCGTTTACATGGACGCTCACGCCGTTGAGAAGGATCGCGCCCTCGCGCCACTTGAGCGTTTTGAGCAGCGTGGAGGAGATGCCCAGCTCACCGCGCAGAATGTGCTTGAGCATTTTGCCGTCCTGCTCTGTGGGGACGGTATAGTGAAGAACGCGCAGATGAGCCGCCCCCTTTCCGAAAAATTTGCAGACAGTATACCACTTTCGGACGGAAAATGGTATACTAACAAAAATAATTTTGCCGGAGGTGCGTCGTGGACAAACACACTGTCTGCCTTTTAAACGATTCCTTTCCACCTATCATTGACGGCGTGGCGAACGCCGTAGTGAATTATGCGTCCTGTATTGAGAGAGAGCATGGTCATGCCGTGGTGGTCACGCCGTCGGTGCCGGGGGCGGATGATGGTGCCTATTCCTTTCCCGTCGTGCGCTATCCGAGCATCGACACACGGAAGCTGGTCGGCTATGTTGCGGGCTATCCCTTCTCTCCGGAGACGGCGCTGCGGCTGCGGGAGGAAAAGGTGGAGTTGCTGCACACGCACTGTCCGGTCAGTTCGGCGATCCTGGCCCGCTCGCTGCGAGAGGTGCTCGACGCGCCGCTGGTGCTGACCTATCACACGAAGTACGATGTGGATATTGCCAACGCGGTCCACGGCAGGCTTTTGCAGGAGGGCGCGCTCCGTGCGCTGGTAGAGAATGTTTCCGCCTGCGACGAGGTGTGGGTCGTGAGCCACGGTGCGGGAGAGAACCTCCGCTCGATCGGCTATGAGGGCGAATACACTGTCATGGAAAACGGAGTGGACATGCCGCGTGGGCGTGTGAGCGCTGAAGCGATTGCCGCCGCAGCGGCGGGATACGATCTGCCGCAGGACGTGCCGATGTTCCTGTTTGTTGGACGGCTGATGTGGTATAAGGGGCTGCATATCATCCTTGATGCGCTTCGCGGCCTGCGTGAGAGCGGGGTGGACTTCCGCATGGTGTTCATCGGTGCGGGCGGTGATGAGAAAGAGGTTCGCGCAGAGGTGGAAGCGCTGGGGCTCGGCGGCTGCTGCCTTTTCACGGGCTCCATCTCAGCGCGCGAGACGCTGCGCGCATGGTACAGCTGCGCGGATTTGTTCCTGTTTCCCTCGACCTTCGACACAAACGGGCTTGTCGTGCGCGAGGCTGCGGCGAGCGGCTGCGCGAGTGTGCTCGTTGCGGGCAGCTGCGCGGCGGAGGGAGTGACGGATGGACAAAACGGCTTTTTGATCGAAGAAAACGCCGAAAGCCTGTGCGCAAAGCTTGCAGAGCTCTGTAAGCGGCGGGAAGCGATGCGGCGTGTGGGCGAAAATGCCATGCGGGAACTCTACCTCTCCTGGGAGGAGGCAGTCTCCCGCGCCTGTGCGCGCTATGAGGTCGTGCTCGACCGTTACCGTAGCGGAAAATACCCGAAGCATGAACGCCTGAGCGATGAATTTTTCTATGCGCAGGGCGATCTGATGGAGGCCATGAGCTACGTTGCGGAAATGCACGATAAGTCTGCGGAGCTCCGCCGCGAGCTGCGCGAACATCATTCTCTGCACCGGAGAACGAAATAAAGCCCCGCTGCGCGGGGCGGCAGGAAGATAGAGAAACAAAACCATACAGGAGGAGCTTGCTATGAAGGAAATCAATGTATTGCTGCTCAACGGCAGCCCGCACGCCAACGGAAACACCGCCGTCGCGCTGCGGGAGATGGAGAAGGTCTTTGCGGAAAACGGTGTGCGGACGGAAACGGTTCTGCTCGGAAACCGCGCCATCCGCGGCTGCACGGCCTGCAGCGCGTGCGGGAGGCTGGGACGGTGCGTGTTTGACGATGTTGTCAATGAGCTTGCGCCGAAGTTTGAAGCGGTGGATGGCTTGGTCGTGGCCAGCCCGGTCTATTATGCTTCGGCCAACGCGACGCTGATTGCCTGCCTTGACCGCCTGTTCTGCTCCACGCACTTTGACAAGACCATGAAGGTCGGTGCAGGCGTGGCGTGCGCACGGCGCGGCGGATGCTCGGCGACCTTTGACGAGCTGAACAAATATTTCACCATCTCCGGCATGCCGATCGCCTCAAGCCAGTATTGGAACAGCATCCACGGCAGAACGCCGGGGGAGGCGGAGCAGGATGCCGAGGGGCTTCAGACGATGCGGACGCTTGCGCGGAATATGACGTTCCTGATGAAGAGCATCGCGCTTGGCCGCGAGCAGTTTGGTCTGCCGGAGCGGGAGGAGCGCATAGCGACGCACTTCATCCGCTGAGGGCAGTGGGTGATACGCTGCTGATGCAGAAATATCATCGATTGACAAAGACGAGTACGTTTGGCCTTGTCAATTGACGGTAACGAGGATAAGAAAAAAGCGGCCGGTAAATCGGCCGCTTTATTTCTTTTTGTCGGTACGCTCGAGAAGATAGTCCACGCTGACATCATAAAAGTCGGCAAGCGCACATAAAATGTGCGGCGGAAGCATACGCTCTCCGCTTTCATAGTAAGCGTAAGTGCGCTGCGGCACATTAATGGCGTCACCGACCTGCCGCTGTGTCAGGTCGGCATCCTCGCGGAGGTCCCGGATACGTCGGTATCTTAGCATCTTCTTATCACCCAAATCAGTATAGATAGAACAATTTATTCTATTGCGTTTTTGAATAATCTGTTCTAAACTATTTCATGAGGTGATGCTTGTGCCGGATTATCAGATTTTATACGCAATGCTTTTCAACACAGTGACAGAGGCGGTGGAACAGATGGAGAACCAGAACTTCGGCATGGCGAAGGAGCTGCTGCTGCGGGCCAAGCGGGACGGCGAGCGCTGCTGCTTTCCTGATGCGGGGGAGGGGCCGTATGGCTGTTTCCGTGATCCGGCGCTGCTTCCGCGTGAAAAGAACGATACGTAAAAAAGAAGTCTATTCTTATTGCAAGAATAGACTTCTTTCTATTTTGGGATGCGTTATTCCCCGTGCCCCGGTTTACGCTCGGCATACCACATGTTCCATTGAAACAGAAAAGCGCGGTAGACAGCGTCATCTGCACAGACGAGCCGGACGAGACGGGGAAGATCGTGCTCATAGCCGTAGTCCATCACTGTACGGAGCACGGTGTAGGCCGACGCGGCGTCAGAGGCGGCGAGTATAAGCGTTTCGCCGCCGGAGGGGAGAAGCTCCGCCGCACATTCTGCGGCGGGCAGACCGGCGGTTTCGCCGGAAATGATTTCAACTGTCATAGCGTTCAGCGATTGAGGTACGCGCGGCACTTGGCCTCTGCGTCGTGCGCAAGCCGTGCTTCGTCGACTGTGACAAGGCGGCCATGCTCGACGGTGATGCGGCCGTGTACCACGGTGAAGTCCACCGGACCGCGCACACCAACCGTGCCGAGGACGCTTTTCGGGTCGAAGCAGGAGCCAACAAGCTCCAGACGGCGGGAGTCAATCAGGAAGAGGTCGCAGCACTTGCCGACCTCCAGTGAGCCGATGTCGTCGCTTCGGCCGAGAAGGCGTGCGCTGCCGACGGTCGCCATCTTGAGCACATCGTAGCCGCTGGGGGCAGCCTTACTGGAGTTGAGACGGTGGAGCAGGAACGCGACGCGGAGCTCCTCCATCAGGCTGGAGCCGTCATTCGATGCCGAGCCGTCCACCGCAAGGCCGACCGGCACGCCGAGGGCAAGCATTTCAGGGATGCGCGCGATGCCGGAGGAGAGCTTCATGTTCGAGATCGGGCAGTGCGCCACGCCGGTGCCGGTTTTGGCAAGGACGCACAGCTCCTCGTCGTTGAAGTGGATGCCGTGGGCGAACCAGACGTCGCTGCCTGTCCAGCCGAGCCGCTCCATGTACTCCAACGGACGGACGCCCTCGCGTGCGAGCATGAAGTTTTCTTCGTCCTTTGTTTCACACAGGTGGGTGTGCAGGCGGACGCCGTACTGCCGCGCAAGCGCGGCGCTTTCGCGCAGAAGATCGGCCGACACGGAAAAGGGCGAACAGGGGGCGAGCGCGACGCGGTGCATTGCGCCGAAGCTGCGGTCATGGTACTGCTCAATGACGCGCGCGGAATCCTTCATGATCTCATCGACTGTCTGCACCACGCTGTCGGGCGGCAGGCCGCCGTCCTTGACCGAAAGATCCATGCTGCCGCGCGAGGCGTACATGCGGATTCCCAGCTCGTCCGCTGCGGCGAACTGCGCGCCGAGCAGATCACCGGCGTTCTCCGGGAAAACGTAATGGTGGTCGAAGCAGGTCGTGCAGCCGTGCTTCATCAGCTCTCCGAGTCCGGTAAGGGAGGAGAGGCGGATCACATCCTCGTCCAGATTTTTCCAGATCTCATAGAGCGTCTTGAGCCAGTCGAACAGCTCCATGTTCTGCACCTCCGGCAGGTTGCGGGAGAAGACCTGATAGAGGTGGTGATGTGTGTTGACCAGACCGGGATAGCAGAGCATGTGGTTCGCGTCGATGGTCCGATCCGCCTTCTGCGGCAGATCGGGTCCGATGGCGCGGATGAAGCCGTCCTCGGCGTAGAGATCGACATTTTCATACACGCGGTCATTTTCGTCGCAGGAGACGAGTGTGCGGATGTTTTTGAAGAGAAGAGTTGACATAATATCATCCTTTCTGAAAGAGGATATCCAACCGCGGGGTCGTGCCGCGCGGTGTGCAGGGGTCAGGTTCAAAAAGGAAGCGCCGGATGGCGCTTCCTTTTTGGAGAGATCATCTTTCTTCGCGGAAGTAGTTCAGGCCCAGCGAGGCGGGCGGCTGCTTATCCTTGTTGTTGCGCATGCTCGAGATAATGAGCACGATGACCGTGACGACATAGGGCAGGATCTTGTAGAGCTGCGTGGGGATGAAGGCGATGACCAGACGCAGATACAGGATCATCAGCGCGCCGAAGAGCACGCTGCCCCAGATCGCGCCCAGCGGGCGCCACAGGCAGAAGATAACCAACGCGACGGCCAGCCAGCCGACACCGGAGAGTCCCTCATGGTTCCACACGCCGCCGGCAATGGTCATGATGTAGACCATGCCGCCGATGCCGCTCACGCCGCCGCCGATGACGGTGGCAAGGTACTTATAGCGGGTGACATTGATGCCGGCGGAGTCTGCGGTGGCCGGGCTTTCACCGACGCTGCGCAGATACAGGCCGCTGCGGGTCTTGTTGAGGTACCAGTACAGCGCGACGGCGCAGGCGACGGCGAGATAGAAGAAAAAGCTGTTGCCGAAGAGGATGCCGCCGATGTAGGGAATGTTCTGAAGCCCCTTGGGGAAGGGAGAGTTCTGGAAGTAGCCCTTGAGCATGTTGCTCACGGAAATGTAGCCGTTCTCACTCACGCGCATGTATTCGCCGATAAACTGGCCGACGCCCGTGCCGAAGATGGACAGGGCAAGACCTGTGACGTTCTGGTTCGCGCGCAGCGTGATGGTCAGAAAGCTGAAGATGAGGGAAGCGAGCGCACCGGCGAGGAAGGCAAAGAGGATGCCGACAAAGATGGCGACAAAGCCGTTGGGCGAGGAGGAAAGCTTTTCATAGTAGTACACGCCGCCGAGTCCGAGCGCGCCGCCCATGAACATGATGCCCTCGACGCCGAGGTTGAGGTTGCCGGACTTTTCCGTCAGAATTTCGCCGAGCGTGCCGAAGAGCAGCGGCGTGCCGTAGGTGATGGCGGCGATGATCAGGGTGATGAGTAAAGTCATTACTTAGCCGCCTCCTTTTCGGTTTTGCTTGAACGGAAGATGAGCCGATAGTTGATGAAGAATTCACAGCCAAGCATGCAGAAGAGCAGGATGCCCGTGATGATGTCGGAGATCGATGCGGGGACCGCCAGACGGGTTTGAAGCGTTTCGGCGCCCTTGGAGATGATCGCCAGCATCATGGAAATGACGATCATAGCGAAAGCGTTGAGCTGACTGAGCCACGCGACAGTGATGGAGGTGAAGCCGACGCCCGCGGCCACGCCATCATAGAGCGTGGTGTTCGCGCCGGAGGCGACGATGAAGCCGACCAGACCGGAGATCGCGCCGGAGAGGAACATCGT
>CAKTOJ010000031.1 GCA_934589665.1 uncultured Oscillospiraceae bacterium | reverse complement strand
TGTTCAAACCCTCGCATCGTGTCTCCACGACTCTGCGGCAGCAGTCCATATCCTGATGGTAGCCTTACCTACCGGACCAGTATTCTTTTATTGATATTAGTTTATTCGTTTTTTCATACGCTGTCAAGCACTTTTGGCATTTTTCATATCGTTTCCGCCTGCGCGGCGGAAAAATCTTTTTCTTTTCTTTTTTCCGCCCTTGTGCTATGATGAAAATGATTATGGGTAATTATGCCCTTTTGCCGGGAGGTGAACGCACCGTGCTCGAGCGCATCGAACACAACCGCTTTTTTCGCGGCGGCGTCATGCTCGTCCGCCGCTATTTCGACCACCGCGTCGGGCGCGACAGCGCGGCACTGACTTATTATCTGCTCTTTGCTATTTTCCCCCTGCTCATCTTCGCAAGCAACCTCGTCGGTATTTTCGCTGTTGACATCGAGGGCTTCCTGCGCGAGCTTGAACCGTTCATCCCCAAAGAGGTGCTGGAGCTGATCGTGCAGTATCTTGACTACATCTCCTATGCTTCGAGCCGGACGCTGCTGACGTTCAGTCTTGTCTTTTCCGTCTGGTTTCCGATGCGCGCGGCCAGCGCGCTGCTCGGCTCCGTGCGCAAGGCCTACAGCATGGATCGACCGAAGAGAGCCCTGCTTTATCAGGGTAAGGTCTTTCTCTACACGATCTGCCTGTTCCTGATGATCTTTCTCTCTCTGGTGCTGGTCACGGTCGGCCACCGCGTGCTGGACTTCTGCGCCGACTTTTTTCATTTTGACGCCGTGCTCACCGACGGCTTTATTGAGCTCTGGTCCACTCTGCGTTTCGTGCTGTTGGGAATGATTATTTTTGTCGCGCTGGCCGTGCTTTACGCGCTGGCGCAGGAGACACGCAGCGTTCACTATATCTGGCCCGGCGTGCTGCTGAGCCTGGTGGCGTGGATGGTACTGTCGCTGCTTTTCTCTTATTATGTGGAAAACTCTGCCAGATATTCCGTGATCTATGGCTCCATTGGTGCGATCATCGTGCTGCTGCTCTGGCTTTACCTGACAGCGACCATGATGATCATGGGCGCGGAATTTAACGGCGTTTTGATGGAGCTGCGCGGACAGCTGGATTGATTTCCTCCGCGCGGCGCAACATACAGCAAACAACAAAGGACAAAGATATGCCGCCGTGTGCGGCAGAATGGGAGAACTCCATGAAGATCATTATTGTCGGTCTTGGTAAGGTCGGCTATGCCATCGCCCAGCAAATGGTGGGAGAAGAGCACGATCTGATCCTGGTGGACAGAAGCATTGCCGCACTCGAGCATGCCGACGCCACGCTTGACGCGATGTGCGTCGAGGGAAACGGTGCAGGCGTGAGCATCCTGCTTCAGGCGGGTGTGCGCGACGCTGACCTCGTCATCGCGGCGACGGCGGATGATGAGGTGAATCTCGTCTGTTCGCTGATGGCGAAAAAGCTGGGTGCGCGGCACACGGTCGCCCGCGTGCGCAACCCCGAGTATTTCCGCGATGCACCGATCCTGCGGCGCGAGATCGGGCTGGATATGATCATCAATCCGGAATACGCCTCCGCGCAGGAGATCGCGCGCATTCTGCGCGTCCCCGCCGCGTTCAGCGTGGAAAGCTTTGCCCGCGGCACGGTGGAGCTCATCGGCTTCCAGATCGCCGAGGGTGACAGCATGGTCGGCCGTAGCCTGATCGACTACAACCGCCTCCACCCAAACGCCATCCTCCTCTGCGCTGCCAAGCGCGGCGGCGAGGTGTTTGTGCCAAACGGTCATTTCGTTCCCCAGTGCGGCGACCGCGTTTATGCCATCGGCGCGCCGAAGGAAACCAACCGCGTGCTGCGCAGCATGGGACGCGAAACTGCCCCCATCCGCCGACTGAGCGTGGTCGGCGGCGGACGCATCGCCATTTACCTTGCCTGGGCGCTCGACGGACTGGGCGCACACGTCACCATCGTCGAGCAGAACGAGGAAAAGTGCCTTGCGCTGGCGGAAAAGCTCCCCAAGGCCACGGTGATCCACGGTGACGGCACGGATCACGACCTGCTCGACGCCGAGGGCATTTTCGACGCGGACGCATTCGTCTCATTGACGGGGCGTGACGAGGAAAACCTTCTCATGGCGCTGGCCGCCAAGGATGCCGGCGTCGGAAAGGTCCTGCCCAAGATGTCGCGTCCGAACTACACCACGCTGGTGCACGATCTCGGCATCGACACGGTCATTTCGCCCAAGGACGTCACCGCCAGCCAGATCTCCAGCTATGTCCGCGGCCTTGCCAACTCGCAGGGCAGCGTGGTTGAAAGCCTGCACAAGATCCTCGGCGGCGCGATGGAGGCCGTGGAATTCACTGCCGGAAGCGCCACGCACTTCCTCAACAAGCCGCTCAAGGACCTGCACTTCAAGCCCGGCCTGCTCGTCGCCGCCATTGTGCACGGCGGCAAGCTTATCATCCCCGACGGCCACTCCATCATCTCGGAGGGCGACCGCGTGATTGTTGTCGCCAAGTCGCTATTCCTTCAGGATCTCAACGATATTCTGGTGCACTAAAGAAGGCGGGATATGAACAAAAAACTGATCTTCCGGATTGCCGGCATCATTCTCTGCATTGAAGCGGCCTGTCTGCTCTTCCCGCTCCTCGTCGCGCTCGCCGCGCGGGAGCGCTGCTGGCAGAGCTTCCTTCTCACCATGGCTCTGTGCGCCGCGTGCGGCCTGCCGCTGCTCGCGCTCCGGCCCGAAAAGCGCCGGATGCAGCCGCGCGACGGCTATGCCGCCGTCGCGCTCGGCTGGCTGCTGCTGAGCCTGTTCGGTGCGCTGCCCTACTCTCTCAGCGGCAGCTGCGGTTATATTGACGCACTCTTCGAGACGGTCTCCGGCTTCACAACGACGGGCGCTTCTATTTTTTCCTCGCCCGCCTCTCTGCCGCGCGGCATCCTTTTCTGGCGCGCACTGACACAGTGGATGGGCGGTATGGGCGTTCTGGTGCTGCTGCTCGCGCTGCTGCCGAAGCTCGGCGACGGCAGCGTCAACCTGATGAAGGCCGAAAGCCCCGGCCCGATTTCGACCAAGCTTCTGCCGCGCACGAACGATACAGCCAAGATGCTCTACATCATCTACATCGCACTCACCGCGCTGGAGATGCTGGCGCTGCGCATCGCGCGGATGCCGTGGTTCGATGCGGTCACGACCGCGCTCACCACCATCTCAACTGGCGGCTTTTCCATCCGTGACGAAAGCATCGCCTACTACCAAAGCGAAGCGATCGTTTGGATCGTCTGCTTTTTCATGTTTGTGGCGGCAATCAACTTCTCCCTCCTCTTTATGCTCGCCGTCGGACGGCGGCGCGAGGCGCTGCACAGCGAAGAGCTGCGCGCCTATGTGGTCGTGGTGATCGGCGCGGTTGCGCTCATCGCGCTCAACCTGATCTTCAAAATGCAGACAGGCGTTTATCAGGCCATTTCCCTCTCCGCGTTTCAGGTGCTCAGTCTGATCTCGACCTCCGGCTTCGCCACAACGGATTTTGCTCTCTGGCCTGCTTTTTCGCAAAGCATCCTCCTGCTCGTCATGTTCACGGGCGGCTGCGCCGGCTCGACCGCCGGTGGTTTGAAAATTTCGCGCGTCGTCCTGCTCTTTAAGGAACTGCGCCGCGAACTCCGCCGCATCCTGCACACGCGCGAGGTGCGCCCCATCACGCTCGACGGCCAGCGCGTGGAGGAAAACACGCTGGCGTCTGTCTCATTGTTTTTCTTTGCCTATCTTGTCCTGCTGCTCGGCTGCTCAACGATCGTCTCGCTCGACGACCTTCCCTTTGCCGAATCGTTCTCCGCAGCGCTGACCATGATCAGCAATGTTGGTCCCGGTCTCGGCGCAGTCGGTCCCACCTGCAACTTCGGCTTTCTCTCTCCGCTCTCCAAGCTCGCGCTTTCCTTCACAATGCTGCTCGGACGGCTGGAGATCCTGCCGCTGCTGGTGCTCTTTCTGCCCTCCGTGTGGCGCAAGCGCTGATTTTAAAAAAGGAGCCGCGTTCTGCGGCTTCTTTTTTTACGCATAAGGCCGCGCAAAGTGCGCAGACTATGACCAGCGCAAGGCATTCATGCAGCGCCCTGCGCCGATCAAATCAAGGAGGAATTTCTTCATGTCTGACTGCACCAACAGCGGCTGCTCCTGCACACCCAACCACGCCATCAAGTGCGAGGTGACTTCCTGCGCCAACCATTGCCAGAATCAGCAGTATTGCGGTCTGAACGCCATTCAGGTCGGCACGCACGAGGCCAATCCCTCAATGGATCAGTGCACCGACTGCCAGAGCTTCCGCAAAAAGTAACCAGCGAAGCGGCTTTGCCGCTTCCTACATAGCGATCAGGCAGGTGAGGATATGGAGCAAAAGCGAAAATTTCGTCTCAGCGGACTGGCCGCCGGACTGGTCAACGGCTGCTTCGGCGGCGGGGGCGGCGTTCCGCTGCTTGTGCTTCTGACGAAGTGGTGCGGCGTGGAGGAAAAGCGGGCCTTTGCCACCTGCGTGGCTGTTATCTTTCCGATGTGCGTCGTTTCGGCGGCGCTGTACTGGTTCCGCGGCGGGCTGTCCGTGATGCAGGCACTGCCGTATCTCATCGGCGGCTTATTCGGCGGACTGGCCGGCGGAAGGCTGTTCAAAAAGGTGCCGGATGTCTGGCTGCGCCGAATTTTTGCGTTCTTTCTGCTCTACGGCGGCACACGCTATCTGCTCATGGAGGGCTGAGGCATGACGGACTGGCTCATTCCCGCGCTCGCGGGCTTTGGCACAGGGATTCTCTCCGCCTGGGGCATCGGCGGCGGAACGCTGCTGCTGCTCATCATGACGCTCTTCCTCGGCGTGGAGCAGACGCAGGCGCAAGGGATCAATCTGCTTTATTTTCTTCCAACAGCGGGAATGTCACTCATCGAGCACCGAAAAAACGGCTACCTTGACTGCGAAATTCTGCGTGCAGCCGCCCCGCTCGGGACGCTTGCCGCGCTTGCCGCGGCGTGGGCGGCAACCAGCGTCGACATTGCCGTGTTCCGCAAGCCCTTCGGACTTTTTCTGCTCTGGGCCGGCGGAAGTATGCTGCTGCAAAAAAAGAAGAAGTCTCACTCTTGAGACTTCTTCTTTTTCATTTTTGGAAGACATCCTTCCGAAGCTTGCAGTAGATTGCAGTCACGGCAGCCAGAAGGATCATCGTCCATGACAGTCTTTTCCGCTCTCTCATACACTGTTACCTCTTCTTTGCCTCCAATATGACCGTCAGCTCCAGATATTCGCCGTCCCGCCAGACCTCCAGCGTCATTTCGTCACCCGCCTCATGGCGGTGGCGCACGCGCAGAAGATCGTTTGAGGTCTCCACACGCTCGCCGTCGGCGCGCACGATCAAATCGTCAACCTTTACGCCGGCCTTGTCGCCCGCACCGCCGACGTCAATGGTGTAAACACGCAGCGCACGCTCACCGCTTGGCAGATAGGCCGCCTTCGTGTCGACAGAAATGCCAAGCATCGGCTCACCCTGCACCTCGCCGCAACGCAGAATGTCGTTGATCATGTAAGCGCTCGACGAGATCGGGATAGCAAAGCCGAGACCCTCAACGCTTGCCGTGGAGTAACGGTTCATGCCCATCTTCATCACGTTGATGCCGACGACCTGCCCATACCGGTTGATAAGCGGGCCGCCGGAATTTCCGTTGTTGAGCGCGGCGTTCGTCTGAATGAGCGTCATGGTCACGCCGTCAACGTCGACATCGCGGTTAATAGCGGAAACGATGCCGTCGGTCAGCGTACCGCGCAGCTCAACGCCGAGCGGGTTGCCAATGGCATAGACCGGATCGCCGACCGTCAGCGCATCGGAATCGCCAAACTCTGCGGCAGGAAGGCCCTCCGCCGCCTCGCCGTTTGTATCCTGCGCCTTAATGACTGCCAGATCCTTCTCCGCGTCATAACCGACGAGCAGCGCATCGAACTTGCGGCTGTCGTCAAGCACGATGAAGCAGCTTCTGCCGCCCGCGATCACGTGGGCGTTCGTGATAACATAGCCGTCAGGCGTCATAATGACGCCCGTGCCGATGGACGCGCCGCCGCGCGGCAGCTCTGTCACAACGGTAACGGTCGAGGGATTGACCTTTTTGTAAATTTCCTGAATGGTCAACTCCTCGCCATGCCCGCTTTCATAGGAAAGCCTGACACCTTCATCCGCAGACACAACCGGAATCTCCGGTGCGCTGGTGTAATCCTGATCCTCATAGTCATAATAGAAGCCGTCATAGGGGGCATCGCTGTAGCCGCCGTAAAAGCTGTCCGGCAGCAATCCAAACCACCAGCAGGCAAATGCTCCGCCGGCAAGCAGGACAAGCACAAGCAGGCAGATCAGAAAGATCTTCAGTCCCTTATGCGTGCGGCGCTTTTTCGGCGCGGCACCTGCCGCCTCCTTTGAAGCGGAGCGGCCCGGCAGGGGCCGGTCCTGCACGTAATAGGCGACAAAGGGCTTCGGCTCAGCAACATATTCGAGCACGACCTCGTTCGCTTCCCGACCGGTGGTAAAGTTGTTGTTCTCGTTTTCGATCATAGTGTCTCCTGCTTACTGCGGCACAAGACTGTTGGCCAGCGAAATGGTAAAGGCAAAGGTCGTCAGACCGTTTTCACTTGTCACGGCGATGCGCTCCTTGTGCTGGTCAAGGATGGTCTTGACGATGTAAAGGCCCAGACCGACGCCGTCCTTATCCTCACTGCGGGACTTATCGCTCTTATGGAAGCGCTCAAAGAGCAGCGGGATCTCCTCTGCGGGGATGGTGTCACCCTCGTTGCGCACGGAGATGATGGCCCGGCCATTGGAAATCGACAGTCCCAGATACAGCGTCGAGCCCTTGCGGGCGAACTTCGTCGCGTTTTCCAGCAGGTTGTAAATGACCTGCGTGATCAGGTCGTTGTCGCCAAGCACCGTAACCGGTTCGTCGGGAATGTCCGCCTCAACGTCCAGCCCGCGGTCAGTGATCTTCTTTTCCATGGAAATGAGCACCCGGCGCATGCTCTCACACACGTCAAAGGGTGCCTTGCCGCGCATCACGTCACGCGACTGAAGCTGTGAAACCTCCAGCATCCGGCGCACCAGACGGCTCAGACGGCGGCTTTCGTCGGAAATAATATGGAGGTATTCCTTCTCCTTCTCCGGCGGGATCGTGCCGTCAAGGATGCCGTCGGTATAGCCGGCAATGGTGGTCATCGGCGTTTTGAGCTCATGGGAAACATTGGCGATGAACTCGCGGCGCTGGCGCTCCGTCTCCTGAAGCGAATCCGCCATGGCATTGAAGGCGCTGGCCAGCTCCCCGATCTCGCCCGCGCCGTAATCGTGCATGCGGGTGTCGAAATTGCCCTCGGCAAAGCTGCGCGTCGCCGCCGCCATCTCGCGGATGGGGCGCGACTGGCGCATCCCGACCCATGCCGAGGCAACGAAGGAGAGCAGGAGCACAATGACGCTCGTCATCAGGAACATAGCAAAAAAGGCCCGCCACATGGCCGTCAGCCGTCCCGTCTCCGTCACGGCAAATACCGCGCCGACCGTCCAGATATCCGACTCGATCGGCACACCGACCACAAAGCGTTTCCCCTCATAGATCGACCCCAGCGCGGTGCGTGCGCTGTAGCGCGAGTCGGTGAGCACTGTGTCCATCACATCCTCCGGCACTGTGAGCACATGATCGACCAGCTCCTCATCCGTTGTCAGCAGGACGCTTCCCTCGGTATTGCACACCAGGAAGTCCACGTCGGTCATCGATGCGGCCACGCCTGCCATCTCGCGCATGTCGCGCACATCGCCGCTTGAGGCGTAGGACGCAACCAGCCGGGCAACCACGCTCGCCTTCTGCGCCATTTCGTCGCTGCGCTCTCCCGCCGCGTAGGCGTAGCTGAGCGCGAAGAACGACGCACCGAGCAGCGCCAGCGTCAGCATGACGACGCTGGCCGTCAGGGCAAAGTTCTGCCAGTAGATCGTGCGGAACTGCCGGGGGATCTCCCATTTCTTCCGTTTCATGCTTTCTTCATTTCAAACTTGTAGCCCACGCCCCACACGGTCTTGAGCTCCCACTGGTCGGAGACGTTCTCCACCTTCTCGCGCAGGCGCTTGATGTGCACGTCCACCGTGCGGCTGTCGCCGAAATAGTCAAAGCCCCACACCTCGTCGAGCAGCTGATTGCGCGTATAGACGCGGTTGGGCGTCGCGGCAAGGTGATAGAGCAGTTCCAGCTCTTTGGGCGGCGTGTCGATCTTCTTTCCGTCCACGATCAGCTCGTAGGAATCCAGATCAATGACCAGCTTATCGAACACCAGACGCTTTTTCGTATCCTCCGGGATCTCCGTGCGGCGCAGCACGGCGTTGATGCGCGCGATGAGCTCTTTCATCTCAAAGGGCTTGACCAGATAGTCGTCCGCGCCCATCTCAAGGCCGTGGATGCGGTCGGTGACCTCGCCCTTGGCGGTGAGCATAATGATGGGGCACTTCGACGTCTCGCGAATCTTCGCGCACACGCCCCAGCCGTCGAGCACGGGCAGCATCACGTCAAGCAGCACGAGATCGGGCGTGCGGCGGCTGAACTCCTCGACAGCCTTGCCGCCGTCCGGTGCAATGCGGACCTCAAAGCCCTCTTTTTCCAGATACATCCGAATCAGGTCGGAAATGTTATTATCGTCCTCTACCACAAGGATATTGCGCGCCATGGCAGATCCCTCCGTTTTTTCATTGGTATTTTGTTATTATACTGATTTTTCTTTCTCTTTCCTGAACTTTTTGTAAAGGTTCTCGGCCCTCGCGCCCCGCGCCGCTGCGGCATAGCACCGCATAAGCGGCGGTTTTATCACCGCGTAAGCGCTGAATGAAGGGAACGGCTATGCCGTGACCTCATTGAGCGCCGAGGCCGTGCAGTTCTCCGCCCGCATCCGGTTAAGCGCCGTCGGAAGCCAGCGCGCTGCATCCGCGTCCGCACCGATATAGATGCAGCAGCTTCCGCCGTAAGCGTCCACACGAGCAATGATCCGGTCTGCCGCCGTAACTCCGCCGCGCGGCAGGTACTGCGTCTGTACGGTGATCGGGTAATAGCCCGCCTTCGCCACCGCGCCCGATACCTCGTCCGAAACCTCCCGCAGATAGACCAGCCTCGTCTTCACGTTGGCCGCCAGCCAGAGCTTCTCGTTCCCGCGCTCGATCCGCTCGAGCGCGTCCGCGGCCGTTTCCGTGCCGGTGATCTCCAGTGCCAGTGCATAGCCGGTCGCCGCCGCGTGCCGCACGGCGTCATCCATTCCGTCGAGCGCGTCCGGCGCAAAGAGCAGCGTCGCACGTGCAGATACGCCGTCGAGCGCGCCGAGCACGCTTGCGGCGGCCTCTGCCTCCGTCATGCTCAGGCACAGGTAGGCGGTGCGCTGCTCCGCCGGAAGCTCGTCCTGCTCGGGCGTCGTCTGCATCTGTCCGTTGGCCGCATCATTCTGCGCCGCCTGCGCGCGCTCATACTGGTTATAGCGTTGGCGGAACGACTGTGTTGCCGCATCGATGAACTGCGCATCGCTCAGCTCCGCGTTCTCATTGCGCAGCCGCACCAGATAGCCGTAGCTGACCTTTGTGCAGCTGTATTTCAGGTCAAAAAAGCTGGCAAGCACGTTGATCGGGAAAAATACCATATCTCCCTTAACAATCACCGAGCCGTTGTAGATCTCATGCGTGGTGTTGTCCTCGATCGTACCTGCAGCCAGATCGCAGTACATGAACCGGCGCTGCTTATACACACTGGCGACCTGCTTTTCCCGGTTATAGGAGTAAAAGATGCCGAGATCGGTGCCGTCCAGCGCCGCACCGGAGACATAGAGCACGCCGCCCTGCCAGAACGGCATGGTCGCGTCGTTCAGGTCAAGGAGCGTATCGTTGACGGAGGTAAAATAGATCGTACTGACTGCCGCCGTACGCGGAGGAAGCAGCGTGCAAAGCAGCGCAAGCGAAAAAAACAGGCAGATAAGCCTCCTGCTCCACTTCATTCTACCGCCTCCCATCCTGACAGCAATTGATACTATAGTATAGCAAATCCCCCTTTTCTTTGCAATCCCCCTCTTACCCCTGCCACTGCTCCACGCGCGCGCCGGTGAAATAATGCTCCAGGATCTCCTCGCAGGTATAGCCCTCCCGCGCCATCACGTTCGCTCCGTACTGGCTCATCCCCACGCCGTGGCCGTAGCCGGTGACGTGAAAGGTCAGCGCCGTGTCCGTTGCCTCAACGGTAAAGCACGGCGAGCGCAGGCCAAGCACCGTGCGCAGATCGTTTCCCTTCACCCGTACGCCGCCGACACAGAGCGAGGAAACAAATCCCGCGTCATTGCGCTCGATGTCTGTCAGAAATCCAGACGCGCTCCCGTCCAGCTTCGCCGCCGGATAGGCCGCACAAAAGCGCTCGCGGAAGTCCTGCGCGATAAAGGTCACGGTGGAATAGTAATTCGGCACCAGCGTGTCGTTCTCGGGGCTCTCCACGCTCTGCAGGTACGGCAGGTCCGTTTGCCAGACCTCTCCCGCGCGCTGCGTGTGTCCGGCCGCAGAGGAAAAAAACACTGCCAGCACCGGCTCGCCGCCGTAGACGATCACCTCTCCGTCCGTCTCCGCCACAGCGCGGTCGATCTTGCGCTCATACTCCTGCACATCCGCGCCCCAGCCCTGCGCCGCGTCCTCCGCCGTCATGTAGGCCTTGCAGCAGGTGATGTCGTCGCAGGCATCGGCATCCGGATGCGTGTCGATCGCCCCCTGTCTCATTTTGTATAGCGTGTAGGTGCGCGCTGCCACTGCCTGCGCCTTGAGCGCCTCATTTTCAAACGAGGCCGGCATCTCCGCGCGCAGCACACCCTGAAGGTAGACATCCATTGTCATGGTCTCGACCGTTCCGCCGCGCAGCACGCGCAGCGTGCGCGAGCCGTCCGGTACGGCGGGGCGGGTGGTCTGCACGCCGACAGCCGGGCCGTCTTTCTCCGTTCCCGATTCCTGCCGCGCCGCTGCGAATCCCCACGCGAGCGAAAATAAAAAAATGACCAGCACCAGACTGATGCGCACCGTATGCTTCATGCTTCGCTTCCTCCTCAACCGCTTTTCTTTCAGTGTATGAGGAGTTGTCCAAAACATGACCGGCACAGCGCGATTTGCCGTGGACAAACCGCCCGCCCCATGCTACAATAGCAGAAAATCGATTCTGCAAACGGAAAGGACGATCCACCCATGCGAACCTCCGACCGGCTTCTGACAGTCATCTTTCTGCTCGCGGCGCCTACCGCACGGTACTTTGAATGGAAAAACGCGCTCGACGCGGACGGTCTCCCCACCGGCGGCTTTCCATGCTTTGCCGCCGTACTGGCCACCGCTGTACTGCTCTTCGCTCTCACGGCGCACGGCCTGCCCGCGCGAGAGACCGTGACCGGCGATTTCGGCTCCATCTTCCGCTTCGACGGCCAACTCACGCTCACCGCCGCCGTGCTCAGTGCGTTCCTGCTCCTTGCCGCCGCGGCGCTGGCGCTCGTCACGGGCGGACGGTCAGCGGTCGATCTGCTCCTCGCGGTGTTTCTTGCCTGCTCTGGCGCAGCATTGCTTTATGTCCTCATCGCCCAGCGGCGCGAGGGCGCGTTTGCACCTGTGGCCCTGCTGCTCCCGACCTGCTATCTTGTGGTGCAGCTGATCGTCACCTACCGCTCTAACGCGCGCGACAGCGTTCTGCTGCACTTCTACGTTCTGCTGCTGGCCGTCGCTGCCCTGTGCCTTGCTTCGCTCTATCTTGCCGCCTTTGCCTTCCACAGCGGCTCGCCGCGCAGCTTCTCTCTATGCGCACATACAGCGCTCACGCTTGTATCGGGCGGCTGCGTGGACGCGGTTCTCTCCCGCCGGCTTGACCTGCTTGCCGCCTTTCTGGGCGCAGCGCTGCTGCTCATCGCTTTTTTAGAGGCCGCCGGCGACTTCGAGGGATAAAGCAAATATAAAAAACAGGAAAAACGGCTGCTTACGCAGCCGTTTTTCCTATTGATTGGAAGATTGGATGAAAAGAAGCTATTGTCTCTTGCAAGTATTAAGATAATGGCTGAGTTTTAACAAAGTTCGGGCCAGTTGTTACAAAAGTATTAAATCTGCTCCTCAAATACAAAATTCCGCCGCCTGCCAATACGGCAGACGGCGGAGTTGGGATCTTTACTTGGCCGCAGCGACCTCGTCCTCGTAGGTGCGCTGGCTCTTGATCTCGCCGGTCTTCCAGACAAACTTGCCCGTGAAGCCATAGAGGATGGCGATGATGGGACACAGCCAGCAGAAGAACGCGAAGGGCAGATAGCTGGCGGTGGGGACGCCCAGCGTCTCGGACATGTAGACGCCGCACAGGCTCCAGGGGATCAGCGGGGAAATGATCGTGCCGGAATCCTCCAGCGTGCGGGAGAGCACCTGTGGAAGCAAATGCTTCTTGCGGAACTCGGAGATGAACATACGGCCGCCGACAACGATGGCGAGCGTCTGGCTGGCGGTGGTAGCCAGCAGGATGATATTGGCAAGAATGACGATAGTGATGAGGCTGCCGACACTGCTCGTAAGCTTCTTCATGTGCGAGAGGATCGTGGTGAGCATGCCGGTCTTATCCATAATGGCGCCGTAGAGCATACCCAGCAGGCCGAGGGCCGCCGTGTCCAGCATGGAGCCGAGGCCGCCGCGGTTCACAAGCCGGTCGAAATCGGCAAGGCCGGTATCAATGGAAAAGCCGTTCTTGAGAATACCAAGGATCTCGGCGAAGCCGACGCCCTGAATGACGATGGCGATGACGGATGCGGTCGCGGCGGAGACGACCAGTGTTGGAATGGAGGGGCACTTCTTGACGGCCATGACAATGACCACCACAGGGGGCAGAATCACCAGAAGGTTCATGTTGAAGTTTGCCTGAATCGCGTTGAGGATCTCCGTGACGATCTCATTATCCACACTGCCGGAATTATACTGCATGCCAAGAATGCCATAGATCACGAGGCTGATCACAAAGGCCGGGCCGGTGGTGAACATCATGGAGCGGATATGGTCGAACAGGTCAGCCTCCGCAACGGCGGGAGCAAGGTTCGTGGTGTCGGACATGGGGGACATCTTATCGCCCAGATAGGAGCCGGACAGGATCGCGCCAGCCGTCATGGCGGGGTTGATGCCAAGGCCCATGCCAATGCCCATCAGGGCCACGCCGACCGTGCCGGCCGTGGACCAGGAAGAGCCGATGGCGATGGCGACGATGGCGCACAGCAGACTCGCCGTCACCAGAAAGAGCGCCGGATTGATGAGCTTCAGGCCCCAGTAAATGATGGTGGGGACGGTGCCGCTGGCGATCCACGAGGCGATCAGCACACCGACGAGCATCATGATAACGGTGGGGGAAATGCAGATCTTACCGCCGTACTCAATGGCCTGCTCCAGCTCTGACCATGGCTTTCCGTTCAGCCATGCCACCAGCAGCGTGATGGAAATGGAGGCCAGCAGGTTAATGTGGGTGGGAATGTTCATTTTGAACACCACCGAGCCGATCATGGAAACAAACAGGAATCCCAAACAGAATACAGCCCAGCCAAAGGGCATATCTTTATTTTCTTTCTGAAACATGATTTTCTCTCCTTATTTTTCTCAGAACAGGTACTTGTCCGCCACCTGTGCGATCCACTTGGCGTAAGCGTCATAGCACAGCACGCCCTCCTCGGCGGTGGCATCGGCGGGATCGCCGATATAGCCGGGGCTGTTGTCGGCATAGGCAGGCACCGGCATGAATACGCCAACGCTGCCGCCGTAATAATACAGGCCGCCCATCTTCACGGGCTTTGCATCCTCGGGCGCATAGTAGGCCTTTGCATCCTCAAGATGCACCAGCTCCGGCACGGCCGCCATCACGCAGGCCGTCTCGTCCTCGCCGCCGTGGCCCTGATGCTCGGCGTTCTTGAGAACCGTCGGCCAGAAATCGTTATGCGGCGGAACCCAGTCGGCCACCACACTGCGGATGCCGAAGCGGTTGGCCAGATCCTTGGCCACAACGTTCAGCGCGGAGTGGTTCTCGGAATGGTTGAGGCACAGGACAAAGCGCTCAAAGCCCTGCTCGTGCAGGTGCAGGATCAGGTCCTCCGCCATATCAATGAATGTCTTTTCATTGAGGTAAACATTGCCAAAGAGATTTGCGCCCTGTCGTTCAAACTGGTTGGTCTGCGTTCCGAAGGGGACAGGGAAGCCGGGAATGGACTTGTGTCCCAGCGCGGCCAACTCTTCGTAGACTCGTCGGATCAGGACGTTGGCCTGAAACCAGTCTGCCCCCAGAGGCAGATGCGCGCCGTGATTTTCCAGCGCACCGAAGGACAGGATCACTGTGTCCGTGTCTTTCATGGCTTCTTTCAGCTCCGCTGCGGTCATTTCCAGCAGGCACTTCGGCCCCTTGACCTGATACAGCACTTCCCAATCTTGCATAGACATACGTAAATCTCCTTTAAAAGTGGTTAAACATGCGTTTTGGAAACTGGTGCATATTATAGTCCGCAAACGAATCTGTGTCAACAGAAGAATCCATGGCAGAAAAACCATCGTATTACGCACAGCACAAATACAAAAATTTGAATCTTTTCTCGAAACAGTGTGTTTTTACGACAAAACAGCGAATATCGCTTGAATAAAAATTCGTTTTACGTATTAGACAAAATATTCCGAAAAAGGCCATCTGCATCGGGCAGATTGACGAAACAGCGGTCTGCGCGGGAATGCAGCGGCATAATTATTCCTTTTCCTCTGCAAATCAGCCAAAAGCAGAGGCGCTTATCCCATCCAGATAAGCGCCTCCACATCTTTTTATTCAGGTTTCTGTTTTCGCACGTCCCGGAAAAACGCCTCCAGCACCGTCCGGCACTCCGCCTCCATGATACCGCCGACGAGCGCCGGCGTGCCCGCGAACTGTTCCATATACAAATTAAATACTCCGCCGCAGGCACCCATCACTCGGTCACGCGCGCCGAAGTACACACGCGGGATGCGCGCGTTGAGAATAGCTCCGGCGCACATCGGGCAGGGCTCGAGCGTGACATAGAGCGTGCAGCCGTCCAGCCGCCAAGAGTGCAGAGCCGCATTTGCCGCTGCAATGGCCTCCATTTCGGCATGCGACGCAGTCGCTCCCTTCTCCTCGCGCCGGTTGCGTCCGCGCCCCACGATCTCCCCGCCGTGCACGATCACACAGCCTACCGGCACCTCGCCCGCCGCCGCCGCCTCGCGCGCCAGCGCGAGCGCCTGCATCATATATTCTTCATGCGCGTCCATCATTTTCCTTCCTCTCCGGTTTATTTGTTGGCATATTTGTCCATACTCTCCGTAAACTGTTCAGGGGAGTGAAGCTGATGCGAAATGTCAATATCTTACAGCGTTCCGTCGCGCGCGATCCCGCGCTGCAATCTCTTTTCACCGAGTTGAGCGACACGCGCTTTGCTCTGGCGCAGGCCTATATGCGCTTCGACAACACCGTCGAGCCCGACCTCGTCGACGCCTGCATCTATGAAATCAACGCCATCTCATCGCGCTACAATTATCTCCTGCGCGCCATCAAGGAGCGCGGCGGCGTGGCCGCCGCAAAGCTGTATACAGAGGGGGCGGTCACTTGGGTTTAGAGGATAAAATCGCGCTCGGCGTGCTGTGCATTTTTCTGCTCACCGCCGCCGTGCGCCTTTTTGCCGCACCGCTCCGACTCGCGGCAAGGGTGCTGCTCAACACGGCGCTGGGCTTCCTCGCGCTGTTTCTGCTCGGCCTCACCGCGCCGGTCACCGGCTTTCCGCTCGGGCTGAACTTTTTCAATGCCGCCACCGTCGGCATCCTCGGCGTACCGGGCCTCATTCTGCTTGTACTGCTGCAAATGCTGTTCGTGTAGCCTTACATATTATATATGAAGCAGCGCCGAAGGTATCATTTGATATTTTCGGCGTTTTTTTCGATCTCCCATCCAAAAAGCGGATAGCGCTGCATCGCGCCGAAGATCTTCTGCTTGAGATCAGGGTAGCGGCCCTCAAGCTCGGTGATCAGCTCCTTGATCTCCTGCCGCCGCGTTTCACCGTTGACAGGGCAGGGATTTTCAACAATAGGAAGAGCAAGCCGCTTCGCAGCGCTCACGACCTGCCGTTCCTTGACATAGAGCAGCGGGCGGACCTGCGTCACATCCGTGCGGCTGAGGTAGGTCACCGGCTGAAAGCAGCCCAGCCGTCCCTCAAAGATCAGGCTCATGAGCATTGTCTCCACCGCATCGTCATAGTGGTGGCCGAGAGCGATCTTTTTGATGCCGTGCTCGTTCATCGCGGTCGAAAGTGCCCCACGGCGGAGCTTCGCACACAGCGAGCAGGGGTTCTTCTCCTTCCGCTCCACGAATACGACGTCGTAAATCGGCACCTGCGTGCGGATATACTCCACACCGAGCGTGCGGCAGTAGTCCGCCACACCGTCAAAGCTCATCCCCGGCGTGCCGGCTTCAACCGTCATGGCGGCAACCTTGAAGCGCTTGGGGTAAAAGCGGCTCAGCCGCGCAAGGGCCGCGAGCGTGAGCAGCGAATCCTTGCCGCCCGAAACGCCGACGGCGACCGTTTCGCCGTCCTGGATCATGTCATAATCCTCAACACAGCGGCGCACAAGGCCCAGAATTTCCTGCATAATACGGAATCCCTCCAGAACATCCAAGCAGAATTTTCAATTTGCCATTTCAGAAAACAAGAGCAAATCGAAGAAAAATAGAGATTTTAAAAGCATTGTCTGCGCTAAATTAAATTGCTGTTGACTTCCCCGCGCAGACGTGCTATAAATAGCTTTGTTCCGATTTTAGCAAGGAACAGATAAAATGTAAAGCGAAAGCATACATGATAGATCAAATGGAGGAATGAACACCATGTCCACTTTTATGGCGAACAAGGGCAACATCGAGCGTAAATGGTACGTCATCGACGCTGCCGGCAAGCCCCTGGGCAAGACCGCTGTCGCCGCAGCCGACCTGCTGCGCGGCAAGCTGAAGGTCACCTACACCCCGCACGCCGATTGCGGCGACAACGTCATCATCATCAACGCTTCCAAGGCCGTTCTCACCGGCAACAAGATGGAGCAGAAGTACTACCGCACCCACTCCGGCTGGGTCGGCGGCCTCAAGGAGACCAAGTACCGCATCCTCATGCAGGAGAAGCCCGAGCTTGCGATGCGCGTCGCGGTCCGCGGCATGATGCCCCGCAACACCGTCACCAAGGACTCCCTCAAGCGCCTGCACATCTA
>CAKTOJ010000030.1 GCA_934589665.1 uncultured Oscillospiraceae bacterium | reverse complement strand
CTTTATTGGCTGCGGCGTGGCAATGGGCTACATTCCAGCCGAGGAGATTGAGATTGGCCGTCATCTCAACGCCGACGTGCGCGGGCGCATGATCGAGCTGGAGATCGTCCCCATGCCGTTCTACAAGCTGGACAAGTAAGCATACATACTATCACAGCGAACTTTACAACAAAATCTGAGGAGGACAACATAATGAATTTCCCTGCTGAACTGAAGTATTCCAAGTCCCACGAGTGGGTCAAGATGGACGGCGGCGTGGCCATCATCGGCATTTCCGATTTCGCACAGGATGCGCTGGGCGATGTTGTGTTTATCAATCTGCCTGCCGAGGGTGACACCGTCACCGCCGGCGAGAGCTTTGGCGACGTCGAGTCCGTCAAGGCGGTCTCCGATATCGTCTCCCCCGTCTCCGGCACCATCTGCGAGGTCAACGAGGCCCTCGCCGACGCGCCCGAAACGCTCAACTCCGACCCCTACGGCGCATGGATCATCAAGGTCGAGGGCATTACCGGCACCGAGGATCTGCTTGACGCCGCCGCGTATGAGGCGCACTGCGCCGAGGAGGGCTGATGGGCTCTTACGTTCCTACCACAGCGGCGGAACGCGAGGAAATGCTTGCCGCCATCGGGGTCGGGAGTCTTAAAGAGCTTTACTGCTCCGTTCCGCAGGAGATGCTTCTCAACGGAACGCTCAATATTCCCGAAGGCCTCAGTGAGCTGGAGGTGCGCGAAAAAGTCACTGCCATGGCCGAAAAGAACAGGGTCTACAAGACCGTTCTTCGCGGCGCAGGTGCATACCGCCACTTTATTCCCGCCGTTGTCAAGTCCGTTACCACCCGCGAGGAGCTTGTCACCTGCTATACGCCCTATCAGGCCGAGATCAGTCAGGGCGTTCTGCAAGGCACCTTTGAGTTCCAGACCATGATCTGCGAGCTCACCGGCATGGACGTCTCCAACGCCTCGCACTACGACGGCGCGGCCGCCGCCGCCGAAACAATTCCCATGTGCAAGGATCGCAAGCGCACAAAGGCCTACGTGTCCGCCTGCGTGAACCCGCAGGTCATCGAGGTCATGAAGACCTACTGCTTTGCCTCCAACACGGAGCTTGCCGTCATCCCCGAAAAGGACGGCAGGACTGATCTTGACGCACTCAAAGCCGCTCTCGGCGAGGACGCCGCGTGCTTCTATCTCCAGCAGCCGAACTACTTTGGTCAGCTCGAGGACGCCAGAGCCGTCGGCGAGATCGTTCATGCCGCAGGAGCAAAGTTTGTCATGGGTGTGAACCCTATCGCCTGCGCACTTCTCCCCACCCCGCGCGAGATGGGTGCGGACATCGCTGTGGGCGATGGCCAGCCCCTCGGCCTCGACACGGCCTTCGGCGGCCCCTACCTCGGCTTTATGGCAACGACCGCCGCTATGACGCGCAAGCTCCCCGGCCGCATCGTCGGCCAAACCAAGGACGTGGACGGCAAGGTTGGCTATGTCCTCACGCTCTCCGCGCGCGAGCAGCATATCCGCCGTGAAAAGGCCAGTTCCAACATCTGCTCGAATCAGGCACTGTGTGCTTTCACCGCGGGCGTTTACATGGCCGCTATGGGCGAGGCTGGCATGAAGCAGTGCGCGCGGCTGTGTACCTCCAAGGCGCATTATTTTGCCGCCGAGCTGGAAAAGTCCGGCTGCACGCTTAAATACAAGGGCGAATTTTTCCACGAATTCGTAACTGAATGCGCCTGCCCGAACTGCCGCAAAAAAATCCTCGACGCGCTCGCAGCCGAGGGCATCCTCGGCGGCGCGGAGGTTGATGGCGGCATCCTCTGGTGCGTGACGGAGCTCGTCTCCAAAGCGCAGCTCGACAAAGCCGCCGCCATCGTGAAGGAGGTGCTGAAATGAAGCTGATTTTTGAGCTTGGCGCGAAAGGACGCGGCATGAGCCTGATGCCCGCGTGCGACGTGCCGGAATATACGCTTCCCGAAGAACGCACTGCACCCCTGCACCTGCCCCATGTAAGTGAAAATGAGCTTACGCGCCACTATACGGCACTGTGCAAGCGCATCCACGGCGTAAACGACGGCTTCTATCCCCTCGGCTCGTGCACGATGAAGTATAACCCCAAGATCGACGAGGACATGGCGGCGCTGCCGGGCTTCACACAGCTCCACCCGCTCCAGAGCGCCGAAACGGCGCAGGGCGCGCTGGAAGCGCTCCATACCCTCGGCTCTGAGCTGGGCGAGATCTTCGGCATGGACGCCGTTACCTTCCAGCCTGCGGCGGGCGCGCACGGTGAATTCACCGGTGTGCTGCTCATCAAGGCCTACCACACCGACCGGGGTGACACCGCGCGCACGAAGATTATCGTGCCCGACTCCGCCCACGGCACGAACCCCGCCACCGCCGCGATGTGCGGCTATCAGGTCGTGAACATTCCCTCCGGCGCGGACGGCTGCGTCGATCTTGACGCACTGCGCGCCGCTGTCGGCCCCGACACGGCGGGTCTGATGCTCACCAACCCGAACACGGTCGGCATCTTCGATAAGAACATTCTCGAGATCACGAAGATCGTCCACGATGCGGGCGGACTGTGCTACTACGACGGTGCGAACCTCAACGCCGTCATGGGTGTGGTGCGTCCGGGCGACATGGGCTTCGACTGCATCCACTCCAACCTCCACAAAACCTTTGCCACGCCGCATGGCGGCGGCGGCCCCGGTGCGGGCGCAGTCGGCTGTAAGGACTTCCTCCGGAAGTACATGCCCGGCCCGCTGGTGGTGGAGAAGGACGGCAGATACGATTTTGAGTACCCTGAAAAGTCCATCGGCCGTGTGAAGCTTTTCTACGGCAACTTCGACGTCTGCGTCAAGGCGCTCACCTACGTCCTCACGCTCGGCAAATCCGGCATCCCCGAGGCCGCGATGAACGCCGTGCTCAACGCGAACTACATGCGCGTAAAGCTCGCAGAGAAATTCGCCATGGCTTATGATGAGATCTGCATGCACGAGTTCGTCATGTCACTCGTCGAGCTTCACAAGGAGACGGGCGTGTCCGCGCTCGACCTCGCCAAGGGCATGCTTGACTACGGCCTGCACCCGCCCACGATGTACTTCCCGCTCATCGTGCACGAGGCGCTTATGGTCGAGCCCTGCGAGACCGAGAGCAAGGAAACCATGGACGAGGTCTGTGAGATCTACGGCAAGCTCTTTGACCTTGCCTATTCCGATCCCGACGCGCTCCACACCGCGCCGCATACGACGCCCGTCCGGCGGCTCGACGAGGTCGGCGCAGCGCGCAATATGATCCTGCGCTATTCGTTCGCCTGACCGGCAGAAAACTACGATGCAATACCGCCTTTTCAGGCGGTATTGCTCTCAAAAAGGAGAAACACTATGGCCGATTATCAGCTCATTGTCATCGGCGCCGGCCCGGGCGGCTACGAGGCCGCGCTCCGCGCGGCAAAGCTGGGGAAAAAAGTCGCTGTCGTCGAACGGCGCGAGGCAGGCGGCACCTGCCTCAACCGCGGCTGCATCCCGACGAAAACACTGCTTCACTCCTCCGCCATCTACCGCGACGCAAAAAACGGCGCACACTGCGGCGTTCACACCGGAGATATCGCCGTCAATATGGAAGAAATCTTTGCCTATAAGCGTGCCGTTTCGCAAAAGCTCTCCTCCGGCATCGAGTCTCTGTTCAAAAGCGCAAAAGTCGATCTGCTGCGCGGCACAGCGCTCATCACCGCACCCGGCGCGGTCCGCGTGACAGACACAGAAGGCAGCACGCAGGACTACACCTGCGACGATATTCTCATTGCCACGGGTTCCGCACCGTCCCGTCCGCCGATCCCCGGTCTGGAGCTGGCTATGACCTCCGACGAGCTGCTCGAGGACTGCGATCACCTCTATCGCTCCGTCGTCATCATCGGCGGCGGCGTGATCGGCATTGAATTTGCAGCCTTCTATGCCGACCTCGGCTGTGAAGTAACGATTATTGAGGGCATGGACCGTCTGCTGCCGAATATGGATAAAGAGCTGGGGCAGAATCTTGCCCTCATCCTCAAAAAGCAGGGCGTGAAGGTCTTTACAAACGCCATGGTACAGAGTATCGAAAAGGCCGGAGACGATCTTTCCGTCCACTTTGTCTGCAAGGAAAAGGAGGATGCCGCCTCCGGTGAGGCCGTGCTCTGTGCCATTGGCCGCCGTCCTTACTGCGACGGCCTGTTTGCCGATGGCGTCACAGTTGAGATGGACCGCCGCAGCATCGCCGTCAACGAACGCTTTGAAACGAGCCTGCCACATGTTTATGCCATCGGTGATGTGTCGTCGAAAATTCAGCTGGCGCATGTCGCCACTGCGCAGGGCATCGCCTGCGTTGAGCGGCTGTACGGCGTGCAGGATCACGTCGATCTTTCCGTGGTTCCCAGCTGTATCTACTGCCGCCCTGAGATTGCCGTTGTCGGCCTTACTGAGGCCGAAGCCAAGGAGGCCGGCATCTCCGTTAAGATTGGAAAACACGTTATGTTCGGAAACGCCAAAACCGTCATTGCCGATCCGGGCCGCTGCTTTATGAAATTTATCGCAAACACCGAAACACACGAGCTCATCGGCGCGCAGCTCATGTGCGAGCATGCGAGCGATATGATCGGCGGCGTGGCGCAGGCGCTGGCAAACCATCTGACAGCCGGGCAGTTCTGCCGCGCGATGCGCCCGCACCCCTCCTTCGAGGAAGCTATGGCCGCCGCATTGGAAGAGCTTTGCGAGAAGCTCGGCTGAACAACAATGTAAAAAGGGAGGACACACAGCTGTGTGCCCTCCCTTTTTACACTTACTTTCGCGGAACTGCCAAATGGCCGCTTCCCTGTCGGGGCCTATTCCGTCTCTCTTAGAATTCCGCGTTGCCGACCGTGCGGGGATGCAGCTCCACGTCACGGATGTTGCCAACGCCCGTGAGATACATCACCATGCGCTCGAAGCCGAGGCCAAAGCCCGCGTGGCGGCAGGAGCCGTAACGGCGCAGATCGCAGTACCACCAGTAATCCTCGGGATTCATGCCAAGCTCCTTGATGCGGCTCTCAAGCACCTCCAGACGTTCCTCACGCTGGCTGCCGCCGATGATCTCGCCAATGCCGGGAACAAGGCAGTCTGCCGCGGCAACAGTCTTTCCGTCGTCGTTCAGGCGCATATAGAACGCCTTGATCTCCTTGGGGTAATCGGTGACGAACACGGGACGTTTGAAGATCTGCTCGGTAAGGAAGCGCTCGTGCTCGGTCTGAAGGTCGGTGCCCCAGTCGACCTTATAGTCGAATTGGTCGTTGTGTTTTTTGAGCAGCTCCACCGCATCGGTGTAGGTGATGCGGCCGAACTCACTGGACGCGACATGCTGCAGCCGCTCAATGAGACCCTTATCGACAAAGCTGTTGAAGAAGGCAAGGTCGTCGGGGCAGCGCTCCATGACCTTGGTGATGATATACTTGACCATCGCCTCCATAACCTCAAGATCGCCGTCGAGGTCGCAGAAGGCCATCTCCGGCTCGATCATCCAGAACTCAGCCGCATGGCGCGCGGTGTTGGAGTTCTCGGCACGGAAGGTGGGGCCGAAGGTGTAAACATCACCGAAGGCCATAGCGAAGTTCTCGGCGTTGAGCTGGCCGGAAACGGTCAGGCTGGTCTTTTTGCCGAAGAAATCCTTGGAGTAATCGACCTTTCCATCCTCGGTCTTGGGGACGTTTTCCAAATCAAGCGTCGTAACCTGGAACATCTCGCCCGCACCCTCGCAGTCGGAACCGGTGATAATGGGGGTATTGACATAGGTAAAGCCGCGGTTCTGGAAGAACTCATGCACGGCAAATGCCGCGGCGGAGCGCACGCGGAACGTCGCGTTGAAAAGGTTCGTGCGCGGGCGCAGGTGCTGGATGGTGCGCAGAAACTCCACGCTGTGGCGTTTTTTCTGGAGAGGATAGTCAGGCGTGGACACACCTTCGACCGCGATCTCCGACGCCTTAAGCTCAAGCGGCTGCTTGGCCTCGGGCGTCAGCACGATCTCACCGGTGACGATGAGCGCCGCGCCGACATTCTGTGATGCAATCTCCTTATAGTTTGCAAGCATGTTCGCGTCCATAACGACCTGCAGATTACGGAAGCAGGAGCCGTCATTGAGCTCGATAAAGCCAAAGGTCTTAAGGTCGCGGATGGTCTTGGCCCAGCCGCCGACCGTCACAGTCTTGCCGCCGTACTGCTCGGCGTCGGCGTAAACCGCCGCAATTTTTGTCATGTCTACCATTGTTGATCACCTACATATCATAAAATTTTCTTATAAAAACGTGTTATCAAAGCCGCAGGGCATCAGCGCACGCAGCGGCATTTTTTTGCTCTCACGCGCCCGGTTGAGGCAGATGACCTCCATGTCCGGCGAGAACTCGTAGAGAAACTGACGGCATGCGCCGCAGGGATAGCAGAAATCCTCACTGTTGCCGGCGATGACGATGCGGCGGAACTTCGTATGTCCCTCGCTGATCGCCTTGACCGCGGCAGTGCGTTCGGCACAGATGGTCAGGCTGTAGCTGGAATTTTCAATGTTGCAGCCGGTGTAGACCGTGCCGTCCTCGCATTCCAGCGCCGCGCCGACCGGAAAGTGCGAATATGGGCTGTAGGAACGTTCAAGCATCCCGACCGCCTTTTGGATCAGCTCCTGTTCACTCATGCTCCGCCCTCCTTACCAGTCCACGCCGAGGTCGGGACGAACGGATGTGTCCATGATATCCTCGGCATTGTAGAATTGCAGATAGCGGCTGCGCGAGTGGCGCAGGGTCGTGCCGTCGGGGTGCAGACGGTCGCAGATCACGGCGGAGATATCGGGCTTGATATAGCTGAACGAATTGATGCCCACCGAGCAGAAAATGCGGAAGCCCTGACTCTGGAGATACTGGAAGCGTTCGCCGGTCTTGTGCCAGTCGTCGCCGTCGGGACGGCCGCCGTGCGGATAGAAGAGGACACTGGTGGGTCCGACCAGACTGCCAACCTCGTCGGCCCAGCGTTCGGTATCGTTGACAACGGTCTGAAGCGGCTTGTCCGCCAGACGGATGTGACCCCAGGTATGGCTGCCGAACGTCCATCCGGTCTCCTTGAGCCGCGCGATCACGGGCTTGACCGCTTCGATCTCTGCGGCGCGGTTGGCCTCAAACGTGGGGCGCTCAGGACTGTCCTTGGCAATATCGCGGTCGTCCTGCGTGCGATAGCCGAGGATGCCGTAATAGCCGGTGAGTGAGAAGATGGCCTTTGCGCCGTTGAGTGAGAAATCGGGATGCGCATAGACGAACTCATCGAGCATCGTCGTCGCGTCGCCCTCTTTGGTCAGGAAGGTCTCCTTTGTATAGGGGTCCGTGCACTCCGCCCAGATCTCACCGTCGTCTCCGACGACAAGCTTGCTCGTAAAGCCTTGTTCAAGCATGTAGGGATAGTAGTTTACATCGTCAAAGCTGATGATGAGCGGCTTTTTGCCCTCGGGAAGCCTGAGCGTATTGCGCACCATGTGCGTGCCGCTCTCATCCGTGACCTCGCTCCACACATCCTCAATGGCAACAAGGATGTAACCCTTTTCGTAGACGGCCTGCAAGATTTTCGCGTATTCGTCCGCCGTGACCATCCAGTCATCGAGACCGTAGCGCTCCGACTGGCTCGCGCCGCAGTCGTGGAACGCCCACTGGGGATAGGCAATGACAGGATGGAAAAAAAGATGCTCGACGATCTGGTCGGGCCCCCACTCCTGCGTGAGCTGATCGTCCGACCAGTAGGTTTTGACCGCCTCATATGGGTCGACATAGGGTTCCGGCTCCGGCTCTTCCGGCACGGCATCCGGCGCGTTTGCGTCCTGCTCCGTCGGATCGGCCTGCGTGCCGTCATCCTGTTTTTTACCGCAGCCGGGCAGCAGAGACATCAGAAGCATCGCCGCAAGCAGCAATGCAAGAACTCGTTTCATAAATCCTTCCTCCCGGATCAGAAATACTGTAATTTGCAGTATACCACAGGAAAATGCAAAAGGCTATAGTGCTTTCAAATTTTATGGCGGGCCGAATCGTCTCTCTGTCGCAAATGGATTGACAGCTTTCCCGAGAGGGTGTAAAGTTCTTTCATCTGTTTCCAGCATCAAAAGGGGAGGATCATCATGAAGCTTCATGTCCTGCGCGCCGATCCCGCCGGCAACATCACGCTCTTTGTCCTTGATCCGATTGAAAAAGCGGAGCGCGCGGCACTTTCCGCACAGCTCATGCGCACGCTTTCGGACATGCAGATTGAGCAGGTCGGCTTCGCCTGTCCCGCTCCTGACGGCGCGGACGGCTGCATGGAAATGATGGGCGGCGAATTCTGCGGCAATGCGACGCGCGCTTATGCCATGTATACTGCGCAGCAAAAGGGCGGTCTTTCCGATGTACTGCTCCGCGTGAGCGGCTGTGACGGCCTTGTCACAGCACATGTCGACCTTACGCAGGGGACTGCCAGCGCTGAAATGCCCCTCCCCCGCTCTATCCGCACAATTGGGGCAAACGGCTGTACCGGCACGCTGGTCGACCTCGGCGGGATCGCGCATTTCGTGGTGGATGCCGTGCCGGATGAGAACTTTTTCCATGCGGTCGAACCGATTTTCTCTGCCATCGCCGGCCTTGACGCCTACGGCGTCATCTTCCTCGACCGCGCGACGCGGCGCATGACGCCGCTGGTCAAGGTCGTGGATACCGGCACGCTTGTCTGGGAGGGAAGCTGCGGCAGCGGCTCCGTCGCCTGTGCCGTCGCCGAGAGTGAAGGGATCTCCGACGGTCTTTTTGAGCAGGATTATCTCCAGCCCGCAGGCGTGATCCGTGCAAGTGTGGTGCGAAAGAACGGTGCGGTCTCCGCCGCTTCCATCGGCGGGCCGGTCACGCTGGGTGCGCCGCTGGAGATCACGCTGGACTGATCCGGTTAATTTTCTTCAGGCGCACGTCTTCTCCTTTCCCATCATCCGGAGTAATTGCCGTCTGATTTTGTTGAAACTGCCGCATTCTCCGCGTTGTTAAGGCCTCACTTTTGTATGGCTAAAAAAAGAAAGTGCAGAATCGGAAAAGATGCACGAAAGTGATTTACCTTTTTTCGCCATTCAGGTACAATATGCACAGAACATCAAAGCATGACACTTTCCACATACTTTTTCAGGAGGTAATTTCACATGACTGATATTGAGATCGCCCAGGCGCACGAAATGAAGCCCATCACCGAGATCGCCGCTGCCGCCGGCATCGACGAAAAGCACCTTGAGCTTTACGGCAAGTACAAAGCCAAGCTCGACCTCTCCGAGATCCGCAAGCTTCCCCGCAAGGCGAAGCTGATCCTCGTCACCGCCATCAGCCCCACGCCCGCCGGCGAGGGCAAGACCACGACCTCTGTCGGTCTTGCCGACGGCCTGAACCGGATCGGCAAAAAGGCCATGGTCTGCCTGCGTGAGCCCTCCCTCGGCCCCGTGTTCGGCGTCAAGGGCGGCGCGGCTGGCGGCGGCTATGCGCAGGTCGTCCCCATGGAGGACATCAACCTCCACTTCACCGGCGACTTCCACGCCATCGGCGCAGCGAACAACCTGCTCGCCGCTCTGCTCGACAACCACATTCAGCAGGGCAACGCCCTGAACATCGATCCCCGCAAGATCGTCTGGAAGCGCGCGGTTGACATGAACGACCGCCAGCTGCGTCATATTATCGACGGTCTCGGCGGCAAGGCCAGCGGCGTACCCCGCGAGGATGGCTTTGAGATCACCGTCGCCAGCGAGATCATGGCCGTTCTGTGCCTGTCCTCCGGCCTCACTGACCTCAAGGAGCGTCTGGCTAAGATGGTCATTGCCTACACCTATGACGACAAGCCCGTCACCGCGCATGACATCAAGGCCGAGGGCGCGATGGCCGCGCTGCTCAAGGACGCGATCAAGCCCAACATGGTCCAGACGCTTGAGGGTACGCCCGCGTTCATCCACGGCGGCCCGTTCGCCAACATCGCCCACGGCTGCAACTCCCTCATGGCGACCGAGACAGCCATGCGCCTGTGCGATTACACCGTTACCGAGGCGGGCTTCGCCGCGGACCTCGGCGCGGAGAAGTTCCTCGACATTAAGTGCCGCGCCGCCGGCTTCCATCCGAATGCCGTTGTTATCGTGGCAACGGTCCGCGCGCTCAAGTATCACGGCGGCGTTCCCAAGACCGAGCTCAACAGCGAAAACCTTGAGGCTCTGGAAAAGGGCATGCCGAACCTGCTCCAGCACGTCGACAATGTCAAGAACGTCTATGGCCTGCCCTGCGTGGTCGCCATCAACGCCTTCCCGACCGACACCGCCGCCGAGCTGGCGCTTGTCGAAAGCAAGTGCCGTGAGCTGGGCGTCAACGTCTGCCTGAGCGAAGTCTGGGCCAAGGGCGGCGAGGGCGGCATGGCTCTGGCCGAGGAGGTCGTGCGCCTGTGCGATGAGCCCGATCACTTCCAGTATGTCTACGACGTCAACGAGAGCATCGAGGCCAAGCTCAACGCGATCGCCACCAAGGTTTACCGCGCCGACGGCGTGACCATCGCCGCAAGCGCCAAGAAGCAGATCAAGCAGCTCACCGAGCTCGGTTTTGACAATCTGCCCATCTGCATGGCCAAGACGCAGTTCTCCTTCTCTGACGACGCGGCCAAGCTGGGTGCGCCCCGCAGCTTCAAGATCACTGTACGCGACATCAAGGTCGATGCCGGCGCCGGCTTCCTGGTTGCCAAGACCGGCGACATCATGACCATGCCGGGCCTCCCCAAGGTTCCCTCCGCTGAGAAGATCGACGTGGACGAGAACGGCAGAATCACCGGCCTGTTCTAATTATAAAATCTTACCCCCCAAGGAGAATCTTTTCATGAAAATTGCGGATATGAAGGTCACGGAACTCATCAATGCTGTTGGCTCGGATGCTCCCGCTCCCGGCGGCGGTGCAGTCGCCGGTCTGGCCGGCGGCATCGGCGTTGCGCTGACGATGATGGTCAACGGTCTGACACTCTCAAAGCCCGAGTTTGCGGAGGATCGCGCCCGGATTTTGGACGCCATCGCCAAGGGCAACGAACTCAAGGAGCGCTTTGTAGACGTGATGAACCGCGACAGCGAGGTGTTCGATGTGCTCATCTACTCCCTCGCCATGCCGAAATCGAATGACGCCGAAAAGGCGATCCGCCGCGGCGCGGTGCAGGCCAGCTTCCGCAATTGTACCGAAGTCCCGCTGACGATGATGGAAATCTGCTCAGAATCCATCGACCTGCTCACCGGCCTCGTCGGCACGACCAACCCGAACGTGGTCAGCGACCTCGGCATCGCCGCCCTGACGCTTAAGACTGCGATGCAGAGCGCGTGGCTGAATGTCCTTATCAACCTCTCCTCCCTCAAGGACAAGGAATATGCGAATGAGTGCTGCAAAAAGGGCGAGGCCATGCTGGCCCACGCCATTCCACTCGCCGAGGAGAGCTACGAAAAGGTTCTCAAGGTTATCGAAAAGAAATAAGCGCAGCAAAAAGCTCCGTTTCCCGATTGGGAAACGGAGCTTTTTTATTTTGCAAGCTGTTTGTCTCAGGGCAGCGGGATCTCTTTGATGTCAAAGAGCGTTTTAAGCTCCACCGAGGTGCGGGAATCGCCGTAGGTCTTGATCTCAGCCAGCAGCGAGTCCAGCTCTTTTGTGTCACTGACGGCAAACTGGAGCAGGGCGTTAAAAACACCGATCACATGATGGTGGCTGATGATGGCGGGGCTCTGTACGCAGAAGTCACAGAAAGCGTTGTACTTTTCCGGTTCCAGCGCCACGGAAATGAACCCCGTAATGTTGCAGTCGAGCCGCGTGCGGTCGACATCGATCCGGTAGCTGCGGATCACGCCGTTTTCCTCCATGCGGCGGATGCGCTCGGAAACCGCCGGCGGCGTCAGGCCGACCTGATCGCCGATGCAGCGCAGCGTACAGCGGCTGTCAGACTGTAAAATATTTAAGATCTGGTAATCTGTCCGATCCATCATGCTCTCCTCTCCCCTTATGCCTTACACGCGCTCGCCGCGCTTGATGACGGTCTTGGCCAGATTGCTGCCGAAGCGGTAGCAGATGTAGTCCAGATCGGGGGCGTCCCAAATCACAAGGTCGCCCAGCTTGCCTGCCTCGACGGAGCCGACGGTATCAGCCATGTCGATGGCCGCCGCACCGTTGAGCGTCACGGCAGTAAGCACCTCCTCGGGCGTAAGCTTATACTTCAGGCAGCCGAGGTTGATGACGAACTGCATGTTCAGGCACGGGCAGGAGCCGGGGTTGAAATCTGTCGCCATAGCAACCGGCACGCCGGCGCTGACCATGTCACGCGCGGGCGCGAACACCGCGCCGAGGTTGAAGCTTGTCGCGGGCAGAAGGCAGGCGATCACGCCGCCCTTCGCCATGGCAGCAATGCCCTCCGGCGGGCAGACGATCAGGTGCTCCGCCGAGATCGCACCGAGCTCACCAGCGAGCTGACTGCCGCCGATGGCCTCGATCTCATCCGCGTGGATCTTCGGACGCAGGCCGTATTTGAGGCCGGCCTCGAGCACCTGCCGGGACTCCTCGACCGTAAAGGTATCCGCCTCGCAGAACACATCACAGAACTTTGCGATGCCCTGCTCCTTAACCTTCGGCATCATCTCCTCGCACACCAGGCGGATATACTCCGCGCGGTTCGCCTTATACTCGGCGGGAACGAGGTGCGCACCCATAAAGGTCGCTACCAGATCCATGCGGTGATGCTCGTTGAGGTCGCGGATGACCTCCAGCGCCTTGAGCTCGTGCTCGGTCGCAAGACCGTAGCCGCTCTTGGCCTCGCAGGTGGTCGTACCGAAGTGCATCATTTCATCAAGCGCCTTGGCAGCCTTGGCAGCCAGCTCCTGCTCGCTCGCCTTGCGGGTGGCGTTGGTGGTGGACTGAATGCCGCCGCCGGCATTCTGGATCTCAAGGTAGGTCTTGCCGTGGAGCTTCATGCCCAGTTCATTCTGACGCCAGCCGCCGAAAATCAGATGCGTGTGCGCGTCCACAAGGCCGGGCGTGACAAGCTTTCCTTCGGCATCGACGATCTCCGCGCCCTCGCAGGCGGGAGCCGCACCGGTGCCGACAGAAGCGATCACATCGTCCTCGATAAGCACCCATGCGTCCTTGAGGAATCTGATCTTTCCCTGCTCTTCGCCGCGATGGGCGCTTTTGCCCTCGGGCGTTGCAAGCAGACCGATATTTTTTACAAGCATTTTCTTCATATTACTGTCCTTCCTGTTGCTGAAAAGGGCGGAATCGGTTCTCTTCTCCGATAATAACACAAAAAGGGGCATATTGCTATGCCCCTTTTTGATTTATTTTAGTGCTGCTTCATACCCTTGACCGCATCGGCGACGAGCGCGTCGTCCGCGAGGTACGGCATGGTAATGTGATCCTGACCCTCGTACATCTTGTTGTACTCGGCCACGGTGGTCATGGCGTTCTCGTTGCGCGCCCAGCTGCGGCGGGCCACGCCGACCATGGTATCCCAAGGCATGGACATACGCAGGATGGTATCGACGCGCTCGGAGCCGTCGAGCACCATGCCGAAGCCGCCGTTGATGGCACGACCGATGCCGGTGCCGCCGCCGTTGTGCAGCGCGATGTAGCTCATGCCGCGAGCCGCGTTGCCGGCGTAGCACTGCGTCGCCATCTCGGCCATGATGTTGGAGCCGTCCTTGATGTTGCTGGTCTCACGGAAGGGCGCGTCGGTTCCGCCGGTATCGTGATGGTCACGGCCAAGGATGACGGGGCCGATCTCGCCGTTGCGGACCATTTCGTTGAACTTGAGCGCGAGGTTCATGCGGCCCATGGCGTCCTGATAGAGGATGCGGCACTGGGTGCCGACGACCAGCTTGTTCTTCTCCGCGTCGCGGACCCAGACGTAGTTGTCGTAGTCCTGATAGCGGCGGTTGTGCGCCTTGATATACTCGGCGGCCGCCATATCGGTCTTGTGCAGGTCCTCGGGGTTGCGGCTCAGGCAGCACCAACGGAACGGGCCGTAGCCGAAGTCGAACAGGCAGGGGCCGAGGATATCCTCGACGTAGGACGGGAAGATGAAGCCGTCGAGGTCGTTCTCGCCGTTCTTGCAGATGCTCTTCACGCCGGTATCGTACACGGCCTTGAGGAAGCTGTTGCCGTAGTCGAAGAAGTAGGTGCCGCGCTCGTGGAACTTGCAGATCATCTCATAGTGATGCTGCAGCGTCTTGTCAACGAGCTTGCGGAAGCCCTCGGGGTCCTTGTCCAGCATCTCGGTGCGCTGGGCGAAGGTGAGGCCCTGCGGGCAGTAGCCGCCGTCGTAGGGGACGTGGCAGGAGGTCTGGTCGCTCATGAGGTCAACGTGAACGTTGTGCTCATAGAGGTACTCGAGCAGATCAACGATGTTGCCGCAGTAGGCAACGGCGCAGGGCTTGCCCGCCTTCTGGTGCTCGAGGGCGATCTTGGTCGCCTCCTCGAGGGAGTCGGTGCGGTGGCTGACCCAGCCCTGGGTGTAGCGGGTGTCGATACGGGAATCGTCGACCTCGGCGATGATGGACGCAGCGCCGGCGATCTCGGCAGCCTTGCCCTGCGCGCCGCTCATGCCGCCTAAGCCCGCGGAGATGAACAGACGGCCGGCGAGGTCCTTGTCGTTGGGGATGCCGAGCTTGAGACGGCCGGCGTTGAGCAGCGTGTTGAACGTGCCGTGGACGATGCCCTGGGGGCCGATGTACATCCAGCCGCCGGCGGTCATCTGACCGTAGTTGGCAACGCCGAGCGCGGCGGCGCGGTTGAAGTTCTCCTGATCGTCGAAGGTGCCGACCATCAGGCCGTTGGAGATGATGACGCGGGGCGCCATCTTGTGGGAGTGGAACAGGCCCAGAGGATGGCCGGACATGACGACCAGCGTCTGCTCGTCGGTCAGCTCCTCAAGGTACTTCTTGATGAGGCGGTACTGCATCCAGTTCTGGCAGACCTGACCGGTCTCACCGTAGGTGACCAGCTCATAGGGATAGAGCGCAACGTCGAAGTCGAGGTTGTTGTCGATCATGACCTGAATGGCGCGGCCCTCGATGCACTTGCCCTTGTACTCGTCGATGGGCTTGCCGTAGAGCTTGCCCTCGGGACGGAAGCGATAGCCGTAGATGCGGCCGTGCTCCTCGAGCTCGGCGGCGAACTCCTTGGCCATCTGCTCGTGATGGTCGGGGTGGATGTAGCGCAGAGCGTTCTTGATGGCGAGCGCCTTATCGGCCTCGGTCAGGTGGGATTCGCGGCGGGGTGCGCGGCGATAGCAGGATTCCATCTTCGGGTACTCGGGAAGATCGTAGTCCAGCTTGATCGTCATGGCTTCGTCAGCGAGATTGATCATGGGGTGTTCCTCACTTTCTAAAATTTTTCGATTTCTCTCAATTTTCGGTTTTATCTCAAAAGAATCTTGTGCAATTTGCTTTACATCTTGCATTATAGCAAGAACCTGCTATAATGAAAAGAACTTCTATTGTATTGTTATCATACTTTTTTAGTATAGCTTGTCAGGAGGCGCATTTCCATGACCATTCGCCAGCTTGAATACTTCTGCGCGGTCGCGGAGGGGCGCAGCATTTCTGCCGCCGCCCGCGCCCTGCACGTTGCCCAGCCGCCCATCTCGCGCCAGATCGCCCAGCTCGAAGCCGAGCTCGGCGTGCAGCTTTTCGCCCGCGAGAGCCGCGGCATGAAGCTCACCGAGGCCGGGCAAGCCCTCTACCGCCAGAGCCGCTCGCTTTTTCTCAATCTCCGGCGCGTGGAGGAAAACGTCCGCAGCATCGGTGCCGGCGAGGGCGGGCGCATCAACGTCGGCGTCATTTACTCCGCCATGCCCTATGCCCTGCATTATTTGGAGGCGTACCACGCCCGCTATCCCAAGGTCGAATTCTACATCCGTCTCGGTTCCCCGCAGGACCTTTTGAACGACCTGGACCGCGGCGAGCTGCACGTCCTCTTTCTCCGCCGCTCCACGCAGGAGTCCGGCAGCCTGCACGAGCGCATCCTCGGCGAGGACGCGCTGGAGCTCATCATGACCGCCGCGACCGATCCCGCGCCGGAGCTGGACGCCGTGCCCATCGAGCGGCTGCGCGGCGTGCCGATGTGCCTGCTGCGCTCGGACGATCTCTGGGGCTACAACGATTATCTGATGAAGGAGTGCCGCCGCAGCGGCTTTGAGCCGAACGTGCCCTGCCAGTGCTACGATACGCCCATGGCGATGCAGCTCGTGCGCTCGGGCTTCGGCATCAGCTTCCTGCCGCATTCCATCGTCGAGACGCACCCGAACTCCGGCATCTACGCCAAGCCTCTGCGCGGCATCCCCGCCAAGTCCTACCCTGTCCTTGTCTGGAGCGACGACGTGCAGGGCGCGCCCTGCGTGCAGCGCTTCATCGCGGAATCCTGACCGGCGCGGCTTTACTTAAAAAAATTAAGCGCCCCGAAACAAAAGAGAAAGAAAACCTGTTTACGCCCGCCCGGGCACACGGTATAATGACAGCGTAAGCATCAAAATACAGGTTGGAAATTGTCTGACCTGACAAAAACGGAGGAAACTTATCATGGCACGACTGATCGAATGCATCCCCAATTTCAGCTGCTCCAAGGAAAAGGACGAGGCCACCTATAACGAGCTCGTCAAGACCGCGCAGAGCGTCCCCGGCTGCACCCTGTTCGACGCCCAGACCGACGGCAACCACAACCGCTGCGTTTTCACCCTCATCGGCTCCCCCGAGGCCATCGAGGAGGTCGCCTTCCAGCTCACGAAGGTCGCCACCGAGCGCATCGACATGAACAAGCACCACGGCGAGCACAAGCGCATGGGCGCGACCGACGTCATCCCCTTCGTCCCCCAGATGGACGTGACCGTGGAGGAAGCCGTCGAGATGTCCAAGCGCGTCGCCCAGCGCATCTGGGACGAGCTGAAGGTCCCCTCCTTCCTGTATGAGGACAGCGCCACCCGTCCCGAGCGCCGCAACCTCGCCACCTGCCGCAAGGGCGAGTTCGAGGGTATGCCCGAGAAGCTCCTGCAGCCCGAGTGGGCTCCCGACTACGGCGAGCGCAAGATCCACCCCACCGCCGGCATCACCGCCATCGGCGCCCGTATGCCGCTCGTCGCGTTCAACTGCAACCTCGAGACCAGCGACGTTGAGGTCGCCAAGAAGATCGCCAAGGTCATCCGCGGCTCCTCCGGCGGCTTCCGCAGCTGCAAGGCCATGGGCTTCATGCTCGAGGACCGCGGCATCGCGCAGGTCTCCATGAACATGGTCAACTATGAGGATACCCCGCTCTACGTCACCTATGAAATGATCAAGGCTCTGGCCGAGCGCTACGGCACCCGCGTCATCGAGAGCGAGATCGTCGGTCTGACTCCCGCCAAGGC
>CAKTOJ010000029.1 GCA_934589665.1 uncultured Oscillospiraceae bacterium | reverse complement strand
TTTCACGTCCTCCACCACCAGCTTCCCTCCGAAGCGATAGGAGAAATCCGCCGTGTAGCGGATCGCGCGGATGCGCTTGATCTCCTCCGCGGTATGCACCTCAAACTCCGCGCTGAGCGTAAGCGTGGAGTAGAGGCTGGTCGGGCCGAAGTTGGCGTTGATAAGCGCCGCGAACTTGCCCGCTGAAATTTTGGAGTTGAATTCATCGCGCTCTGCCTGCGTCTGGAAGCGCGGCTTTCTCGGCTTGCTGCTCTTGATGTCCGCCTGCTCGCTCACGTTGTATACGATCTGCGTGCATACCTGCCCGGCGAAAAGCCGCCGCTTGTGCCTCTTTGTCATAATTTCTCCCGCCCTGCCTTATTTTCCGAGGCTTGCGACAATTTGCCGTTCGCGCTCTGATAACTCCCATATATGTGCTGCGGCCTTCTCTGCTGCGGCCTTCTCTGCTGCTGCCTTCTCTGCTGCGGCCTTCTCTGCTGCGGCTTTCTCGGATAGCAGTAGGCCTCCGCCGAAAATCGCTTTCCCCATCTGGCACTGGCTGTCCAGCTTTGCAATCTGTGTGCAGTCCTTGCGCTTAACCGCAAGCTCTATACCGTAGTGCGCATATTTCTGCAGCATGGCTGCCGTAAGCACATGATCTGGGTATGTATATTTCGGCAACTCCCGTTTCGTCTCCGACTTTATCTTCCGCATCGCCCGCTCGATTGCCTTTCTCAGTTCTGGTGCAGTTTGCGCGACGTTCCCGCCATAGCTTGTAATAAATGCTGTGCGAACGACTGCGCCATTCTCGTATGTGATATCTGCATCGCAAATGATATGATTCGTCCGCATCACAACTGATCGGCCGGAGAACGCCGTGAGCGACGGCGCAAAGAGAAAAAATGAGATCCCTCTATCCAGATAAAATTCGCAGATTTTTGATAAGATCGAAAACGGCGGGTTATCCAGCACTGTGCATCCGTCCGGATATTCAAAGCGTTCATAGTCCCCACCCGGGTAGAACGGCCGCACGATGCAGGCAGGATCGATTCCATACTCACTGCACGCCCAATCCAGGATTGCATCATAAACGAGCGGTGGCGTGTAGCAGTCATCCGTTGTCTTTTTGGGTTTGAATTTCTCCGTGAACGCATCGTATTCCGGGTTGTCGCCGAATAAGCATCCTTGTTCCCATTGCATACCGAAGCCCTCCTTTGTGTTTCTCTGCCCGTTCAAAACGTGGCCGGATCTTCCGGCCATGCGTTCAGCGTACAGCGCCGCTGTCGCTTACTTTAATTCCTGCTTCTTCCAGTAAATCGTCGATATCCATCCATTGGCTATCCCCGATGTATTCTCCGTCGGCATCGTAAAATTGGTACTCGGTGTAAGGCTTTGCATTTATTCCCGTGTACTCTTTCAGCAGCTCTCTGTATCTGTTCCCATACTGCTCTTCTAAAATTTCGTCGCGCTGCTCACTTGTAATGTATTTATCCATCACGTCACCTCCACGGCCTCATCCAGCCGCACATTGATCTTCTTCCCGCCGGACTCGATCACATATCCTCCATGCCCGCCGTACCTTGCCTCGAATTTCAGCGCATCGTACACCGCGCCCACCTTGGGCTGCAGCTTCGGGAATACCGGTATCCTTGTCGTGATCCGGATGCGCGTCTGCGTTGGGTGAATTTTCTTTTTGAAAATCCCTTCACCTTCTCGTTCGCAATTTTCCGCCGCCGTTACCGCCGAGCAACGTTTGCTGCAATAAAACTTTTCCGCATTCTTCATCCTGTACGGCGCGCGCTGGAATACCTTCCCGCATCGCGCGCACTGCATCGTTACCATCGTTGGCATACTGTCCACTCCTTTTTTACCCGGACGCGGCCTTTGCAGCTGCCGCGCCCGGCGCCTTAAGCCGGGTCTCCCTCCTGCGCACCTCATGGCACAGTGCGCAGGCATAAGTCCATCGAAAAATCAGTTCTCCCGGCTGTTTGCCGCTTCTATCTCCTTGCGTTCCTGCATAAAGCCGTGCAGAAACAGCTCCAGCAGATTCGCCGCGCCGTTTACCATCTTGGTAAGATCCTTTTTGCTGATCTGGAGCTTGCCGGTCGTCACGACCTGCAAGTCCGGCCTGCCGATGATCTGTACCGTCGGATTCGGCTCGATCGTCCGTTTTCCATCCTCCTCGATCTTATAGAGAGGCGGCGTTTCCTGCTTCATCACGATCCTCGGGGGATACTCCGTCCCAACGAAATCCACAGCCCAATGCTTGCCGTTGTACTCATTTCCAAACGAAACCAGCTCTACTGCAAAATATTGCATGATCTCAGCCATCTGTTTGCTCCTTTCCTACGTGCTTCCTCCGCACGCCGTTTTCATCCTCCGTGAGCGGCAGCGCCTTTCTGCGCGTCTGCTCCTCCGGCTGCCATCCGCAGTGTGCGCAGGTCTCGTCGCCCGCGTACTCCATCATGCAGCACCGCGCCGACTTCGGCAGCAGGCAGCGCTTTTCATCCTCTGCCATCCCTACACCTCCTGTATGTCGATCCCGTACTTGGATCGCATCATTTTCTTGTTGCGCAGGTACTCCTTTGTGCGCGTGGCCGTTGATTTCACGTCCTCCACCACCAGCTTCCCTCCGAAGCGATAGGAGAAATCCGCCGTGTAGCGGATCGCGCGGATGCGCTGTCCGACCTCGGTTATGTAGCTCTCCTGCAGCGTAAACTGCGGCTGGAGCCGAAGATCTGTAATGATCTCCGCGCGGAGCATCGCCATCAGCTCGTCGTACCGCCGCGCCTCTTTCTGGCTATCGAATTTGATTCCCGCCCGCTCTGCCGGAGCATTTCGGTACTTCGCGGTGCGCTTCTTTGCCTGCTCCTCCTGGAGCGCCTGCCGCGAGTAAAGCTCCCGCATTCTCGGCGGCATGTCCGCCATCGATTCAAATCTCAGCCCGCTCATTCTTTCCTCCATCCATCTTTGCACCGCAGCTCGGGCAATGCATTGTACCTCCTTTTTCGTAACCCGTAACTGCAAAAATCGTCTACATCCCTCACCGGCGTAAAAGTGTTCTCGTTCGCGTATTTAAAAATCGAATTTGAGCAATTACAATAAACGCCAGTCTCTCCATCATTCCTTTCATACAATTCTCCGTGTTTACAGTCCTTGCAGCGCACTACCGATACCACATCAACGGTTGGTGCATCTTCAATTTCAAATTCTTCCGATAGCCACTTGAATACATTCGCAAGGCAAAACGAGCCGAACCCAACGTGATATTTTTTATCTGTCGGATCAAAATACAAAATGTTGTAATACGGTTTTTCAGCCGATCCACAAACAAAGATTTTGGCAAAGTTGGTCTTTACCTTACTGAAACTCACTTCGCAGCCTCCATTTCCTGCAGCGCCCGCTTGGCCTTCTCGCGGGTCAAAAATACGGTTTCCCTTAAAACAGCGCGGATAATAGGCGTGTTTATGCGATGATTCGTTCCATTTAGTCAGTCTTTCCATTCTGTCTACATCCTTTCCTTCAGAATCGTAATGTGGAGTTGGCGTCCAAGCCATTTCAACCCATTTTCCGTGAGCGTGTACCATGTGCTGACTATTCCTACTTTTTTCTGGACAACGTCACGCGGCAGTTTGTCTAAAACTCGATTCCCGGAAAGTGTGTCTTCATAGTAATTCCTGTATGGACGGTAAAACGCCTTTCCATGCCGGTGATACGGTCGCTTATGGTCAAGCCCGACCATGTGCTTGCAGATTTCAAGCAATCTTGCGTATTCTTCCACCGTAAAGTTCATCTCGATGCCCATATCCAACCCCATAACGCCAATCGCGCCCGTGTGTTCTCTGTCTCGTTTTTCCACCCAACTCCGAGGATGCTTGCAGCCGAGCCGACCGTCGCTTGTTTCATAACCGTATTTACCCTCACTTTCTGGGCAGACATCTTCCGGATCAGAAAGTGGGCAACATTCGCAAATCATTCAGATTTCTCCTTCCTCCGGCGTTTCCGGCAAGCCGCGCCATTCCCACGCATTCTTGTCGAGATGACACTCACTGCATTTGCACGTCTTTGATTTACAGTTGGAGCAGTCGCGCGTATCGCACGCATACTTGCAAGTCTTGCAGCTCCGCGCATCCGCGAGGTCTGCTAACGCCGCGTCCCTCTCGGCTTCTGCCTCCGCCTGCTTCCGCTGAGCAAGAGCAATCACCATATCCTTCCACTCAATTTCTTTGCGAAGGGATTCAAGCGCACTTGCTTGTCCATCCGGAAGCACCACGTTCTCGGCGGTCAGGCGCTCGATCACGTTAGCAGCCGCAAACTCGATGTATTCCCGCCGATCTTGGATTTCTCCGACCTTGCAGTTTTCGCACGCGTCGTCGTGTCCAAGCCCCTTCGCGCAGCACCGCAGCGCCTGCACGATTTCCTTTTCCTTGTCTGTCATATATCCTCCATCCCGCGGCCACCTTGAGCCGCTCAATCGCGGTTTGTTCTAAGTCCATCGGTTCAGCTCCTCCATCAATGCCTTAAAAATCGGGTATGCCTGCTGCGGCACTACGGCGTTTCCGAGGCATTTAAGTCTGTCCACCCTGGCGGGAATCCCATGAGCCACTCTACCCACGTCGGGTTCAGCTGCCCAGCAACGTCCGTCCGCAAGCTCCTGTGATTTCCCCCACCGTGCGTCCCCTGCGCATCCGCTGCACATGGTGTCGTAAACAGCTTCATTGCCACTCTCTGCGTCAGATTGCATTTGCCCGGATCTTTCTGCCGGCTTGGCGGCACAGATTTCAGCGTGTCTTTGTATTCGTTCGCACGCGGCGGCGGCCACAGCCCTTTCGTCCGGGCTAACACGTGCTCCCGCAGATTGCTCACCCCCCCATGTACGCCCTGATTGCTCGTAAATGTCGTTTTCCCGGCTGCGAGCAGGTTGACCTTCTTTTCTGTTGCTATCGTGCAGCCAGCCACCGTCGGTGTCGGCCACATCTGCGATGCCGACGAAGAACACCCTCGATCTTCTGTGCCAAGCTCCGACAGCCGCAGCCTCAAAATTAAACACGACGACGTGATAGCCAGCACGCTCCAGATCCTTGACCACCTGCCCGGCGGCAATCTTGATGATTCCAGGAACGTTCTCGCCGACAACGCAACGCGGGCGCAGCTCGGTGATAACTCGGAGCATCTCCGGCCAGAGGTATCGATCATCCCTTTTGCCCTTTTGCTTTCCAGCCACGGAGAAGGGCTGGCAGGGGAATCCGCCGGAAATAACGTCAACTGTTCGCATGCCTGTCCGCTCATAAAAACTCTCCTTTGTCAGCGTCCGGACGTCGCGCCAGCGCGGCACGTCCGGCCAGTGCTTTTCCAGCACTTTCGTCGGGTAATCGGCAAACTCGCATTGCCCGACGGTCGTAAATCCTGCCCACTCGGCAGCTAGATCCAGCCCGCCGATCCCGGTAAACAGGCTCAGATGCGTCAGCATCGTGCCTCATCCCTCCCCGTCGTCAGCGCGAATGATCTCCGTCGCCTCTTGCAAATATGGATTTTCATGGTATACTCTCCTTGTACTTAACTTGTTACGGGGAAGTGTAGACCTCTCCGCCCTCGTCCGGCTGCAACCGGTCGAGGGCATTTTTTATCCGATCAGGAACTCCGGCTTATGGTGGAGCTTCATCGCCTTGGCGTTCTGGTGGTACTCCGGCGCGCTCCACTTATAGCCCCAGTATTTGGCCGCCGTAAAGATCGCGGCCAGCTCGTCTCCCGCGCGTACCGTGACGCTCTGATCCCGGTACACGACTGTGTAGTAGTTCTTCCCGGTATACCCGGCCTGTGCGATCACGTTCGGCCTGCGCGGTGCCCGCTCTCCCGGGTAATCGACGCTATTTTGCCGCATACAAATGCCCCTTCCTTACTTTCCTCCCGGCGTGCGCGATCTCCCGCTGCGCCACGAAATTCAGCTCCTGCGCGTGCTTCTCTGCGAGCTGCTTTTGATAGATGTGCTCCCGGATGGACTGATACGGCATCCACGAGCAGCACATCGCACTGCATCCCGGCGCACGTCCCGGACAGTCTCTCCCGCAGGGAGGCGGGATCGGCTTTGTTTTCGGTGCGTACCGCATTATTCGTCCACGGCCTCCTCCCACAAATGCTGCATCCACGCCGCCAGCGTCAGCAGCCGCTTGCGCGTCTCCAGCAGCTCCCCGACGGTCTCCCGGTCGATGCGCGGCTGACTGCTCAGTATCTCCGCGTCCTCCTGATCCTGTTCAGCGGCCCGTGTGGCCGCATCGATCAGGTCTGCCAGCTGCTCCGGCGTCAGCTCCACTGGAATTTTCCCGTCGTCCTCACAGCTCATACAGCACACTCCCCAATGCAGCGCTGATCGCCGCCGCTCCGCCGAAGGCCAGCGCCGCACCGGCCAGCTCCAAGGCCAGCAGCACCAGCGCCATGCCGGACAAAAACGCCCCTGCCAGCCAGCAGACGGAGAGCGCCGTCCGGCGTACCCGCTCTCTCTTTTCCCGCAGGCCGTCTCTCTCGGCTCTGCGTGCTTCCCATTCGCGCTCCCGCGCTCTCTGGTGATTGACTCCCGTGATAAACTCCACGTCGCTCATATGCTTTCCTCCCTCAGTATGGATAACAGATCGTCTCCCGCACCCTTTCGATCGGCACGGACAGCTTCCGCATCAGCGGCAGCACCTTATCAAAGTACGCGGTCGGCTGCTCGAAAACGCGGTAGAGCGTCTTTTCGCTGCATCCTGCGTACCGGCTTGCCACCTCGATGGTGACGCCCTGCGCGGCCATTTCCCCCCGGATCATCGCCCGCAGGCGGTAATCCGTTGTCCGCTCGACTCGCATCTTCGGCATATGCTCACGCCTCCCTTAAAACTTCATCTTCTCGAACGCGCGGTTTTTCAGGATATCAAGGATTTCCGACTGTGCATCCTCTCCCGCCGCGTGGAAGCTCTTCACCACGAAGGCGTCCACGCTGTTCATGCCCCACGCGACCACGCTGTTCTCCGGCGGCTCCGCATGCTCTGGCATCCCGATTTCATGCAAAATCTTGATGCAGCGTTCCGCATTGCCGCGCGCCTCCGCGTACTCAGCCGCACCGCTGTCCTCGTCAAAAAGCACCCCAATCTCCTCCAGCAGAGCACGAAGCACCGCCCGTTTCAGTTCTTCCATGTCTTACGCCTCCTTCCGTTCCGCCTGCATCAGCTTTGCCGCCGTTGCCATACCCTGCATATATGTGATCATGACCTCGATCTGCTGCGGATTCATGTGCTTCATCTCGTGCAGCACGCCGTCGATCTTCTTCTTCTGTTCCTCGGACATCTCTTCACCTTCTTCCTTGACACCTCCCCTCCGTATGGTAAAATACGGTCGAAGGGAGGTGATTTTATGACAAAAGCTGAAATTGCGATGCAGTTGACAATTGCCATGCTCGACAAGAAACTGCCATACGATGCAAACAGCAATGCGGAAATTGGGGCAGCCATTGCAGAGATCTATAACGTGATCTACAAAAGTATCTGCCCCAACCCGGAGCACTAGTTCTTCAACTCGTGCAGAACATGAACGAGGATGTGGATTTTGCTGATCGCGTCCTCGAGCGCTCCTCCGCACATACCGTCCTGTGTCAGCAGCTCCACCTGCTTGCGCAGGGCGGTTTCCGTTGCGGCTTTCAGCGTCTTTTCCTCCATGTCTCTCACCTCCCTTCCAATCGACATTCCTTTTCTCGGTTACGTCATCTGTAACTTGGTTTCATGCTATCACATCTCAGATTCGTTGTCAAGCACTTTTGTGAATCCTAGTTTCATTATTTTCTTGACAATGCATTTTTTCTGTGGTAACTTAGTTTCAGAAAGGAGGTCGCACATGAATAGCATCAACCAGCGGATCGATTTTCTGATAAAGGAACTAGGTATTACAAAAACGAAATTTTCCGAAGCAATCCATGTTTCTTCTCAATTCGTCTCCGCTATTTGTTCTGGCTCAAAGGTCCCGAGCGACCGCACGATTGCAGACATCTGCCGCGAGTTCAACGTATCTCTTGCATGGCTGGAGACCGGAGAAGGGGAGATGTACGTCGAGCGCAGTGAGAACGAGCGCATGGCCCTGATGTTTGCCGACGTTCTGGCCGAGGCCGACGAATCCACCCGCAAGCGCTGCATCGCTGCGGCAATGGAAATGCCCCCTGAGTTCTGGGACAACATCTACGAGTACGCGAAAAAAATCACCGGAAGCGCATGATCGCTTCCGGTGATTTCTTATCGAATGATCTTTTCTGCCAGCCGCAGCAGCAGCCAGACCTGCTCATCAGTCGCCCGCTCAAGTATGTTTTTCAGTCTTTCTCTTGCCTTTTCCATCGTTTCCTCCCTTTCTCCACAAAAACGCCGTTCATTTTTCGTTCATATTTCCGGCTTGAACCGGCCCGCAAATACGCCTATACTGTAAATATAAGTTTCTTTTGGAGTACTGCCAATGAATCGTATTGAATCATTACTGTGTATTCTAGGCCTTTGCACATTATCTTGGGTGCTTTCTGATTGTTTCAGAATGTTGGGGCTTCGTCTTGAACGCAAAAGCGAACACGAAACACTTCGAACCATCTTCGGTTATGCGTATATTGCATTTTTGATTTTTGGTTTTCCTGTTTCCATCTTCATTTACTTTCGAGACACTAAGGCCTTTAACCGACGCTGGGATTTGAAACGTCACACATGGCGTGCTGCGCGTGATTTCTTGGAGTATAAGCGAATTTCTCAGGATAACTTTTTGTATAGAGAAGATTCGATATGGGATGAAATAAACCAGAAATATAGAAAGGTCTTATACTTGGCCGGGCTTGAGGACGAGGACGAGTCATTTCTCGCATACAAGGATTACAGGTGGAATCGAGCTCCGACATATGTAGAATTGCATCTAATCGAAGATCTAAACGATGCCATCGAAGAATACGACGCCCACCTAGGCCAGACTGTAAAGAAGTGGACTGCACAATGCAAAGAGAGTTTTGCAGATCAGTTGCACTACTATAAGTAAGATTTTTGAAAGGACTTGATCCAATGCCGCCTGTCGCCTCCGCCCCAAGGCAGCGTGCCGTGTCTGCCTCGGGGCTTTGGCTTGCAAGCGATTGGGAGCCGCCTGTGCTTACAGCCTACCCCTTTTGCAATGTATTTGTAAAGATATGGTTGCTTCTATTTGCGATCAGACGTCTGACTATTTCGGAAAGGAGGCGTACTTTTATGGAAAAACTATCTGATTTGTGCCGCGATCAGAAGCAGACGATCACGCCGCACAAGACGAATCAGGATATCGCCGAAAGTACTGATCTTTCCGTTGGTACCGTCGCCCAATTCTTTCGCGGCGACATCAAAAATCCTTCTGTGTACACTGCCGGGCCGATCTGCCGGGAGATGGGCGTATCGATGGATGCTTACTTTGATATTCCGCGTGAGGCTTCTCCGCCCGATCCGGACGCCGTTTCGGCCGAGGCTGACAATCTTCGCATTGAAAACGCAGCTCTTCATGAGCAGCTGAGGCAGCAGCAGAAATCCCTGCGTATGCACCGGCTTGTGACGCTTATCCTGCTCAGCATCGTCGCGCTTTGTGCCCTTGCTCTGGTGGTGGATGTCCTGAGTCCTACCGTCGGCTGGTTCCGTGCATAAAAAATAGCCGCCCCGGCGCACTGCCGGAGCGGTATTCTGTATCCCCTGGAGGTGTCCCCATGAAAGTCCCCGAGCCTCGAAAGCTGAAATCCGGCACATGGTTCATCCAGCTCCGCCTTGGCGGCGAGAGCATCCCCGTCTCCGCCCTCACGCGCTCCGACTGCATCAAGCAGGCGCAGCTCATCAAGGCGCAGCACTGCGCCGACGCCCGCGAAGTGAAATATAAGACGGATAAGACCGTCCGCGACCTTATACAGGCTTATATTGATGCGCTGCCCGCCGGTACATCTCCATCGACAGTGCGAGGCTACTTAAGCGTTGCTTCGACGCGATTCTCATCGGTCATGGATAAGGCCCCGTCGAGCGTGCGCGACTGGCAGGCCGTGATCGATGCCGAAGCAAAGTCTGTCTCTCCGAAAACCGTAAAAAATGCGTGGGGCCTGCTTTCATCTGCCCTGCGCAGCGCAGATATCCCCGTCCCGCGCATTCGCCTGCCGCATCCTCTCAAGGCGGAGAAGCTTTGGCTGGAGCCGGAGCAGCTTCCGGAATTCGTCCGGCTCATTCACGGCGACCGTTTTGAAATTCCTATGCTGTTGGCTCTGCACGGCCTCCGGCGCTCCGAGATCCTCGCCATGACCTACGACAAGATCGACCTTAAACGCGGCACCATCACCGTCCACGGTGCGGCAGTCCTTGACCGTAACGGTGCAATGGTGCAAAAGGCTGAAAACAAGAATGCCAGCTCCCGCCGCGTTATCCCGATCATGATTCCAGCCCTTGCGGCAGCCATCGAAGCCGTCGCTCCTGAACGGCGCACCGGCTTGATCTACGACGCCAATCCCACAACGCTGTATTGGCGCATCAATACCATCTGCAAAAACAACGGCCTCCCGGCGGTCGGCGTCCACGGCCTGCGCCACAGCTTCGCATCCCTTGCCTATCATCTCGGCTTGTCGGCGCAGGAAACAATGGAACTCGGCGGCTGGGCCGACAGCGATACCATGCTCAAGATTTATACGCACCTCGCGCAGGCTGACCGACTCAAGAGTCAAAACAAAATCGCCACCTTTTTCGCAGAAAACGCTAACCAAAATGCTTAATTTTCAAAAAGTCATTGTGCCCCAACGCTTTTTCGTTTCATTTCTTGGGTTCGATTCCCGTACGGGTCACCAAAAAGAGAAAACCCGCAATCCATTGAGATTGCGGGTTTTTCTTTATATACCAATGCTTTCCGCGTTCTTGTGCGTTGTAATATCTGACGCATTCTTGCATTGCCTGACGCATTCGGGATGCGATTTTCAACACAAAATGCTAACGAAAAATGCTAACGATTTTGCTTCACAATGCACCTGTAATACGCGCAAAGCTTTTCCTCCGGTCCTGGTCCGTCCTTGTCCATCAAGAACGCCCGCGCCAGCTCCGCGTAGAACTCCGGCACGTTTACGCCGAACTTCCGCGCCACGTCGTAGTAGTCCGAGTACATCATGTTCATCGTCACGCCGAAAACCCAGTGTGGGATATCGCGCCCGGCTCCGCTTGCATCTGCGACGGCGGACGTCTGATCCATCGTCCAGTGCGGCCCGGTAGTACCGTCGGCATTCTGCATCTTCGCCGCCCATGCCTCCGCGTCCTCGCGGGTGAAATTCATCATTTTCGTGGACTCACGAAAATGGTCTCCACCCATTTCGTCGAGCTTATGCAGGCGGCACAGGAGGCCCGCCACGGCGTCAGCCTCTTCGATGTGTCCCAGCGTCAGCGGCTTTTCGGAAAGCTCCTCCAGCCGCGCGTACAGTCCGTTGATGTAGTCTTTCATGCTCACGCCTCCTGTATGTATCTGTAAAGCTTGTCTATGTCATTTACATCAAATCGCATATCTTTGTCCTTGAACGAAAACAACGTAATTTTTTTACCGTTGATCTCCTCCCGAGCGTGCTTGTATAGCCGATCAATGTCAACGTTCCCTTGTTCGTCGAGTGCTCCAGTCATCTGCACAAAGAAATTATCCTTCATTGCAAGCAATCGCTCTTTTCCGCCGTCCATTGCCATCCGAATGAGTACGGATACAGCATAGCCAATACCTTGCGACAACCGCGGAATAAGCTCGCTATTTGCAAATCGCTCGAAGCCATTTAATGCCTGATCTATCGTTACCATAGGGATACCTCCGTATTAAGGGTGGGGCGGCTATTGCCGCCCCTTTGGTTTACTTGTTGCAGCACCCGCACTTCGGAAGCGGGTTGTAGAGCGTCTGCGCCGTGGTCGCGGTGCCGGTGGTGACGTCTGCGACCTGCTTCGGATAAAAGGTTGCGTTGGCATAGGTCACGATGGCGTTGTCGCCGCAGCAGCGCCGTTCGGCCTCCATCTCGATCTCGCGGTGCAGCTCGTCCTTGACGGATGCGATGTCCTGGCGGGCCAGCACGAAGCTGTCCTCGGTGCGCTGGTTGTGGACTGCCTGATCGCACATGGACTTCCGCACGTCCTTAAGCTGACCGTCGATGTAAGCGTACACCTCCAGCATCTTCTGATCGTTGTAGGTGTTGGCCTTGAGCAGCGCGATCTCGCTGTCCTTCTGCGCGAGCTGCTGCTCGCGATCCAGCTCATAGCGCGTGACCGGCGTGTTCTCGCTGCACGCACCCGCCGCTATAGCCGCAGCAGCCGGATTCGCGCCCCATCCGCCACTCAGCAGATTCCCGAGCAGGCCGAGGCCGACGCCCGCCGTTCCGATGATACCAGTGGTCAGGGCCGCGTTGGCCTTGCCATTGCTTGCGTACTCCATAGTAGTACCTCCGATAAAATAGTAAGCTGGCCAGCTCCTATCCTCATTATGCGCTTGCCCGAAAATCTAAGGGATGCATTTGTGTGCATTTGTGTAGCGTTTTTGTGCGATTTATTTTCAGTTTTTTGCAATTTGTACTTGACGTATACGGTAATACAGTATATAATATGACCATAGAGATGAACAAACAACAATAACAGGAGGACATAAAAATGCTTAGTATTATTTCCGCTTGGGGTTGGGCAACCAACCCAACATACAATCCGGATTTCGCAAACGACGGCGGCGGATATTGGCAGTTTGCCGGCGGTATCGTTGTCGACATTAACGGTCAGCTCGTCGCCGTATATGTCGACGACACGTCCTGCGGCGATTTTGGCAGCCGCGTTTATTTTTGCGTGGTCGCCGACGGCTTCCGCTGGCGCTTCGCCTGCGGCACGATGGACGATGCGTCCATCGACACCCCGGAGGATGTCTTGGACGTTTTCCAGTCCATAGACGGTGTTCTGGGCGTAGACGCCGAAGCGCTGATCTCTGCCGCGCATGATGCGGCGAACATCTGCGCGTGGCAGGAGGTGCCCGCATGAAGCAGCCAACATACCCACCTCTGGATCTGCTAAGGTAGGCGAAAAAATGCCAACTGATGCGCAAAAGCGCACTCGCAACAAGTGGGATGCAGAAAACATGGCCGTGATCCCCTGCAAGCTAAAACGGGAGATCGCGGAAGCCTTTAAGGCTGCGGCGAAAGCCAACAGTACGACCCCGAATGAACTGATTCGCGGTTGGATCGCCGAATACCTATCCGCCACAAAGGCGTAAAAAATCCCGGTGTCAGGCTTTGACACCGGGCGCTTTTATACCATATTCAGCTTTTCCGCCGTCCTGCGCGCTTCGATCATGATCTTATCCATGCGCCGGGAGACCGTTGACCGATCCATGTGCAGTTCTTCCGCGATATCGATCTGCGGCATTCGCTCCAAGATGTACAGCCTCCCGATCTCCCGATCCTCCCGGCCAAGCATCGCCTGCCCAAGGACGCGCTCCCAATCGCTTGCCAGCAGATTTTTTAATCCATCCGGTAAATGTACGCGCCCTCTTGCCATTTGCGCCTCCTTCCGGCGCAGGACGGCTGAAAATTACTTGCTCTCCAGCACGGCAATATTGCCCTTATTACCGACCTTCAGGCCCAGCGCGGCGGCGATATCGCGCACCTTGACATAGTTCGTGCCGTTTTTCAGGATGCGTTCGACGGCGACTTCCTTGCCGTCCACGATCATTTTCGACTTTTCTACCACTTCGTCCTCAAACCTTTCCAAGAATTTTTTCCACTGCTCGTTTCCAGTGGTGTGATAGTAGGTATTCATGTCCGTTCCAACGAACGGGCGCGGGCAGAACTTCCCGGATACATCGTAATGCCGGATGATGTGATCCGCCGGAATATTGTGCTCCTGCATGAGCTTGCGGATGAGCCACTCGGCATTGTCCAGCACCTTTTTCTCGAAGAACCAGTCCGTATCATACGCCCCGACGCGCTTCGGGTTGACCTTCTTCGGCCGCAGCTCCACTCCGATAGAGTTCCAGTTCCGGCACTCCGGATGCAGCGTACCATCGCCGCAGTGCCATGCCACATCCGTATCCTTCACGCACCGGTAAATGATATCGCCCTCGTCTACGGCGTAGTGTGCGCTGGCTCTGGCCTGCGGGTTTTTGAACCACTCGGCCACGCTGGCAGCAGAGCCGAGCGCGCCGAAGTAGTGCACGACGATCCATTTCGGCGTGCAGCCGCCCGAGCGGTGGTTGACCGGCGTGAGCGCATCCTTAATTACCGGCATTGTCCGCGCCTCCATCCACTGCGTCCTGCACCTTCTGGCTCTGCGTGCCGAAGTAGAACGCGATCACGACGGCATACACCGTCATGAAGTCTTGGCTGATCTTGCCCACAACGGCCATGTACGCGAACACCGCCGTCAGCGTCAGCGTCACAAGGCTTTTCACGCTCAGGAGATTCCCGAGCCGTTTGATGATCTTATCCATCGTATGTACCTCCATCATCTTTATCATTTGGTTTTGCAAATACTCTCTTGAGCAGGAGCAAAAGCAGCTCCCCGCCGAAGGCCGCGCCCGCGAATACCAGCACGTCGCTGAGATCGCACGTCCTGTCCAGCAGTACGGCAGCCGTTTTCAGAATCATCGCCCATGTGGCCACTGCCGTGAGCATCCACAGGCAGTAGTACACAAGCTCGCGGGCCATGCGGCCCTTTGTCCATCGTTTCTTGTCTCTGCGCATCAGCCCAGCCCCAGTTTCGCCAGTGCAAAGCCGATCAGCCCTGCGAGGATTGCCGTGATAAGGCCCTTTACGACCGTCTCCCAGCGGCTTCCCGGCAGCGCCTTGAGGCTCTTTACGTCGTCCTTGATCTCAGTCACGTTCGCCTCGATCGTCTCCTGCTTCGTAGCAAGGACTTCGACCGAGGTCGCCAGCTGGTGCAGCGCCTTGTTGTCCGCCTCTAGCTCGTCGATTCTGTGCGTGTTGCTCTTGCATCGCGCCTCCACGGAGGCGATCTGCGCCTGAATTCCATCATCCATCTTGATACTCCTTTCAAAGCTTTCTATTTCGCACTCCGGGCAAACCATCCTGCCCTCCGGCACGGCCCGCCCGCAGCATACGCATGTATCCATCATTCAATCTTCTCGTCTTTGGTTGATTATATCAACGGTTGTGTTCTGGGTTATCCGCCGTGCCGACATTGGCCTCCTGCTCTACATAAACCTTTCGAACTACAACATCAATAATTACAACTTATCAATTGCCCATGGCGGTTGCTCTTATTTTGCCAGATTATCCATGATGGACATAGCATCAAGATAGCTGACCTCACCGTCGCCGTTAACGTCCGCACGCTTCAGTGCGTCCTCGTCCAGTGGCGCTGTACCTGCCAGATGATCCATGATAGCCGTGGCATCATTCTTGTCCACCTGGCCGTCCCCGTTCACGTCCCCAACTGCAAGGGGATATTCCACGACCAGCGTACTGACCAACTCAGCGGGAATCTCTAGCTTTAACTTAATACCATTCTTCAGTTCCATATTTAATTTGTACATAATAATCTCCTTTCAAAAATCATGCTGTAGTAGTGGTCAGCGACAGCTCTCCTGCCGTGATTATGATAGGCGCGTTAATCGCACCGCTAAGGTAATCCATGATGTTTAACTTCGCAGTCTCTACTTTCAGTACAGCAGCACCGGCAGAATCTGTGGCGATCTCGGAACGGAAAAATACAGTAACTGCGTAGGTCCCAGACCCTTGCATAGATGGAGGCTCCTCAAAACCTACACACTGATATGTCTTGTGGTCATAGATCAGTAAGGCGTTGCCATAGTCAACAAGCGCAATGGCCGTCACCATAGATACCTCTTGTGTGCAGGCCGCGTCGGTATATGCCTTGATATTGCCGTCAGCGTCCGCCTTACCATAGATCTTCTTACCCGGCAGAGCGGCGATTTGGGTTCTCCAAGTATCCATCGCGCTGGTAGGGATATTGCTCCCGTCCGCTTTGGCCAGCACCGCCGTTTCCCACGCTGTAGGCTTACCGTTTTCATCTATGGTATTGATGATGGGGGACTGCCCCGTGCTAGCGCCAGTGATACCGAGCGATTCATCCGTCCCGCCGCCGGGTACGTCCACCTTCAATGTTTTCCCGCCATATACCAGCGGCTTCCCGTCCATGTAAAGCTGTTTTTCCATGTATCCTCACCTCACGTTGCGCTTCCATATACGCTGTCGTTGCCATCGGTCACACGCACGGTCTCGATCTGGCGCAGTCCGCAGACGGAGATGATCTGCCGGATCTTGTCGATCATGGATTCCGCCACGCATTTGTGCGCATCGCCGGTAATATGCACGCCGTCGCGGAAGAATTTGCTGCGCACATCGGTATCGTCGTAATTGAGGAACCACTTGTCGAACAGATCCAGCACCCAGCAGCGCGTATGCATCTGGCAGAGAATTTTCAGCGCGATCAGATAATCCACCATCTTGACCGTACTGGTTTTCCATTTCTGATTTTTGAACGGCAGCAGCCACAGGATCTGCGCGCTGGGGAACGTCTCCTCCAGCAGCGCCAGCGTCTTTTCGACCGCGCCGTAGAAATTCGTATCCTCCGTCAGATCGGTCGCAGCGCCCAGCGCCGCCTGCTCCCAATGATCGTTTGTCCCCAGCTCGACGACCGCAATATCGACCGCATCCGCCCACATTTTGAGAGACAGATTCGTCTTGTACTCCGCTAGCTTCTGCGCCAGCCCGGAGTAGCCCGACATCGCCGCGTCATAGGACTCGTCGGTGTTCTGCTTCCCGTTCCAGTCAAAGCTGCCGCTGCCCGTCGTCACCGACGCGCCGCTCTGGCACAGCGCCATGGACTGCGCCCGCAGGTTCATCGGCACATATTTGCGGAATGCGTTCTGCAATCCAGCGTTGGATGCCGCGTAGGTGATGGAGTCGCCTATAAAATGGATGTTCAGCGTTCTGTCGCGCGGAACGTCTCTGGACATGGCCGCATACGCGCGTTCATTTTCTGCGTTTGCCGTTTTGGATACAAAAATCTGCTGCAAATAACCTTCGTCTCTTGCGAAGCCGTTCCCAAGGTCTTTCTTGAAAACATACCAGCTCTGTCCATGCATCCCATTCCCGAGATCACTCATTCCCGCCTGAACTTCTGCCACGAAGCAATTGTTGATGCGTTTACCGGCATCCGGCTTTACGCTTGCCCGGAGCAGATACCAGTCCTGTTTTACCGTGAAATACGCAGGGAGCGGACCCAGCGTCTGTCCGGAGATCGCAGGCTCGATGTAGCCCTTGGTGACCATGGTTTTCATGATCGTGTTAATGATGCCCGCCGCAACTCTCCCGTTCTCCAAAGCCTCTGCTGCGTCCGGCAGTGACGGGTAGGCATGATACCAGCCGAAAGTTGCAATATCCGACGGGTCTGTCACAAATTCATTCGTATTCACCGGATACGGAAGCTGCGTGAGGCAGTAGGTTTTTCCAGCCTCGAACTTGACCGAGTAGATCGCGCAGTTTGCGTTTTCTGCCTTGACTCCGCCGGTTGTGCCGTACCCGTCCAAAAACAGTGTCCATGGGATATCCCTGCATTCCGTGCTGTAGCCCGCCAGTTTCTGTGCGGAAACGCTGCCGTCCTGTACGGTCGTCGTCGCCTCCGGATGCTCCGTCAGCCAAGTCGATACTGCCGAGGACACCTGCGCGTCCGTGGGGCCGGAAATGGGATCGCCGAGCGTTGCTTCTACGCCGCCCGCGATCACATCTGCCGCGATTTCCTCCTTGTCCGCATCCGTCAGCACATAATCGTCACCGGCAGGCCCCTGCG
>CAKTOJ010000028.1 GCA_934589665.1 uncultured Oscillospiraceae bacterium | reverse complement strand
GGCGGCTCCTGCTCCCCGGTGAAGTAGGGCTTCATGGGCGCCATGCCGGAGTTGATGAGCAGCAGGCTGGCGTCGTTTTGAGGGATCAGGGAAAAGCTGGGCAGGCGCAGATGGCCCTTTGTCTCAAAGAAGTGCAGGAACATTTCCCGCAGTTCATTGAGACCGTAATACTTAGGTTCAGACATGATTGTTTCCTCCATTTATTATGTAAACTTATTGATCTTTCGATTGAAAATACCGGGCCAGCTCCGCCAGCTCCCGGTCCAGGTTCCGGTAAAATTGGGTCACATGCCAGCCGTCCGCCAGGGCGTGGTTGATGAACAGGGACACCGGAAGCGTCACCTTTCCGTTCTCTTCGGTGAACCTGCCCCAGGAGAAGCGGGGATTGCTGTCGTCCCGGCTGACGCTGGGATGTTGGATCTGGGTGTAGGGCAGCCAGGGCAGGCAGGAGACGAAGAAATTTGCCAGCACATCGCCGTCCTCGGTCAGCGTTCCGCGCTCGAGCACCTCCTTCTGGCGGCGCTTACCCACCGCCACAAATCGCTCGTAGTCCGTCAGATCGTCCTCCAGCAAGCAATAGATATACACACCTGTGCCATCCGGCTTCATGAGCGTATAAGAAGGGTCGCAGTGGTCGTACTCCACTACCTGCCCGTCCGGCAGGAGCCGGCGGCGCAGCTCCGGCACGGCATTTGCCGCACGCATGACGGCATAAAGGAAGCTCAGAAAAAACGGCTTTTCCCGTGCCTTCAGCGCCGCAAGAAGCTCCGTAATGTCCACCGGCACGGTGATGCCAGCCCACGGATTCTGCATCGTGCGGAAATAGGTAAACTGCCCGCTGCGCGGGTCGTCACTCATATCAACGATCTTTCTTCCCATCGCTTCACTTCCTCTTGATTTCCAGACCGATGAGCTGCATCTCCGGATCAAAGGCGATCCGGAAATAAATGCTCTTCCTGTGGTACTTCCGCCGGATAACCGCAATGGCGTGCGGCTCGTCCGTGTCCGTCACACCGGTGACCATGGAGTCCGTCACCTCACCCGGCTCGCCGAGCCCATCCGCCGCCGTTTCCATCAGCTCCCCGATCGCATCTGGCGTTGTAGCCTCGCGCACATCGCTGCGAAGTGCGTCATAAACCTCGTCATATTCGCCGTCGGCAAGCTGATTCATCACATCCAGCCCAGCTAAAAGCACCGTGTCCTCATCCATTCCCTCCGGCAGAGCCTTGCCCTTCACGCCGCAGGCGGCCAGCAGCAGGCATATAAGCGCCGCCGCAAGCATCAGACCGATCCGTTTGATATCGCTCACCTCTCTTGCCAAATGACAGAATAAAAAGGCTCCGCCCCTTATATAGGGGCGAAGCCTTGCTTCACGGTACCACCCTAATTATCTCCCACTCAGGGAGCATCTTAGTCATCTGGTAACGGGGACGAACCGTTCCGCTCGTCGCGGACTGCTCAAAAGCGGCTGCTGCGCACCGTCGGCCAAGGGCTTGCACCGTTTCCCTCTCGCTGTGTGCCTGTTTGCGGAGCTGACTTTCTCATCGCGTTTTCACATGGGCTTATTATATCTTTTTTTGCTTATTTGTCAACGTCTTTTTCCGCCCGCTGCGCACTTCCGAGTGCCCGATCCTTTTCATACGCAGCCGTCACCGCCTCGATCACGGCAGAGCGGAAGCCCGCGCGTTCGAGCGCACGCACACCCTGGATGGTCGTTCCGCCGGGCGAGCAGACCTTATCCTTCACGACCGCCGGATGCTCGCCGCCCTCAAGCAGCAGCTTCGCCGCACCGAAGAGCATCTGCTCGGCGCACTCTGTGGCGACCGCGCGCGGCAGGCCGCAGGATACGCCGCCGTCGGCCAGTGCCTCGACAAAAAGCGAAACATAGGCCGCGCCGCAGCCCGCGATGGCCGAGCCCGCGCCGAAAAGCTCCTCGGCGAGCGGATAGCAGCGTCCCGCCTTTGCAAACAGCGCGAGCATCGCTTCCGTTTCCTCCGCGCTGACTGCGGCATTGGCAGTGTAGAAGATCACTCCCTCGCCGACCGATGCGGCCAAATTCGGCATGATGCGGATGACAGGATAGTCCCCGCCCGCCATGCTCTGAATCTGCGCGATGCTCAGTCCCGCCGCCATGCTCACGAGCACAAAGCGCTCCCTGCGCGCACGCAGCACCGGTGCGAGCTGCCCGAGCATCTGCGGCATCATCTGGGGCTTGACGCCGAGAAATATCATATCCGCCGTGCGCGCCGCCGTTTCATTATCTGTCACGCGGCAGCCGAGCTCCGCGGCGAGCCGCTCTGCCTTTTCCCGCGTGCGGTTCGCAAGCAGAATGTCCTCCGCCGCCGTGCATTTCACCGCCGCACGCACCAGTGCGCCGGCCATATTGCCGGTGCCGATAAATCCATATGTCATCGTTTTTCCGCCTTTCGATCGTTTTCTTCGTTATACCGTCTTTTCCCCTCCCTGTCAACAAAAATCCGCGCCCGTCCTTGCATCTTTCCGTTTCAGGGTATATACTTTGTGCCAGTGTATCATTAGGAGGATTTACTTATGGAACGCTCCCGCTCCGGCTATCTCTACATCGTGCTCTGTGCCTTTATTTTCAGCACAATGGAGGTTATGCTCAAAACCGTCCACGGTGTTTTTGCCCCCATGCAGATCACCTGCCTGCGCTTTCTCATCGGCGGCATCCTGCTCATCCCCTTTGCCGTCCGCTCCATTCATAAAAAGGGCGCTGTCCTCACGCGCGCCGACCTTGGCTATTTCGCCCTGACCGGCTTTCTTTGTGTGGCGTTTTCCATGGTACTCTACCAGATGGCCGTGACCTACACGAAGGCCTCTGTCGTCGCTGTCATTTTCTCGTGCAATCCGGTCTTCGTGACCGTTCTCGCCTGGCTGCTGCTCAAGGAGACGATCCACCGCAACCACATCGCCGCCCTTATCCTTGAGCTGATCGCCGTTTTCATCATCATCGATCCGCTTCACGCCTCGCTCGATCCCACCGGCGCCCTGCTGGCCATTGCGGCGGCGCTCATGTTCTCATTCTACAGTGTGATCGGCAAAAAGCGCACGCCTCGCTTCGGCGGCATTGCCGTGACCTGCCTGAGCTTTCTCTTTGGCTCTGTCGAGCTTCTGCTGATCCTTCTGCTCGGCCGCACGGCAGCAGTCGGCGGCTTCTTTGCCTCCGCCGGACTGAACATCTTCGTCAATGTTCCGCTCTTTTCCAACATCCCGCTCTCGGCGCTGCCCTCGCTTGCCTATATCTGCGCGGTAAACTCCGCCGCGGGCTATGTCTGCCATATGATAGCGCTGGAGAAAACCAGTGCGCAGGAAGCCTCTTTGATCTTCTTCCTCAAGCCGATGATTGCGCCGCTGCTCGCCTTTCTCTTCCTGCACGAGGAGATCACCGGCAATATGCTTCTCGGTATCATCTGCTTCCTTATCGGCTCCGGCATCGCCATTGCACCCGGCCTGCTCGCCCAATGGCGGGCACAGAAGGTCTGATTTCTCTCTGAAGCGCTGAAACGAAAAAGCGTGCCGCGCAAATTCCGCGCGGCACGCTTTTCTACTCATGATTCTATCAGTCCTTTGCACTCAGGTTGACCGCGTGGCGCACAAAGCTCATCGCGGGCACCGGACGCGGCAGCTGCATGGTAAAACGCATCCTCGGATTTTTCGGCTCGAGCAGTGTGAAGCCCTCCGCATCATGCATCTCCGGCACGCACATCGAAAATGGCTTGCAGTCGGGACCGACGACCTCCACCGTGTCGCCCGCGCGGAACTTGTTGCGCAGGCTGAGCATGGCCATACCGTTCTCATCGCAGCTTTCCACCACGGCCACGACCTGCCAGTCGCGGATATAGCGGGAATTGTCGTAATACTGCCCCGGCTGTCCGTAATAAAAGCCTGTAGAATAGTGCCGGTGGCTGACATGCTCGACCTCGTCGAGCCAGACGGGATCGGGCGTCTCCCCCGCCGCCACCTCATCGAGCACGTGGCGGTAAGCTCCCGTGACGATGGCGGCGTAGTATTCGCTCTTGGCGCGCCCCTCAATCTTGATGCAGTCGATGCCCGCGTCCATGATGTCATCCAGATGCCCGATCATGCACATATCGCGCGAGTTCATAATGTAAGTACCCTTTTCATCTTCGAAGACCGGAAAATACTCGCCCGGACGTTTCTCCTCCATCAGCGCGTACTGATAGCGGCAGGGCTGGGCGCATGCGCCGCGGTTGGAGTCGCGCCCCGTCATGTAATTTGAGAGCAGGCAGCGCCCCGAATAGCTCACGCACATCGCGCCGTGACAGAAGGTCTCAATCTCCAATCCGGCCGGAATTTTCTCCCGCATCTCGCGGATTTCCTGTAAAGATACTTCCCTTGCCAGCACCACGCGCTTCGCACCTAAATCGTACCACGCTTTTGCGCACTCATAGTTTGCGATCGACTGCTGCGTAGAGACATGACGCTCGCAGTGCGGCGCGTACTTCCCCGCCAGCGTAAACGCGCCGAGGTCGGCAAGGATCAGCGCGTCAACGCCAAGATCGTTGAGCCGCTCCAGATGCTCGGGCAGCCGCGCCACCTCGTCGTTGCGCGGCATGGTATTCACCGTGACGTGAACACGCACGCCGTTGTCATGCGCAAAGCGCACGGCCTGCGGCAGCTCCTCGGGGGTAAAGTTGCCCGCAAACGAGCGCATCCCGAAGCTCGTGCCCGCAAGATACACCGCGTCCGCACCGTAGAGCACGGCCATTCTCAGCTTTTCCATATCGCCCGCAGGTGCGAGCAGTTCCGGTTTCTTTCGCATTGCAGTTCCTCTCTCAAAAGCAGCATGACCGCGTGCGGTCATGCTGCTTTGGTTTCATTATCCGCCGTACTGGCTGGAGTTGACAAAGCTCAAATGCTCGGCATAGGTGCGGAAGAAGTGGTGCACCTTGTCCTTTCCAAGCGCATAGAAGTAGTAGTTGGTATCTGCGGGCTCCAGCGCAGCGCGGATGGAGGCAAGGCCGGGGTTGCAGATCGGTGTGGGCGGAAGTCCCTCGTGCATGCGCAGATTGTAGGGCGTGTCGGTCTGAAGATCCGTCTGCGTCAGCGGGCCGGAGTAATTTTCACCCTTGGCGTAGCCAAGGCCGTAAATGACCGCCGCGTCAATCTCCAGCTTGTGATATGTCTCGCCGACATTGTTCAGGCGGTTGTAGATGACCGAAGCGATGTTTGTGCGGTCGCTGCCATCCGTTTCCTTTTCGATGAGAGAGGCAATCGTGATGATCTGGTCAAGCGTATAGCCCGAAGCGGACACCTCGTCCATCAGCGTTTCATCCATCTTTGCCTCGAAGTTATCCAGCAGGCGGCGGATCGCATGCTCCGCGTCCTCGTTGACAAAGAACTCATAGGTATCGGGAAACAGATAGCCCTCAAGCCTTGTAATGCCGGTTTTTCCGGAGGAAAGGAAGCTGTAGTCATAACTCCCGTCCTCCACCGCATCAAGCAGCGCCTCCTCGGTATTCACACCGTATTGAGCCAGCAGCGAGACGATCTGGCGCACACTGTAGCCCTCAGGAATGGAGACGCGGACCGTATCGGCGGTCAGGGCGGCGTTTTTATTGCGCATGCCGTCGATCAGAGCGTTATAGTCCATGTCGGTGTCGAGCTGATAGGTGCCGACGCCGATCTTATCCTCCGCGTGGCGGACACGCCCGAAGAGCTTGAAGAACCACTTGTATTGAATCAGCCCCTCGTCCTTGAGCTTGGTGGCAATGGTGTTGAGGTTATCGTCCTTGGTGACCTCAATGGTCACGGTCAGCGGCTCTTTATTGAACGCGCACAGGTCGTTCGCCAGCAGCCAGCCCGTGCCGGCCAGGATCGCGGAAACGACAACGACAAAAACCGACCAGAGCAGCAGCCGGCGCATTTTCCCCTTGCGCCGGTTCCGTCGGCGGCGTTCGCTGTTCGCCGCACTCTCAGATGTATGGCGGCTGTGCGTCTCGCGGCGCACCTCGCCCGCGTCCCATCGCGCAGTGTTGAACTTTTCCTCGTTATTCATAAAAGAACAGCACTCCTTTCAAAGAATCCTAAAAGTTTTTTCATCGGCCAGGCCCCCTATTTGCTTTTCCCTGCATAGGATAGTGCAGAATCCGGGAAGCGAGGTGAAATGTAAATGTGCTCCAACAATGACTGCTCCTGCGTCTGGCTGATTCTCATTATCATCCTGATCCTGTTTGCCTGCAACGGCAACGGCTGCGGCTGTGGCTGCGGAAACAGCTGCGGATGCGGCGGCTCCAACAGCTGCTGCTGAACCGAACCCTCCTGTGAAGATGGGACGCACCGCGTCCCCTTTTCACGCACCGAGAGCCGGACGTGCCTTTACAAAAGCACCTTGACGCGGCGGTATATCTCCTCGTGGATATCCTCCACACTGCGCATCTCGCCATCCCGCGCGCAGTCGACGCGCTGCCATGCGCAGCGCTCGGCGATCCGGCGTGCATTTTCGCGGCACGCGCGCAGATATGCCTCGTCCGATTCATGGATGTCGGCGGTCGTATGGGTCGCCTGCTCCCGCCCGCGCATGAGCCTCTCCGTCACCTCGGTCGGCACGTCGAGATAGAAAACAAGCGTCGGCTCGGGAAGCCCCAGCAGGCCGTATTCAAAATCAAAGAGCCAGTCCAGAAACCTTTCCCGCTCGCCGTCCGGCAGCTTGGACGCCTGATGCACAGCGTTGGAGGTCGTATAGCGGTCGGCGATGAGCAGCCCGCCCGCTTCATAGTAGCTTCCCCAGTCCTGCTTATAGGAGGCATAGCGGTCAACGGAATAAAACGTCGAGGCGGCATAGGCGTTCACATCATTCGGATGCGAGCCGAATGCGCCGCCGAGGTAGAGCTCCACAAGTGCGGCGGATTTTTCGCCGTAACGCGGAAAGTTCAGCTTGCGGCAGTCCACGCCCTCGCGCAGCAAACGCTCGAAAAGGAGCTTGGACTGCGTGGCCTTGCCGGAGCCGTCTGTCCCTTCAAATACGATCAATCTGCCCTGCTTCATTTTCTCTTCTCCCCTGCAACGTGGACTAAAAACAGCGGCAGCTTCATCATCCGTCCCGCGCGGGACGGATTTTTGACAAGCCGGTAGAACCACTCCAGATTGTGCTTGCAGAAAAACTCCGGTGCGCGCCGGGCCACGCCCGCAAACACATCCAGTGAGCCGCCGAGGCCAAGTAGCAGCTTCGCGCCCGTGGCCTCGCCATAGCGCGCCATCCACTTCTCCTGCTTCGGCGCGCCGAGACAGACAAGCGCCAGCTCCGCGCCGCTCGCCTTGATTTCTGCGGCCACAGCGTCAGATTCTGCGTCCGTGAAATACCCATCGTGCGTACCGGCGACCACAAGCCCCGGAAGCCTTTTGCAGAGGTTCTCCGCCGCCTGCTCCGCCACACTGGGCTTCGCGCCGAGGAAAAAGACCTTTTTCTCCGTCTGTGCGCAGTATTCGATCATCGCCGTACCGAACTCGATGCCAGGCACGCGGGATTTGAGCGGCGTCCCCAGCAGCTTCGCGCCGTAGATCACGCCGATGCCGTCCGGGAGGACAAGATCTGCTCCGTTCACGGCGGAGAGCGCCTGCGCGTCCGCGCGGCAGGCCTCCACGATCTCGGGATTCGGGGTCACGACATAATGCGTTCCCTCGCTCTCCAGCAGTGCGCGGCCGCGTGCGGCCGCCTCTTCCATTGTTACATTGTCAAAGCCAACGCCTAAAATATTGATTCGCATACTCTCGCCTCATTTTTCAAGTCGTATCAGTATACCACGCTTTTCCTTTTTTGTGCAACCATAAACGCAAAATCTTCTCTTTTCCTTAAAAAATGCCCCACGCCGCAGGCGTGGGGCGTCTTATTTTATTGCGGTATCCGGCCGTCCGCTTCCGCCGTCTTTTTCTCCGGCAGCTGCGAGACGATCACCGCCGTGAGCATCAGAGCACAGCCGAGATATTCCCGCGCGCTCATGCGCTCGTGCAGAATGATCGCGCCGCAGACAACAGCGAAAAAGGATTCCAGACTCAGCAGCAGCGAGACGACTGCCGGATCGCCGTCCTTCTGCGCAAGAATCTGGAGGGTGTAGCCTCCCGCGCTGGAAAGGATACCGATATAGAGGATATAGAGCGTACATTCACGCAGCGCCGCGAAATCGACCGTTTCAAAGGCCGCCGCACAGACAGCGGAAATAACCGTCACAACGGCAAACTGCACACACGAGAGTGCGATGCCGTCCACCTTCTGCACGTAGTGGTCGACTACAAGAATATGCCCGGTAAACGCAAACGCGCAAAGAAACACCAGAAAGTCCCCGCGGCCAAAGCTCATCGCACCCTCGCCGCCCTTAAAGCAGAGGAAGTAGAGCCCGGTAACCGCGATCAGAACGCAGATAAGCAGCCGCCCGCTTGCTTTTTTCCCGAGAAATATGCCGGCGATCGGCACGAGCACGATGTAGAGCGCTGTGATAAAGCCGGCCTTACCCGCCGTCGTATCCGCAATGCCGATCTGCTGAAGGTTCGTGCCGAGCGTGAGAAAAATACCGCACACGATGCCGCCCTCCAGAAGTTCCTTCCGCTGCTGTGCCGTATACCGTTCCTCATGCCGCACGTGCCGCAGAATCAGCACAATCGCCCCCAGCACCAACACTGCCGGAATCGAACGAGCTGCCGTAAAGGTAAAGCCCCCCACCTTTCCCGCGCCGAGGCTCTGCGCCACAAACGAGCTGCCCCAGATAAACGAGGTAAGAAGCGGCAAAACGACCTGTTTGATATTTCTTTTCTTCATTGCACTTGCCTGCCGATCAAAAAAATGGTAGAATAAACAAAGAATCCATCAGAATATTGACTATCCTAACAAAATCCAGACGGTTTGACAAGCCCTTTTTACCATTTTAAGGAGATGTGTTCATGTATATTTTCGATCTTGACGGCACCCTTATCGACTCCAATAACATCTGGGTCGACGTAGATAAGGCCTTCCTTACCCGCCGCGGCATGCCCTACACGAAGGAATACTGTGAAGGTGTGGCGCACACCATCTTCCCGCTTGCTGCGGTCTTTACCAAGGAATACTGCCACATCCCCGACAGCACGGACGAGATCATGGCCGAGTGGACGGAGCTTGCCAAAGATAACTATGCCCATGTCGCCCTCAAGCCCTATGTACGGGAATATCTTGACAGGCTCCGCGCACAGGGCGAGCACATGGCCATTTTTTCCAGCTGTATCCCGGACCACTGCCGGACTGCGCTGGCCGTGCATCATCTCGAGCCGTATTTCGACCGGCTGGTCTTTGCACAGGAACTCGGCATGGACAAGGGCGATCCTGAGTCCTTCCGCAAGCTGCTTGATATCCTTGATGTTTCGGCTGGAGAGTGCACCTTATTCGATGACTCTGTCAAATCCTGCCGCAGTGCAAAATCCGTTGGTATGAAAGTCGTCGGCGTATACGATCCGCTCTTTCACGATACCCGTGAGGAAATGCGCTTGGTCTGCGACCGGTATATCGAAAGCTTTCAAGAAATACTGTAAAGCATTTTCGCTTTATTATATTGATTTATCTAATAAAGGAAGCCCGTGGAGTGATTCCACGGGCTTCCTTTTTCACTTCTTTGTCATATGTACGCCTGCGGTCTTGAGCATCAGCTTCTTTGTGCCGACCTGCTCAAACGCGACCTCAAGCAGTGCGTCACCGCCCATCGGCGTAACAGACACGACCATGCCGTCACCAAAGGTCTTGTGGTTCACCTGATCGCCCGCTGCAAGCTGTAAAGTCATTTTGCTTGTATGCGGCTTTGCTGCAGCACTTGGCATGCTCTTCGCATGGGGCTGGCGCACCGGCGCTCCGGAAAAGGAGTCTGCTGCACTGCGTCCGCTATAGCTGCCGTAGCCGCCGAAGCCGGAGGAACGGCCAAAGCTTCCGTAGCCGTCGGCATAATCCTCATCAAAGCGGCTGTGCCGCTCCGCCGAGGGCTTCGAGAGCCAGTTGGTGTTTTCCTCCGGTATCTCGCTGAGGAATCGTGAGGGCGCGTTCGGCGTTGTGCGGCCGAAAAGCATGCGCTGGCGTGCATTGGTGAGCGTCAGCTTTTCCTTTGCGCGCGTCATAGCGACATAGCATAGCCGCCGTTCCTCCTCCAGCTCCTCCTCGTCGCCGACGGCGCGGTTTCCTGGAAAGATCCCCTCCTCCATGCCGACGACATAAACGCTCGGGAATTCCAGTCCCTTGGCGCTGTGCATGGTCATGAGCGTCACGCAGTTGTCTCCCGATGTGCTGTCAAGGTCCGTATAAAGCGCGATCTCGTTGAGGAAGCCCGCAAGCGTCGCGTCCTCCGGCTCGTTGCTCAAAAACGCAATAATGTTGGATTTGAGCTCCTGTACGTTTTCCAGCCGTCCGCGGCTTTCCATATCGCCCTTTTCCTCCAGCGCGCGGATGTAGCCCGACTGCTCGCACACAAGATCGTAGAAATCGGAGAGCTCCATCGAATCCGCCGCCTCGCGCAGCGCATCGATCATCGCGGCGAACTTTTCCAGCTTCCCTGCCGCATTTTTCAGCACCGGATAGTCCCCAGCCGTCCGCAGCACGTCCATCATCGGCGTCCCACGCTCCAGCGCCAGCTGCTGCACACGCTCGATGCTGGCGTTTCCGATGCCGCGCACCGGCGTATTGATGATGCGCCGCAGCCGCAGATCATCCGATGGATTATTGATAAGCGCGAGGTAGGCCAGCATGTCCTTGACCTCGGCGCGCTCAAAGAACTTCATGCCGCCGACGACCTGATACGGGATGCCGTTGCGCTTGAGCGCGTATTCAAGCGCGTTCGACTGCGCGTTTATACGGTAAAGCACGGCATTGTCGCGCCAGTTCCGGCCGCGGCTGAAATCGGACATCATGCTGGAAACGACATAGTTTGCCTCGTCCTGCTCGTTGAAGGTGGTTTTAACCGTCACCTTATCGCCGCCTCCTGCGTCGGTCCAGAGCGTTTTTCCCTTGCGTCCGACGTTATTTTTGATGACGGCGTTCGCCGCATCGAGAATATTCTGCGTCGAACGGTAATTCTGCTCCAGCCGAATCGTGCGCGTACCGCGATACTCCTTTTCAAAGTTGAGGATGTTGGTGATATCTGCGCCGCGGAAGCGGTAAATGCTCTGATCATCGTCACCAACCACGCAGATATTGTGGTGTCCGTCCGCAAGCAGACGCACCAGCTCGTACTGCATCCGGTTCGTATCCTGATACTCGTCGATGAGGATGTATCGGAACTTATGCTGGTAGTATTCGCGTACATCTGTTTCGTTTTTCAGAAGCCGCACCGTGTGCAGAATCAGATCGTCAAAGTCCAGCGCGTTTGCCTCGCAGAGGATGCGGTCATAGCGCGCGTAAATCTTGGCAATTCGTTCACGCTTCCAGTCGCCGCTGCCCGCCCATTTTTTGGAAAACTCCTGCGGTGAGAGCAGTTCATCCTTTGCCCGCGAAATGACCGAGAGCACATCGCGCGGCGAAAAGGTCTTCTCGTCCAGATCCATCTCCTTGAGAATATCCTTCACCACGCGCTTGCAGTCGTCCGTGTCGTAAATGGTGAAGTCATTGGAAAAGCCAAGCTTATCAATGTCGCGGCGCAGGATGCGCACGCAGGCCGAGTGAAAGGTCAGCGCCCAGATATCGCCCGCACCCGCGATGCCGAAGGCCTCCAGCCGCTCGCGCAGCTCCTTCGCCGCCTTATTTGTGAACGTAACGGCCAGCACCTGCCACGGAGCCGGCGGCTCCACCGCGCACAGCCGGCGCATCCGGCGGCGTTCATCTGCAGTCGGCTGCGCGGGATAGGCCTCCAGAAAGGCAAGGTCCTCCTCATTCGCACCGGCGGGGACCTCGCCGCAGTCGCTCCCCCGGCCGTAGGTCAAAAGGTTTGCAATGCGGTTGATGAGCACGGTCGTCTTGCCGCTGCCCGCGCCCGCCAGCAGCAGCAGCGGGCCCTCCGTCGTCAGCACACCACGCTGCTGTTCCGGGTTGAGTCTTGCAAAATCCCGCGCAATGCACGCGCGCCGCGCCGTACAGAAGCGAGAGGAAAAATCATTCATCTGTTCCACCTGTTTTCTTAAATTTCCTTCTGATTTTACCGCATCTCCCCTCTCCGGTCAACCGTGTTTCCAGCCTTTTTGTCGAATAATGGAAAATTTGTTCGATTTTTATTGACAAGTACGTTTGTTCGATTTATAATGCATGTAGAACAAAAGTTTTAGTTTTCAGGAGGGCGTTAACATGGCTGCTTCCACTATGATCTTTGTGCTGCTCGGCATTACCGCGGTCACGACGAATCTGATGAAGGTCATCACCTATCTCGACCAGCCGCGTGGTCGGTCCCGCCGCGTCCGCGCGCATTAAACTAAGATGGAGCTTCTGGATAAGCTCGCCATTCTTGCCGACGCTGCAAAATATGACGCGGCTTGCACCTCTTCCGGCGCAAGGCGCGGCTTTGAGGCCGGAAAAATCGGCTGCACGTCCTCCGGTATCGCGGGCTGCTGCCACAGCTTTTCCGCCGACGGGCGATGCATTACGCTTTTAAAGGTTCTGATGACAAATCGCTGCGTCTACGACTGCAAATACTGTGTCAACCGCTGCTCAAACGACACACCCCGCGCCATGTTCACGCCCGAAGAGCTGGCCGACTTGACGATCCAATTCTATCGACGGAATTATATCGAAGGGCTGTTTCTCTCCTCCAGCGTGCTGCGCTCGCCGGATTATACCACAGAGCTGATGATCCGCGCGCTGGTGATCCTGCGCAATGAGTACCGCTTCAATGGCTATATCCACGCAAAGGCCATCCCCGGCACCTCGCCTGAGCTGGTCGAACAGCTTGGAATGCTCGCCGACCGCTTGAGCGTCAACATTGAATTGCCGAGCGAGGCGTCTCTGCGCACTCTCGCGCCGAACAAAACGAGGGCGGCCGTGCTTCGGCCCATGCGCTTCATTTCCGAGCGCGGGCAGGAAAACCGGCGCGAGCTGATCAAATACCGGCATGCACCGCGCTTTGCTCCGGCTGGACAGAGCACACAGATGATCGTAGGGGCAACAAAAGAGAGCGACCGCCGCATCCTGACGCTGACGCAGTCGCTCTATGATACCTACCGTCTCAAGCGTGTTTTCTACTCGGCCTACGTTCCCGTGGTGGAAAATACGCTCCTGCCGTCTCTGGACACCAAACCGCCCCTGCTGCGTGAGCACCGGCTCTACCAGGCAGACTGGCTGCTTCGTTTTTACGGCTTCCGCGCCGACGAGCTGCTGGACGAGAACCAGCCGGACTTTGATCCTCTGCTCGACCCGAAGTGCTGCTGGGCGCTGCGGCATCCGTCGTTCTTTCCGGTCGAGGTCAACCACGCCGACTACGAGGCGCTGCTTCGCGTTCCGGGCATCGGCGTAGTCAGTGCAAAGCGCATCCTTGTCGCGCGCCGCTGCGGCGCTCTGCGTGAGGAAGACCTGAAAAAGCTCGGCGTGGTCATGAAGCGGGCACAGTATTTTCTTACCTGCTCCGGGCGCAGCACCGCACCGCTGCGCCTTTCACCGGACGGCGTCCGGCGCAGCCTGACCGCGATGGAGCGCTCGGCGCTTCCTGCGGATCATCTCGACCAGCTCTCCCTGTTTGAACCGGCATAAAAGGAGTTTATCATGGCATGGCGTGAGGTCGTTTATGAATATGACGGAAGCTTTGACGGACTGATGTGCTGTATTTATGAAAGCTATATGCACAAAGAACGTCCGGTCATGATCCGATACACGGATGATCCGGAGCTTTCCTTATATGAGACGCATGCCGTCATCACAGATGAACCGCACGCGCGCCGTGTGTACGACAGCTTTCGCCGTTATTCCCCAAAGGTCGGGCCGTTCCTCCAACGTGTGTACCTGACCTGTCTGGAAGAAAAAGAAATGGCGGTCTACCGCTTTGTCGTCAAGCTCTATCGGGACGGCAAGCCCTTGCTCCGCCGTCTTTCCGATGAGGCATACTACCCGTTGCTGCGGGCTGTACGGCACCTGAACGGAGAGCTGGAGCAGTACCGCGGCTTTGTGCGCCTTTCCGATGCCGGAGGCGTGCTGACTGCGGAGATCGAGCCGAAAAACCGCGTTCTCCCTCTGCTGCGCGGACATTTCTGCCAGCGCTGTCATGACGAAACCTTTTTCATCTACGACCGCACACATCAGGAAGCTCTTTTTTATTCTGACGGAAATGCCTCTATTCTTCCGCTTTCCGCCTTCACGCCCGCGCCGCCCGACGAGGCCGAGCTGGGATACCGTCGTCTTTGGCGCTGCTTTTACGACACGGTTGCCATCCGCGAGCGCGAAAATCCGAAGCTCCGCATGACGCATATGCCGAAGCGATACTGGAGCCTTTTAACCGAGTTTCAGGACGAAACGGGCTCTACGCTTCCTGCGCCATCGCTGAGCGCAGACGCTCCAGCGCCCGGCGCTCCAGCCGCGAGACCTGCACCTGCGATACCCCAAGCACCCGTGCCGACTGCTCCTGCGTCATTCCTCTGAAAAAGCGCAGCATAATCGTCAGGCGCTCCTTCTCCGGCAGCTCCTCGACCGCCGTGCGCAGTGAGATATGCTCAATCAGTCCCTCCTCCGGATTCTCCGTTCCCAGAAAGCTCTCAAGCGTCGCCCCATCCCCCATCTCCTTTTGGAGAGACTCCGGCGCCGCGGATGCAAGATCTGCTTCCGCGATCTCTTCCACGCTCAGGCCCGTCACCTCTGCAAGCTCGGACAGCTTTGGATCTCGGCCGAGCTGTGTGCGCAGGCGCTCCCGCGCATTGTAAACGCTCTGTGCTCTCTCCCGCATCGTCCGCCCAACCTTGACCGCACCATCATCACGCAGAAAGCGGCGGATTTCACCCGCGATCTTCGGAACCGCATAGGTCGAAAACTGCGTTCCATATGTAAAGCTGAATCCCTTGACAGCTTTGATAAATCCAATGCATCCAAGCTGATACAGGTCGTCCATGTCGATGCCGCGTCCGCAGTATCGCCGCGCAACGCTCCAAATCAGGCCGTTATTCTCCAGCAGCATCTGTTCGCCGGCTGCCCTGTCTCCGCGCTGTGCTGCCTCCAGCAGATCCAGCGTGCTCTGCGTGTTCATACGCGTCCCGCACGCTGCGCGATTCTGCGCCGCATTGTCACGACCGTTCCTTTTCCGGGCTTTGAGCGGACCTTGAGGGTATCCATAAAGCTCTCCATAATGGTAAAACCCATTCCGCTGCGTTCATCCCCGCCTGTTGTAAACATTGGCTCACGCGCTTTTTCTACATCGTCGATCCCCCGTCCCCAGTCATGCACGCTGATCTCCAGTGTGCTGTTGGCAAGGATTCTGGCACGCACGACAATCTTCCCGATGGTATCCGGATACGCATGAACGATTGCATTGGTCACCGCTTCGCTCACCGAGGTCTTAATATCACCGAGCTCATCAAGCGTCGGATCGAGCTGAGCAGCAAAGGCCGCCACCGCGCTTCTGGCAAAGCCCTCGTTGATGCTTCGGCTTAAAAACTCCAGCTTTACATAATGATCGTTTCTCATACTCTCCTCCTATATCATTGTAATAAGGCGCTTGATGCCTGCCGCTTCAAAGACCTTTCCCGCCTGCGGCGGGATGCCGCTCAGCGTTACACTGCCGCCCAGCGCAGCCATGCGCTTTTTCGCACGCAGCACAACGGCAATTCCCGACGAATCCATAAAGGTTATGCCAGAAAAGTCGAGGGTCAGTGACAGCGGCAGCACCGCGTCCAGTGTATGCTCGATCTGCTCCATCGCATCATGCGCGCCGTGATGATCCAGCTCGCCGCGCAGCATGATTTTCAGTTCCCGTCCGTTGGTCTTGGTCAACACTTCCATTCCATGTCCTCCCATTGGCCTGTTCCGTTTTCCTGTAGCGTTCAGTATAGCTTGTCCGCGCTTCGAGCATTGTCGCAGCATGTCGGCTGCTTCTGCATTTGTTCATCTTTTCTCTGTTTCCGGTTGTCTTTTCCCATGCGGGCGGGTATACTGGTTATACTTCATCGCCGACTGGCAAAGGCAACCCCGCTCTGTCAATCGGCTGTAAAATCGCAGGAGGTCCCGCCATGCGCCGCAAGGATAGAGAAATCACCGATATTCACGAAATTAAAAGCATTATCAACGATTGTAAAGTTATTCGGCTTGCTATTCAGAGTGAGGATGTACCGTACATCGTACCGCTCAATTTTGGTTTTTCCGAGGACGATGGCCGCTTCACCTTCTACTGTCACAGCGCCCGCGAAGGGCGTAAGCTCGACCTTCTGCGGCGCGATCCGCGCGTTGGCTTTGAGATGGACTGCCGCGGGAGGCTGGATGCTGCGGATCATCCCTGCGGATATGGATATTTCTATGCCTCTATAATCGGCACCGGTACGGTCTATTTCCCCGAAGGGGAAGAAAAGCTCGCCGCACTCTCCGCGCTCATGCACCATATGGCCGGACGGGAGGACGTCTTTACCGAGGATCAGGCCAGAAGCGTCACCGTGCTTGCCATTCGCGTTGAATCGCTCAGCGCCAAGTCGAAGAAAATGATATGATATTCCTGTCGAGGGGATGTTTCTTTGCGCCAAGCTGCATCGTCTGTCGTTCCTGTTAAAAAAGCAAAAAGCAGCGCGGACGAATCATTGTCCGCGCTGCTTTTCTAATCAGTTCAGCCGTTTTTTCTGCTCTCCTCCAGAACCTTCCAATAGCCCTGATAGTTCGCCTGCAAAAGCTCCGGCGTATTGAGGCCGTACGGACACTTTGACATGCAGTGCCCGCAGTGTTTACACTGCTCGATCCGGCGCATCTTTCCCTGCCACTCCTCCGTGAGCCAGTCCTGCGCCGGCGCACGGCGCAGCATCAGCAGAATACGCGCGCACTGGTTGATCTCAATACCTGCCGGGCACGGCATACAGTAGCCGCAGCCGCGGCAGAATTCGCCGCAGAGCTCCCTGCGGTCACGCTCGATCTCATCTCTCTGCACCTGCGTCAGAGCGCCGCCCTCACGAATAAACTGTAAAAACTGATCCAGCTCTTCCTCGCGCTGTACGCCCCAGATCGGCACAACATTCTCCTGCTCCGCCATCCACGCCGCCGCGGTCAACCCGTCACGCAGCAGTCCGCCGGCCATGCCCTTCATGGCGATAAAGCCCATTCCCTGTCTGCGGCAGCCCTCGACCAGTGAAAGCTCCTGTTCGCCGGCAAGATAGCTGAACGGGAATTGCAGCGAGGCATACAGCCCCGATTCAATCGCCTCATGTGCAACAGCCAGGCGGTGATTTGTGATGGAAATATGGCGGATTTTGCCCTGTTTCTTCGCCTCCAGCGCCGCATCGTACAGGCCATCCTCTCCGCCCGGCTTTGGGCAGAAGGCCGGATTGTGGAACTGGTAAATGTCGATGTAGTCCGTTTTGAGCGTGCGCAGGCTGGTCTCCAGATCGCGCCAGAAGCCATCGGCTGTCCGCGCACCGGTCTTGGTCGCCAGCACGATCTTGTCACGCATGCCGGAAAAGGCTGCGCCGACCTTCTGCTCGCTGTCCGAATAGGCGCGGGCGGTGTCAAAGAAGTTGATGCCGCCATCGTAGGCCTTGTGCAGCAGCTTCACCGCCTCCGTCTCGCTGATGCGCTGAATGGGCAGGCAGCCGAAGCCGTTCTTTTCGATCACAAGGCCGGTGGAGCCGAATTCGATCTTCTGCATAGGTGTCACCCTCCTTTGATAATAAGGTAAGTATAACAAAAGAACAGGGACTTGAAAAGCCCTCACTTTGCCGTTGACTTTCTCACATCTCTCTGCTACCATAAAAATATCATAGACAATCCGGAATTTGAGAGGAGGAACTTTTATGGGAGAGCTCGTCTATCAGGCGCTCATGCAATCCGTCGCAGCCTTCTTTTTTGCCGTTATGATCCTTCCCGCAGTCGTTATTTTTCTGGGTTATCTGATCTATATCGTTGTCATGTGTATTAGGGAAATGAAAAAGAAGTAATCACACGCCTTATATGGTAAACGCCCTGCCGCGGGAGGTCCCGCGGCAGGGCGTTTTGGATGTCTTTTACTTCTTCATCGCGGCGGCGGAGGCGTCGAGCTTCTCGATGAGAGCGCGGAGCTTGGCCGCGTCCTCGCGGGCGCCGTTGACGACGGCCTCGGGCGCCTTGGCGATAAAGCCCTGATTCGAGAGCTTGTTCTCAATGCCGGCGAGCTGCTTTTCCGCGTTCGCCTTTTCCTT
>CAKTOJ010000027.1 GCA_934589665.1 uncultured Oscillospiraceae bacterium | reverse complement strand
CGACCTCGATCTCGCCGGTGGCCTGCTTGCTGTTCTTGCTCGCGCGCTCGCGCACGGTGCCCTCGACGGAGATGGTGGATTCCTTGTTGATTCCCTTGATGACCTTCAGGTCCTCTTCGTCCTCCACGACGACCTGTGTCGTGCCATAGAAATCGCGCAGGACGACGAAAGCCAGATTGCCGCCGACCTCGCGGACATTCTCCATCCAGCCGACGAGCTTGACCTTCTCGCCCACATTCTCGATGCGCAGCTGGTTACAGTTGTGTGTACGGGACTGCATCATAAGATAAAAACAACTCCTATCAGTAATTTTTGCTTGAAATATAACGTTTTGTATTTATAATCACGCCGTAAACGGCTTGGTTTTCGGATTTACAATGTCGCGCCAATCCAGATCGCCGCGGCTGAGACCGAGGACGAGCATTTCCGCCGTGGCCACATTGCTGGCGAAGGGAATGTTGTTCTGGTCGCACAGGCAGGAGATGTAGCTCACGCTTTCGCAGGATTTCTGGTCGCGCGGATCGTTGAAGAAGAGGACCATATCGATCTCGTTGTATGCGATGCGGGCACCGATCTGCTCCGCGCCGCCGTGGATACGCGCCAGGAAAAGGTGGATGGGGAGACCGGTGGCCTCCGCGACCATTTTTCCTGTAATGTTGGTCGCACAGATGGTATGCTTGGAGAGTATTCCGGCATAGGCTGTGCAGAATTGTACCATGAGATCCTTTTTGTTGTCGTGTGCCATGAGTGCGATGTTCATTGAACCGCGCCCCTTTCTATCGTAAATTTTTTGCTTTTTTGATTTATCGCCGCGGAAGCTTCATCAGCGGCACGCGTTCGCCAGTCAACCGGCGCGCAATATTGCGGCAGGCGATCTCGGCGTAGCTTTCGCGGGAGAATACGGTCAGGGCGTTTCGCCCAAGTGCAATGGGGATGCCTTCATCCTCGGGAATGACGCCCAGCAGCGGCAGTCCCGCCGCGTCAATGGCGTCGTCGATGTTGCTGCTTAAGGCCTTGAGCAGCTTGCGCCGCACACGGTTGACGACCAGATGGAGTTTCCCGTTCGGGAAATCCTTCAGCTCCATCACGGTCCGCTGCGCGTCGCGCAGGCTGGTCGGATCGGTCGTTGCAACCACGACCGCGCGGTCCGCCGCGCAGGTGGCCAGCCGGAACGCATCGCCCAGCCCAGCACCGGAGTCGATCAGGCAGAAATCAAATTTTTCGCGTACCTCATCGAGCAGTGCTTTCATGCGGCTCGTCCGCACATCCTCGTGCAGCCCGACCGGCGCGGTGAGCAGGAAGAGCCTGCCGCAGCGCGGATGCCTGACCGCGGCCTGCTCAAGCGTTGCCCGGCCGGCGATCACGTCGGTGAAGTCCATCAGGGCGCAGTCGCTCATGCCGAGTGCGAGGTCAAGGTTCCGCAGACCGATGTCACAGTCCAGACACAGCGTCCGGCAGCCCATTTCGGCCAAAGCCGAGCCGACGAGCGCGGTAAATGAAGTTTTTCCCGTGCCGCCCTTTCCGGATACCACGGCGATGACCTGTCCCATAAAAAACTCCTGTGCCGCGCGTCAAAGCGGCTGTTTTTTGATCTTTGCGAACGCCCGCGGATATTTCGCCGGGGTGGGGGAGACCTTTTCGATCACGACCACACGATGTGTAACGGTGCTGGTCGGAATCGTGTAGTCCTTGACGCTGACGATTTTTCCGCCGAGCGTCCGTATGGCGTTTTTGGCGGAGGCAATCTCCTCTTCGGTGTCAATGCTCTTCATGGCCAGAAACTGCCCGCCGACCTTCACCAGCGGCAGCGCCAGCTCGCAGAGAACATTGAGCTGCGCGACCGCGCGGGATGTGGCGGTGTCGTATAGCTCGCAGTGCGCGGCGGCAAATTCCTCCGCCCGCGCGTGGACACATTCCACACGCTGCAAGCCGAGTGCTTCGCAGGCCTCGGAGAGCCACGCGATGCGCTTGCCGAGAGAGTCGAGCAGCGTCAGGTCAAAATCATCCTTTAAGATCCGCAGCGGCATGCCCGGAAAGCCCGCGCCGGTGCCGACATCGACGACCTTTTTTCCGGAAAGATCGACGAATTGCGTCAATGCCGCGCTGTCGAGCAGATGCAGCTGCGCGACGGCGGTCGGCTCCGTAATGGCGGTGAGGTTCATTACCTCGTTTTTCTCAAGCAGGAGGGCGGCAAAGCGCTCGAGCGTACCGGCCCGGCTTTCATCCAGCCCCAGCTCCCGCAGACCCTGTGTCAGCAGCGCTGTCACTTGCTCTGCTCCTTCAAAAGGTCGCGGATCTCAGCAAGCAGAAGCTCTTCCTTCGTCGGTTTGGGCTCCTTCTCCGGCTCCGATTCCGCGGCCGGTTCGGGCTTGGAGAGCTTGTCGTGCATTTTGTTGATGGCTTTTACGATGCAGAATACCACAAAAGCCATGATGAGGAAGTTCAAAATGGCGTTGATGAAATTGCCCAGCATCAGCTCACCGCCGCCCGGCAGGGAAAAAGCAAGGGCGGAAAGGTCCGTGTGTCCGCCAGTAAAGACGCCGAGGACGGGGTTGATGATGTCGTTCACCAGCGAGTCGGCGATCGCTTTGAATGCGCCGCCGATGATGACGCCGACGGCCATGTCGATGACGTTGCCGCGCATGGCAAACGCTTTAAATTCTTCCATAAATTTCTTCATACGGATTCTCCTGATCGATTTTTTTCAAAGCCATTTCGACGAATCGCGCCCCATGTCCTCTGCCACATGACGCAGCCAAGCGGTACAAGCGTAAAGGCGGTGACGATGCGGATAAGATAGGGAGCGAACGCGCCTGTGATATCGGTGCGCTCAAGTATTTTATCAAGCGCAGAAATGGCCAGCGCATGGTAGAGATAGATAAGAAAGCTTGCTCTGTCCACCTGTGCCAGCCAGCGCGGCAGGGGACGGCGGATGGAGGACGCTGCAAGAAAACAGAACGTAATGGCGGCGAGAAGATAGGCCAAATGCGCCATCGGCCAGAGCGGCGACCACAGTGAAAGCACCCGCCCGCGGTAGGAAAGTGCGGCGTCAAACGCGGCGAAAAGCACAAACGCACCGGTGATAAACCGACGGTTCTGCTGCAGCGCCGTGAGGAAGGCATCGTAGTGCAGACCGATATAGCAGCCTGCGAGATAGTAAAACAGGTAGGTCGTGAACACGCGGTCGCCGTAGGCGAACGAAACGGATGAGTTGAACAGCTGCAAAAACTGTTCAAAATACAGCTCGCTCATCCAGCTCACCGCCAGCGCCAGCGGCAGCGATAGGGCAGGGGAGACGTGCTCAGCTGTGTACCGCAGCAGCGGCATGAGCACGATGAGCTGCGTGAGCGCAATGATGAAATAGAATGGACTGGACAGATCACCGCGCACCAGATAGCCCAGAAAGCCGCTGATTGACGGCTGGATGTACCCAAGCACCGCACTGAACCACACATAGTATACCAGCATGGCGATGAAGTAGGGCAGAAGGATCGACTTCAGCCGTCCCTTATAGTATTGCACCGCACTCACGCGCCGCCCGCGCGCTAACGTCAGCTTTACGCCGCTGAGGAGAAAGAAGCCGTATACGCTCACAAAGCTGAGCTTTTGCAGAAGAAAGACCAGCGCAAACTGCCAGCTGTCTGCTCGCAGTACGGCCACCGGCTGGCTGCTGCAATGGATAAAAAGCACCATGGCACAGAATGTCAGATTCTGCCAGCTCAGTTCGCTCCTGCGTTCCGAAACGCCCATAGCTCACCTTTAATACAAAATGAAATATTTTGAAACAATATTGCAATTTGGAATCAAAATCGAGATTATTTCTTGGGTACCAGCTTCTCCTTGCCGCCCATGTACGGCTGGAGCACCTTCGGGATCAATACGCTGCCGTCCGCCTGAAGGTTGTTTTCCAAAAACGCGATGAGCATACGCGGCGGAGCGACGACGGTGTTGTTGAGCGTGTGGGGCAGATACAGCTTTCCATCCTCACCCTTGACGCGAATCTTCAGCCGGCGTGCCTGTGCGTCGCCGAGGTTGGAGCAGGAGCAGACCTCGAAATACTTCTGCTGGCGCGGAGACCACGCCTCAATGTCGCAGCTCTTGACCTTCAGATCGGCGAGGTCGCCGGAGCAGCACTCAAGCTGGCGAACGGGAATATCCATGCTGCGGAACAGCTCGACGCTCCACTGCCACATCTGCTCGTACCACTTCATGGAGTCCTCGGGCTTGCAGACCACGATCATTTCCTGCTTTTCAAACTGATGGATGCGGTACACGCCGCGCTCCTCAATGCCGTGGGAGCCCTTCTCCTTACGGAAGCAGGGAGAGTAGGAGGTCAGCGTCTGCGGCAGCTTGTTTTCGGGAATGACTTCACCGATGAAGCGGCCGACCATCGAGTGTTCGCTCGTGCCGATGAGGTAGAGGTCCTCACCCTCGATCTTGTACATCATGGCGTCCATATCGGTCTGGCTCATCACGCCCTCGACCACATTGCCGTGGATCATAAACGGCGGGATGCAGAACGTAAAGCCCTTGTCGATCATAAAGTCACGTGCGTAAGCCAACACGCCCTCGTGCAGGCGGGCAATATCACCGAGCAGATAGTAGAAGCCTGCTCCGGACACGCGTCCCGCGGCGTCCATGTCAACGCCGTCGAAGCTTTCCATGATCTCTGTGTGGTAGGGAATCTCGAAATCGGGGATCTTCGGCTCGCCGAAGCGCTGGACTTCGACATTATAGCTGTCGTCCGGGCCGATGGGGACGCTGGGATCAATGATGTTCGGGATCTGGAGCATATCGTGATGCAGCTTTTCCTCGTACTCGACCTCGAGTCTTTCCAGTTCGGCCAGACGCTCGGCCTCGGCCTTAACTTTGGCCTTGATCGCCTCCGCCTCGGCAAGCTTGCTGGGATCCTTTTTGGCCTGTCCCATCAACATGCCGACCTGCTTCGAGAGTGCATTGCGCTGCGCGCGCAGATCGCTTGCCTCCGTGATAGCGGCGCGTTTCTTTTCGTCCAGCTCCAGCACCTCATCCACAAGGGGCAACTTGGAATCCTGGAACTTCTTCTTGATGTTTTCCCGGACAATATCGGGATTTTCACGAATAAATCGAATATCCAGCATGATTTTCTACCTCAAAATCAAAAATTGTCAAAGTTATTGTTTCACGTGAAACCCATCGGCACGAACAGCTGCATTGCGTATTTACATATGAGCAGCAATGGGTTACGGTACGGATGGTGCACCGTCGGTTTCGCCGCCGGTGAGCGCTTCATAAAGCGCACGGTAGTTTTCCGCTTCGTCCTGTGCTGCAGTCAGGGCGTCTTCTGTTTCGGCCAGCTTTTGCTCCAGCTCTTCGACCTGCGTTTCCAGAGCCTTGACCTCGTTTTCCAGCTCTGCGTTTTCCTCCAGTGTCGACTGCACCAGATTGGTGCTGCCTTTGAGCTGGTTGATGACCTCCTGATTGCTCCGGTGATTTGCCAGAAACGACCACAGGATCAGGATAAATGCTGCGGTGAAGAGTACGGCGATATAGGTATAGACCCGCTTCTGCCGCTCTTTTTCACTCGCCGGTTTTTCCGGCGGAACGGGCTTACTGCCCTCCGGCGGCGGGGCCTCATGGATAAAGTCGGTCACTTTTTGCTTCCTCCGTTGCTTTTGCGGTGTTTGAGGGTGCCGAGCGCTTCGAGCAGGTCGTTGAGGTCGTCAAGATCGTAGTAGTCCAACTCGATACGGCCCTTTTTGCGTCCCTGCACGATTTTGACGCCTCGCCCGAGCGTCTGGCCGAGCTCCTGCGCGGCAATCGCACCATAGCTTTCGGCAACGACATGCTCGATAGGATAGAGCTTCTGCTTTTTCTCGCTGCTCATCCGCTTGACCATGGCTTCAGTCTGTCGGACGTTTAGTCCCTGCGCGATGATGCTGCTTGCGGCTTCGCGCTGCTTTGCGGCAGGGAGAGGGAGCAGTGCGCGGGCATGTCCGGCGCTGATGCGGCCGTTTTTCAGCTCTTCGCGCACGCTTTCTTCCAGCGCAAGAAGACGCAGCGCGTTGGCGACGGCGGGGCGGGACTTGCCGACAGTTGCGGCGGCATCCTCCTGCGTCATGTGATAGGTTTCAATAAGTGTTTTATAGCCCTCGGCCTCTTCGATGGGATTGAGGTCCTCACGCTGAAGATTTTCGATCAGCGCAAGCTCCATTGCCTTGCGGTCATCTGCCTCAATGACAATGGCGGGCACCTCGCTCAGTCCGGCAAGCCTCGCCGCGCGCCAGCGGCGCTCTCCGGCAATGATCTGATAATAGCCGGAGGACAGCTTTCGCACCGTCAGGGGCTGGATAATACCGTGCTCACGGATGGAATCAGCCAGATCGGAAAGGGCCTCTTCATCAAAATATTTACGCGGCTGCCCGGCGCAGCTTTCCACCTGAGAAATGGGGAGGTAAAGACTGTCGGACGCGTCGGTCTGCAGGGCCACGTCGCCAAGCAGCGCGCCAAGTCCCTTGCCGAGCCCGCGATTTGCGTTTGCCATGAAAATTCTCCTTTCTATGGGAATCGGTTAAATGCGCAGAAAATAGTTTTGTATGTCAGGAGATTGCGCTGAAATGCCCGCACAACGCATCCAGCCGGCCGCTGAGAGCCTGATAGGATGCGGCGAGCTCTTCATCCGTTTCGCTATACTCCACATCGCTTGGTGTGCGGAGCAGGCAGGTGAAGCCATTCGTTTTCAGCACGACAATGCTCTGCCCCGCCTGCACGGGCGGGTTTTCATTGCTCCAGTCACCGGGGAAACAGTCAATAAAAAAGAGAACTCCAGAGCCTTCGCTCTCGTGCGTTTGCTTGTGATAGACCGTAATGCAGTTGCCGCCATCATGCAGAGGGACGTCATATTCTTCTTCGATCTCAATTTGACCGAGCCAGTCAAGCGGCAGCTCCATCGTAAAGCCAAGCTGTTGATTGACGTACAGCACGGCGCTTGTTTCTGTGGGGGCGGCGATCTGCATGGCATCGGAGGAAGCGTCCTTCTGCGTGGAAGCCTGACCGCATCCGGTAAGCAGAAGCGCAGGGAGAAGGAGAAGCGCGGCGCGCTGAAAAAACGTGCTGGCTTTCACACAGTTCAGCCTCCTTTATGCGTTTTTCTTCAAAAACTCGTCGGCAAATGCACCATAGGCCTCCGCACCGCGGGAAGAGCGGTCATAGGCATTGATGGGCTTGCCGTGGCTCGGCGCCTCGGAAAGGCGCACGTTGCGCGGAATGACCGTTGCGTAAACCTTGCCGGGGAAGTAGCGCTTGACCTCTTCGGCAACCTGAAGCGCAAGATTGGTGCGCCCGTCGAACATCGTCAGCAGCACGCCTTCCAGTTCCAGCTTCGGGTTCATGCTGCGGCGCACGATGCGCACGGTGTTCATGAGATCGGAAAGCCCTTCGAGCGCATAATATTCACCCTGCACGGGAACAAGAAGAGAGTCTGCCGCACACAGCGCGTTGAGTGTTAAAAGCTCAAGCGAGGGCGGGCAGTCGATGAAAATAAAGTCATAGTCAGGGGATAGGGCGTCAAGCGTCTTTTTCAGGCGGAACTGGCGGTCGGGCAGATCAATCATCTCAATGCCGGCGCCGGCGAGCGCCTTGGATGAGGGCAGAACGTCGCCGTACCGCGTGGTGACCACGGCGCTTTTCGCGTCAATCCCATTGATGAGCACATCATACACGCCCTGTGATACTGTTTTGTCCACGCCCATGCCGGAGGTGGAATTGGCCTGCGGATCAAAGTCGCACAGCAGGACACGTTTGCCGCGCTCGCGCAGCGCGGCGGTCATATTGACACAGGTGGTCGTCTTTCCGACGCCGCCCTTCTGGTTTACGATCGCAATGATTTTTGCCAAAAACCGACACCCGCTTTCCGGCGGAAACGAACAACTTTCCAGCCTACTGATTCTATAGTAATTCAGTATAGCACAAATCAAGGCGATTTCAACCGCAAAGAGAAAAAATTCGAGCAAAATTTTGTAGCCGGCAAAGAAAAAAGCAAGGACTGTTTCACGTGAAACAGTCCTTGCTTTATCATTCGGTCAAAAGCAGCGCGTCGTGAGGTGTGAGGGTAATGTGCAGCGATCCGCCTTCGGCAAGAAACGACTGGCCGCTGATGGCGTCGTGGGCGAGAGCAGCCTCCCATGGGAGAAGAACATCTACGGCATCCGCACCCGCGTTGACGGCGCAAATCGTCGTTTCATCCTCGGCCTGACGCGCAAAGCAGAGAACGCGACCGAAGGCATATAGATAACGAATGTCTCCGCTCTGCAGGGATTCGCGCGATGCGCGCAGTGCGCCGAGAGTGCGAAAATAGTCAAGCAGTGCGGCATCCTCATGTCCCCACGGGTAGGTGCGGCGGTTGGAGGGGTCCTCAAAGCCTTCCATACCGGCTTCGTCGCCATAATAGATTGTTGGCGAGCCGGGAAACGCGTAAAGAACAACGGCTGCGAGCTTGAGCAGAAGTGTTCCACGCTCGCGTTCGGCGGGGGAGAGGCGGTAGTGCATACGCTCGCCGCGGTCAGTGGGAGGCTGTGCGCAGCTGAGGATCGTCAGCAGACGGGGCGTGTCATGTGTGGAAAGGAAATTCATCGCACCATAAAAGGCAGGGGCAGGATAATTTTCGCGGATCGTTTCCATCGCATCGCGGAACTGTTCTGCACTGTTTGTACCGGTGAGGAAGGAGAGCAGTGCTGTGCGGAAGGGGTAATTCATCAGACTGTGCAGTTCTCCGCCGAGCAGATAGCGCCGGCGCTTGGAATAGGAGACCTTGTTCGAGCCGTCCTCCCAGACCTCGCCGAGCAGATAGGCGTCGGGGAACTCCTCCCGCATGGCTGATCGGATGGCCACAATAAACTCGTCGGGCAGCTCATCGGCCACATCGAGCCGCCATGCCGAGGCTCCCGTGCGCAGCCAGCGGCGGATGACGGCATTTTCCCCTGCAGCTATGTAGTTGACATAACCTTCATTCGATTCGTTGACGGCAGGGAGATTCTTGATGCCCCACCACGCGTCATAATCGGTGGGGAATGGATGAAAGCTGTACCACGAGAAATAAGGTGAATCCGGCCCCTGTGCTGCGCCGGAGTCGGGATAAAAGCCATCTGCATTGAAATACCGGCTTTTTGCGCCAGTGTGGTTGAACACACCGTCGAGCATCACGCGGATGCCGCGTTTTTTCGCCTCAGTGCATAGCGTGCGGAAGTCCGCCTCATCGCCGAGCAGCGGATCGATGCGTTCGTAATCGGCCGTGTCGTAGCGGTGGTTGGAGGCAGCTTCAAAAATGGGGTTCAAGTAAAGCGTTGTGACATGGAGCGAGGCGAGGTAGTCAAGCTTCTGTGTAATGCCTGCCAGATCGCCGCCGAAGAAGTCCTCGCAGTAGTCGCCGAGCTCGTTCGGCCCGCAGAGGGGAGCCTCATCCCAGCGTTCGTGCAGTGTGCGGCGGCCGATCAGACCTTCAACGCCGCGCTTTTTGGCACGGCAAAAACGGTCAGGAAAAATCTGATAGGTCACGCCGCGGCCAAACCAGTCCGGCGTCCTGGCACGGCCGTCGTAGACGGTCAGCTGCCAGGGTGTAACGGCATCCCAGCTTTGAAAGCCGTCCCTGCCATAGCAGCTCACGCCGCCATCAGCCCAGCGCAGACGGAAATGATACCAGACCAGCTCCGGCTGCGAGGGAGCAAAAAACGTGCCGGTAAAGACAGAAGCGCCTTCTTCATCGGTGGAGGGGAGCAGTTCTGTTTCCACCCAGCGGTCGGAAAACTCCAGATGAACGAGCAGTGTGCAGCCGGTAATGGCGTTTTCGTGCGGATAAAACGTGAAGTCCACGGCAGCAAAGACCGTGACCGCGCCGAAGGGGGACTTGCAGTGCGCGTCGCGCGGATCAAATAGAGTTGACATAATATGTACCTCGAACGAAAAAAGAGGCTTTCTTACTGCAAGGAAGCCCCTTTTGTGTGCGAATTTTATTTATAGTAGTTTGTGCTGTCCTCGATCACCATGGGAAGGCCGTTGTGGTAAACGGGGAGCGTTTCAAACTTGAAGCGGCTGACACGGTGCTTTTCGTCGATCTGCTTTTTGATCTCCGGATCGGCAATGCCCTTGCGGACATAGTCGTTGACGGCATGATAGGTGAAGCCAAGGTTATCCTCGTCGGTTTTGCCGGTCAGACCGTCGGAGGGCGGCTTGATGAGGAAGCGCTCAGGCAGACCAAGCGCACGGCCGATCTCAATAACCTCCTCGGTCGTGTACATGCCGATAGGGGAGAAAGCGCCCGCGCTGTCGCCGTAAATGGTGCAGTAACCCACCCAGTCCTCGCTGAGGTTTGAGGTGTTGATGACGATACCGTGATCGACGCTCTGCGCAATGGCATAGAGCGTGGCCATGCGGATGCGGGAGGGAAGGTTCACCGTCGTCTGGCGGCTGGCCTCAATGCCGACGCGCGCCATTTCGTCGAGGATGCCGCTGGTGCCGCCGTGGATATTAAAGGTATAATTTTTGATGCCGAGGTATTCCACGATGCCGTTGGAGTAGTCGATATCGGGCTGCACGCCGTCCGGCATCAGCACGCCGACCACGTTTTCACGGCCATAAGCCTCAACACACAGCGCGGCGATGACGGAGCTGTCCTTGCCGCCGGAGATGCCGACCACGGCCGTTTTACCGCCGCAGCTGTTCATCTGCCCGCGCATCCAGTCCAAAAGCCCCGGAATGTGTTCAGCGGCCTTAAAATCCTTGAGATCGTACATAACTTGCGCTCCTTTGCTGAAATTTTGTTGCCATTGTAGCGCAAAAAAGCGGAGATTGCAATGGAAAGAGCGCAGAAATTCATGCGGAGAAACGTGGAATCACGGACAAACCTGCCAAAATCAGGTCAGCAGTGCGCGCAGCTCATCAAGCGAGAGCGCGGGCTGGAGCGCGAGGCCGATCCCGAAGCCAACCACACGGGAAAGCGCAAGCGCCTGTGCATCGATGTCGCGCAGCGTGACCATGACGCCCTCGTGTCCGCGCAGCGCTTGAGCGTCAAGCTCTTCCATACCGGCCTCCTCCAGAACATCCCGCGTGAGCGTTACAGCATCGACGACTGTCGGCACGCCGATGGCGAAAACCGGCACGCCGAGCGTTTCCCGTGTGAGCGCGCCGCGGTGGTTGCCGACGCCGGAGCCGGGAACAATGCCTGTATCGGAGAGCTGCACGGTCGTGCACACACGGCCAAGGTGCTGCGCGCACAACGCGTCGACCGCGATCACCACGTCGGGCCCGACGGCTTTTACCGCGCCGCGAACCAGCTCTGCGGCCTCCAAACCGGTTTGGCCAAGCACGCCGGGGGTGAGCACGCTGACGCATGCAAGCGAGGAAAAGACGTCAAGACGGCGCAGATGGCGTGTTGCCAAGATGTGCCGCGCGCTTTCAGGACCGATGATATCCGGCGTCATAGCGCGGTTGCCGAGGCCGACGACAAGCGCGCTCTCTGTTCCGTCGGGCAGAAGCATGCGCAGCTCTTTGGCAACGGCGGCGGCAGCCTGACTGCTCCAGTCCGCCGACTGCTCCCGAAGCGAGCGCAGGTCGAGCGTAATATATCGGCCCTCCGGCTTGCCGAGCGCCTGCGCGGCCTCGGCGTCTTTGACCAGAACGGCAGTTGCGCGGCAGCCATCGCACTCGTATTCCCGGCAGGAAAGCCCGCGCGGTGCGCTGCCCCTTGCTGCCGCGCGGTAGAGTTCGTGAGCCTCCAGCGCCAGATCTGTTCGCCGTGACAGCAAAAAGCACCGCCTTCTTTCCACAAAATCTTGTATGCTCTGTTCAGTATGTCCCCTAAATTTTGAAGCATGCAAAAAAGTAAAGAAAATCCTAAAAAAATGCTTGCAATTCTATGGAATCTTTGCTAAAATACCATTCTGCACGGTGGATCTTTGCGTTTCGCCGTCAAATCCCAACCGGAGGAGGTGTTTGGTTTGCCGAATATTAAGTCTGCCAAGAAGCGCGTCGCCATCGCTGAGGTGCGCAATGTGCGCAATAAGGCCGACAAGTCTGCACTCAAGACCGCACTCAAAAAGTTCGAGGCGGCTGCCGCTGAAGGCAATCGCACCGAGGCCGAGGGTGCTTACAAGGTCGCAGTGAAGACGGTCGATAAGGCTGTTGCGAAGGGTATTCTTCACAAGAATAACGCGGCTCACAAGAAGAGCTCCCTGACCGTTAAGCTCAACAGCATTGGCTGATGAAAGCAAACGATAAGGGCCGTCCAGCCGGACGGCCCTTTTTTCGTGCTCTTTTGCGGGAAACCAGAAAAGAAAAAGGAAGCAGCAAATGCTGCTTCCTTTTTTGCATAACAGGAGAGAGGGATCACAGATACTTCTGCATCCCGTCGGTGGCCAGACTGGGATCACCGGTGACGGAAACGGTGAACTTCACGCCATGATCGTTGCTGAAGTGGTTGAGCCAATCCAGGAAGTCGTCCGCAGCCTGATTGCACTCGCCGCCGACGATTTTGAAGAGGTTGTCGATAAAGATGTGGGAAATATCGTAATTGCCGGCGTACAGGCCGCTCACAAAGCCGCGCAGGCCCTCGTATGTGGTGATCTGATTTTCGTCGGCAGAAAGCAGACGAACGTGGTAATGGATGTCAAAGGTCATCGAGGATTTCGCTTCAATGCACACCACATTGCCGTTTTCCTCGGAGGCGGCAGAGTTGATGAGCTCGATGAGCTTCTTCGTCTTACCGGTACCCTTTTCACCCATGATAAGTCTAACCATAAGAAATCACTCCTTTGCATAGCATCCATGCACAACCGGCATGGTATCCTTACTGTCAGCATAGCACACAATGTTTGAATTTGCAATGCGGAAAGCAAAATTTGCAGATTATTCATTTTAAAGCATAAAAGCTTCCTCAGCCCAGCTTGCTTTGCACCAGTGCGAACACGGCGTCGGCGGCCTTTGTGCGGATCTCCGCGCGGGAAAGCGCGCCGAAGCGGCACAGACGGCTGTGTGTTCCATCGGCGCACGTGAGCGCAATGTAGACGGTTCCGACCTCGTTGCCGCGGTCGTCGCGGTCGGGCCCCGCCACGCCGGTGACGGAGACGCCGACGTCCGCGCCGGTGATGCGGCGGACGCCTTCAGCCATAGCGCGGGCAACCGGCTCGCTGACCGCGCCGTATTCGTCAAGAAGCGCCTGCGGTACGCCGAGCACGCGGGCCTTGACCTGATTGGTATAGCTTACCACGCCGCCCATAAAGATCTGCGACGCGCCAGAGAGATCGGTCATGCGCTTGGCGATCAGTCCGCCGGTGCAGCTTTCTGCCGCGGCGAGCGTCAACCCCTTCTCGCGCAGCAGGGTGGAAACTTCCTGCTCGGGAAAGTACGGTTCTGTCATCCCATGCGCCTCCTTACAGCTTGATCCGGACGCGCTCACGGCCCGCCATCGCACGGTCGCACAGTGCGTCGATATCGAGCACGGCCTCCAGCTCGCGCACCTCTTCAACGTGGGGCTTGGTTTTGGGATGGCGCGGGGTAAAGACGGTGCAGCAATCCTCATAAGGGAGAATCGAGGTGTCAAACGTGCCGATTTTGCGGGAGATGCGGATGATCTCTTCCTTGTCCATGCCGATGAGCGGACGGAGAACGGGGAGCTCTACTACGTCCTCGCTCACGCGCAGCGCCTCCATCGTCTGGCTGGCGACCTGTCCGAGGCATTCGCCGGTGACGAGCGCCTTGGCGTTCACCTCGTCAGCTACACGCTGGGCAAGGCGCATCATAAAGCGGCGCATGATAAGCGTGAAGTGGTCCTCGGGGCAGTTTGTGCGGATCTGCTCCTGAATTTCGGTGAAGGGGACAATGTGGACGGTCAGCCGGCCGCACCAGGGCGTGAGCAGCTGTGCGAGCTCAAGCACCTTTTCCTTTGCCGCGTCAGAGGTGTAGGGCGGAGAGAAGAAGTGCACCATTTCCAGCGATACGCCGCGCTTTGCCATCATGTAGGACGCGACGGGCGAATCGATGCCGCCGGAAAGGAGAGAAACAGCGCTGCCGCCCATGCCGATGGGAAGACCGCCCGCGCCCGCCTCGGCGGGGCCGTGGACATAGGCCGCATCGTCGCGCACCTCGATAAATACGGTCAGCTCCGGATCGTGGACATTGACCGCGCAGTTTGGGAAGGCCTGATGCAGCGCGCCGCCGACCTGTTGGGAGAGCTGGATGGAGGTGAGCGGAAAGGCCTTGTCCGCGCGCTTGCTTTCGACCTTGAAATCCTTCGCGCAGGCAAATTCCCCGGCAAGGTAGGTTTTGGCGGTGCGGATAATGGCCTGCACATCCTTTTCACACGGCAGTGCGCGGGAAACGGCGATCACGCCAAATACCTGCTTGCAGGCGGCGTAAGCCGCGGCAAGGTCGCTCTCGTCGTTTACCGGCTCGACATAAATGGTGCTCTGCTTGGAATAGATGCGAAAATTGCCGCATTTCGCCGTGCGGCGGCGGAGGTTGCCGACGAGCCGGTCCTCAAAGCTGCGGCGGTTGAGCCCTTTGAGGACGACCTCGCCGAGCTTGCAAAGAATCATTTCACGCATGGGGCGTATTCTCCTTGTTGGATAAAGTTTCGTTGGCCGTTTCGCGTGTCTGCGCGGCGGGGGAGGGACGGTGCGGCAGAAGCAGACCGAGCGTCAGGCACAGCGGCTCGACAGCGGCGAGCAGCGCGCCGGAGAGAAGATACCAGACGCTGCCACTGTGTGCGGCGGAGGTGCCGGCTGTCCACAGCTCCGGCAGGCACCAGAGCTGCGCGGCAAGACTGAGCGGGCCGGAGGGCTGCATGTCGCCGTAGGCCCCAAAGGTGCTGCTTTTTACCGCGAAGAGGTATATGGCAAGGTTCAGAACATAGTAGGCCATTGCAGCGTTCCAGCAGCGGCCCCGGTTAATGCGGGGCGTGTCGCGGCGGAGCAGTGCGCCGAGAGCAAAGGCAAGCGCCGCGGCAAGCAGGATGAGCAGCGGATAGAACCAGAGATGGCCCGCTGAAAGCGAGCCGCTGTTGACGTGCGGTGCGGCCGCGGCAAAGAGCAGCACGCAGGCGGATACGGCCGCAGCGTGTTCCAGAAGAACGGTAAAGACGTACCGCATGGCTCCTTTCATCAGCTCTCCCCCCTCAGAATGTCGGTGTTGCGGTACTGGATCGCTTCGGCGAGGTGGTGGGCTTCGATTTGCTCGCTGCGGTCAAGGTCAGCGATGGTGCGTGCGACGCGCAGGAGCTTATCATGGCTGCGGGCGGTCAGGCCGAGCCGGTCGAACGCGCCCTTGAGCAGCTTTTCGCCTGCCGCGTCAAGGCGGCAGAATTCACCAACCATTGGTGGGCTCATATAGGCGTTGCAGGTGACGTTCGTCCCTGCAAACCGGCTTTTCTGGATATCCCGCGCGGCGTTGACACGCTCGCGCACAGCGGCAGAGGACTCGGCCTTTTCGCGCCGGCGCATGGCTTCGAACTCGACAGAGGGTACAGAAACATGCAGATCCATGCGGTCGAGCAGGGGACCGGAGATCTTGGAGACGTATTTTTCCACATCCTTCTGCGAGCAGCGGCAGCGTCCGGAGGGGTGGCCGTACCAGCCGCAGCGGCAGGGGTTCATGGCGCCGACGAGCATAAAGCGGCTCGGCAGCGTAACGCTGCCCGCGGCGCGGGTAATGGTGACCTCGCCGTCTTCGAGCGGGGCGCGCAGGGATTCGAGTACGTCACGGTGAAACTCAGGGAATTCGTCCAGAAATAATACACCGTGGTGTGCAAGGGAAATCTCACCGGGGGAGAGTGTTCTGCCGCCCCCGGACATCGCCGAAGCCGAAAGTGTATGGTGCGGCGCGCGGAACGGGCGCTGTGTGAGCATGGGATGCGCGCTGTCGGTCAGGCCGGCAACGGACCAGATCTCAGTCGCCTCCAGCGCCTCGGCATGCGTCATGTCGGGCAGAATGGAGGGCAGACGCCGCGCGAGCATGGATTTTCCCGCGCCCGGCGAGCCGATGAGTAAAATATTATGCCCGCCCGCGGCGGCAATCTCCAGCGCGCGCTTGACGTTTTCCTGTCCCATCACGTCGGCAAAGTCGGGCTGGGTCCCAGCTTCCGCCGCCGGCTCCCAGCGCGGTGCGGGCGTCAGCCGCTCCTCGCCGCGCAGATGCGACAGAAGCTGTGCGGCGGTCTCGATACCGTAAACGGTCAGGCCGTCGGCAAGGGTTGCCTCGGCAGCGTTTTCAGCGGGAACGTAAAGCGTTTTGATCCCCGCGCGCTCTGCGGCCAGCGCCATCGGCAGAACACCGTGGATCGGACGCAGTGCGCCGGTGAGCGAAAGCTCGCCGATGAAAGCCGAGGAGGAATCGGGCGCTGCGATCTCGCCCTCCCCGGCCAGCAGGCCGAGCAGAAGCGGCAGATCGTAGAGCGTGCCCTCCTTTTTCAGGTTCGCGGGCGCGAGGTTGACTGTAATGCGGCTGACGGGGAATTTAGCTCCGCAGTTCTTGATCGCGGCGCGCACGCGCTCGCGCGCTTCCTTAACCGCCGTGTCGCCAAGACCGACGATATCGAACGCGGGCAGCCCGCCGGAGAGAAAGCACTCCACCGTGACCTCATAGCCGCAAATGCCCTGTAAGCCGAGAGAACGCACTGCTGTGACCATGGACGCCCTCCTTTCACAGCGTTATATTTATCCTAAAGTCTATCACAATTTGCCGCATATGGCAAGCGCGGCGCGGGAGGACAGGAAACGTTTCCAATAAATAAGAAGGGATATATAGATGATTTGAATAGGAAATTGCAAAAACATGGAAACCATCAGCAAAATTGAACAGTATTTTGCAAAAAAATAAATGTTTTTCGTGAAAACGCCGTTTACATTCTGAAAAGACTGTGCTATTATCGTGTGGTCAGATTTTGCGTAAATACGCAGAGAGTACCGCCGTTCGGCGGTGAAATAAACAAGGAGGTTTCATTTATGGCAAGAAAAATGAAGTCCATGGACGGTAATAACGCTGCCGCGCACGTATCGTACGCGTTTAGTGAAGTTGCCGCAATTTATCCTATTACCCCCTCGAGCCCCATGGCCGACCTGGTCGACCAGTGGAGCGCCAACGGCCAGAAGAACATCTTCGGCACCCGTGTCAAGGTCGTTGAGATGCAGTCCGAGGCCGGTGCGGCCGGCGCGGTGCACGGTTCTCTCGGAACCGGTGCGCTGACGACCACCTACACCGCCTCTCAGGGCCTGCTGCTGATGATCCCCAACATGTATAAGATCGCTGCGGAGCAGCTGCCCTGCGTGTTCCACGTTTCCGCACGTACTGTTTCCACCCACGCGCTGAACATCTTCGGCGATCACTCCGACGTTATGGCCTGCCGTCAGACCGGCTTTGCCATGCTCTGCGAGGGCAATGTGCAGGAGGTCATGGACCTCTCCCCGGTCGCCCATCTCGCGGCGCTGACCGGCAAGGTGCCCTTCATCAACTTCTTCGACGGCTTCCGTACCAGCCATGAGATCCAGAAGATCGCGGTTTGGGATTATAAGGATTTGGCCGAAATGTGCGATATGGACGCGGTCAAGGCGTTCCGTGAGCACGCGCTCAACCCCGAGCATCCCCACATGCGCGGCAGCCACGAGAACGGCGATACGTTCTTCCAGCACCGCGAGGCCTGCAACCAGTATTATGACGCCCTGCCGGAGGTCGTTGAGTCCTACATGGACAAGATCAACGCCAAGCTTGGCACCGACTATCAGCTCTTCAACTACTACGGCGCACCCGACGCCGACCGCGTCATCATCGCGATGGGCTCCATCTGCGACGTGGCTGAGGAGGTCATCGACTACCTCAATGCCCACGGTGAGAAGGTCGGCCTCATCAAGGTTCGCCTGTACCGCCCGTTCAAGGCCGACCGCCTGATCGAGGCCATTCCCGCGACCTGCAAGAAGATCGCTGTTCTCGACCGCACCAAGGAGCCCGGCGCGCAGGGTGAGCCCCTCTATCTTGATGTCGTCACTGCTCTGGCCAACGCCGGCAAGACCGGTATTGAGGTCATCGGCGGCCGTTACGGCCTCGGCTCCAAGGATACCCCGCCGGCCTCCGTGTTCGCGGTTTACAGCGAGCTCAAGAAGGACGAGATGAAGCGCCAGTTCACCATCGGCATCGTTGATGACGTGACCGGCCTGTCCCTGCCCGAGGACAAGAACTGCCCGAATACCGCGGCGGAGGGCACCATCGAGTGCAAGTTCTGGGGTCTCGGCGGCGACGGTACCGTCGGCGCGAACAAGAACTCCATCAAGAT
>CAKTOJ010000026.1 GCA_934589665.1 uncultured Oscillospiraceae bacterium | reverse complement strand
GTAGTGGGTTGCATCGATGAACACCTCGTCGATGGAATAGACATGGATATCCTCGGGCGCGACATACTTTAGATAGGTGCGGTAAACGCGCGTGCTGTAGTCGATGTATTTTGCCATGCGCGGCGGCGCCACGATATAATCCACAGCCAGCGAGGGTGACTCGGTCAGCACGACCGCGTCGCTCGATGACCCGGTGAGCGTTCCGCCCGACGCAGCAGCACGGCGGGCGGCGTTGACCTCCTTCACACGCTCAACGACCTCGAAAAGCCGTGCCCGGCCCGATATGCCGTGCGCCTTGAGTGAGGGCGAGACGGCGAGGCAGATGGTCTTTTCCGTGCGCGAGAGATCGGCGACGACAAGGTTGGTCGAGAGCGGGTCAAGCCCGCGCTCCACGCACTCCACCGACGCAAAAAATGACTTCAGATCGATTGCCGCATAGACCTTCTTTTTCTCCACCATGGCTCCCCGTCCTCTCTCGCTTCGTTTGAGAAAAGTATAGCACATCGGCAGAAATAGAACAAGTGTTTTCTACACGGTAGTATAGCGTTATTTTTCCGTTTTTTCCTGAAAATGGATCGTAACCGGACAAATCTCCGCACGCGTCGCCACGCGCATGTTCGGGCCGAACAGCCCGACGCCGGAGGTCACGATGCTGTGCATTGCGCCCTTTTGCAGATGGCCGCACGGATTCTCCCAGAACAGCCGCACCGTCAGGTTGCCCGGAAACATCTGTCCGTCGTGCGTGTGCCCGCCGAAGTCCACATCCACGCCGGCCGCGGCCAGCTCCTCCAGCTCGCGCGGCTGGTGGTCGAGCACGAGAATGGGCTTTGTATGGTCAAGACCCTCTGTCAGCTCCTTCGGCGTTTTGCGTGTCTCGATGCCGCGCCCCGGACGCTGCGCGTCCGCGCGCCCGCAGAGATAGAAGGCGTCGTCGATGAGCACCGTCTCGTCGCGCAGCAGCCGGATGCCGGACTGTTCCAGAAAGGCGTCCATCTCCGGACTGCTTCGCTTTTCCTCCTCACTGCGGAAGGTGAAGCCGGCAAGGACAGGCTCCTCCACGTCGTGGTTGCCGTAGCAGGCATATACACCGTATTTCGAGCGGATGCCGCGCAGAACCGCCGCGATCTTATCAGGATTCTCAACGGCCTCAAACTCATTGTCAAAAATATCGCCCGCAATGACAACAAGGTCAGCGTCCTGTTCGTTGACGCGCTCCACCATCCGCTGCATCTGCGCCTCGCCGATGTTATAGCCCAGATGGAAGTCTGCCAGCAGCACGACCTTCAGCTCCGTCAGCTCCCCCGCCGTCTTATCCACGCTGATGTCATAGGGTGTAACATGGATGACGCGCGCGTTCCATACGCCGCCGACCGTGGCCGCAAGAATTGCGGCGGCGCAGGCACAGCCGGCGAGCCGGTGCACCCACGGCGAGGCAAAGTGTGCTCCGAGGTGCAGTCCATGCACCAAAAGCAGGCGCAGCAGATCGGCGAAAACGACTGTCAGCAGCAGATAAAGCAGCACGCCCAGCCAATAATTTCCGATCTCTTTCATCACCCGACGCGCACCGCCCTGCGGCAGGAAGAAGGCGATCAGGAGCGAGAGCGCGAAAAAGCCGTACACTATCGTCGGCACCGGATAGTGCCTGCGCAGCGTAAAGGCCGGGAACCACACGCCAATCCATCCGGTGATACGCCGGAAGAGATAGTAATTCACCAGAATATAAAACGGTGCAAGAAATACAGCAAGCATAGCCCATCGGCGGGCCGGTCCGTTTCCCGGCCCGTCTGTCCCCTTTTCCATTTGATCTTCCGGTATTTTAGCAGAACTTTCGACTGCTGTAAATGGCGTAGGCCTCCTTTTTGCCATAAGTCCAAATTATATCTTCCATATGATTTTTCTTCTTTTCTTTTGAAAAAATTCTCTCTATAATGTCTCAGTTAAAAAAATCAGGCGGCACTCTTCCGCCGCCGTGTTGGGAGGCTTATTCAAATGGCAAATTGTGCGATCGTAGGAATCAACTGGGGCGACGAAGGCAAGGGACGCATGGTGGATTATCTCACCAGCCATTATGACGTCGTGGTCCGCTATCAGGGCGGCGGCAACGCCGGCCACACGGTGGTGAACGACAAGGGCTCCTTTGCCCTGCACTTACTGCCGAGCGGCATTTTCCGTGAGGGCGTGGTCAATGTTCTGGGCAACGGCGTGGCGCTTGACTGTGAAAATCTGCTCGATGAGATGGAAAAGCTCCGCGCCGCGGGCGTATCCATCACGCCGGAGAACCTGAAGATCAGCGACCGCGTCTCCCTGCTCCTGCCGTGGCACCGCGAGCTGGATGCGCTGGAGGAAGCGCGGCTGGCAGATAAGAAGTACGGCTCGACCAAGCAGGGCATCGCGCCGTTCTATTCTGACAAGTACCAGAAAAAGACCGTCATGGCGGGCGAGCTTCTGCACCCCGCACATCTGCGCGAGCACCTTGCGGATCTGCTGGAGTGGAAGAACCTCACGCTTCAGAAGGTTTACGGCGCCAAGGGCTATACGATGGACGAGCTGATGGACTGGGTTAACACCTACTGCGAGGCCGTCAAGCCCTATATCACCGATACCACGCGCTTCCTGCGCCGTGCGCAGGCGGAGGGCAAGTCCATTCTCTTTGAGGCCCAGCTCGGTGCGCTGCGCGATCTGGACTACGGCATCTATCCCTATACCACCTCCTCCAACTCCATCGCGGCCTTTGCACCTGTCGGCTCCGGTCTTCCCACCGCGAAGCTCGACGAGGTCGTCGGCGTGGTGAAGGCCTACTCCTCCTGCGTGGGCGAGGGCCCGTTCGTGTGCGAGTGGTTCGGCGAGGAGGCCCAGCAGCTGCGCGACGCCGGTGCGGAATATGGCGCAAAGACCGGCCGTCCCCGCCGTGTCGGTCCCATCGATTTGGTCGCCACGCGCTACGGTGTGGAGGTCCAGGGTGCGACGAACATTGCGCTCACCAAGCTGGACATTCTCAGCTATCTTGACAAGATTCCCGTCTGCGCGCATTATGAGCTGGATGGAAAGCAGACGGACGAGTTCCCCTTCCCCGTCTGTCTTCAGGACGCAAAGCCGGTGATCGAATACGTTCCCGGCTGGAAGTGCGACATTTCCAAGGCACGCACGTGGGACGAGCTGCCCGAGGCCGCGCGGAGCTATGTCGAGTATGTGGAAAAGGCTATCGGCTGCCACATCGGCTATGTTTCCGTCGGCGCGGAGCGTGAGAGCCTGATCCTGCGCTGACGCAGAGAGAGGAATTCTGCCATGAGCAAGGACGTTTACGAATCCCCCCTGTCATCGCGCTACGCGTCGGCGTATATGCTGCGCCTGTTCTCCGCTGACACGCGCTTTCAGACATGGCGCAGGCTTTGGACGGCGCTGGCCCGCGCCGAACATGAGCTGGGGCTCCCCATCATGGCGGAGCAGGTTGCGGAGCTGGCCTCGCACATCACCGATATTGACTACGCTATAGCCGAGCAGCGTGAGCGCGAGGTGCGCCACGATGTCATGGCGCACGTCTATGCCTACGGCAAGGCCGCGCCGGGCGCGGCGGGCATCATCCACCTCGGCGCAACAAGCTGCTACGTCACCGACAACGCCGACCTCATTCTCTACCGCGACGGCCTAAAGTATCTGCGCGGCGAGCTGCGCGGCGTTCTGGCAAATCTTGCCGTGTTCGCGCGCGAATACGCCGCGACGCCCACGCTCGGCTACACGCACTATCAGCCCGCACAGCCCGTCACGATCGGTAAGCGCGCGGCGCTGTGGATGCAGGACTTCCTCAGCGATCTGGAAGAGCTTGACCACGTTCTTACAACGATGAAATTTCTCGGCTGCCGCGGCACGACCGGCACGGAGGCCAGCTTCATAGACCTCTTTGACGGCGACGGCGAAAAGATCGACGAGATGAACCGCCGCATCGCCGCCGAGTTCGGCTTTGACCGCTGCTTTTCCGTCTGCGGCCAGACCTATCCGCGCAAAACGGACAGCCGCATCCTGAACGTTCTCTCCTCCATCGCACAGAGTGCGTACCGCATGGCCAACGACCTGCGTCTGCTCCAGCACGACCGGCAGGTCGAGGAGCCGTTTGAAACAAACCAGATCGGCTCGTCCGCCATGCCCTATAAGCGCAACCCCATGCGCTGCGAGCGCATCTGTTCGCTCAGCCGCTACCTGATGGCCGATGCGGCGAACGCGCCCATGACCGCAAGCGTCCAGTGGCTCGAGCGCACGCTCGACGACTCGGCCAACCGCCGCATCTCCATGCCCGAGGGCTTCCTCTGCGCGGATGCGGTGCTGCGGCTGTGCCAGAACGTGACAAACGGGCTGCACGTGAACGAAAAGATCGTCGAGCGCACGATCCGTGAATATCTTCCCTTCCTCGCCACGGAAAACATCATGATGGAGGCTGTCAAGCGAGGCGGCAACCGTCAGGAGCTGCACGAGAAAATCCGCCAGCACTCCATGGCAGCGACCGCCCGCATGAAGGAGGGCGAGCGCTGCGATCTGCTTGACCGTCTTGCCGCTGATCCCGCCTTCGGCATGACGCGCGCGGAGCTGGACGCCGTGATGGAGCCAAAGCTCTACATCGGACGCTGCGCCCAGCAGGTAGAGCGCTTTCTTGCCGAATGTGCGCCGCTGCTTGCGGGCGCAGAAAGCGCGGACGGCGCGATCACCCTTTGATGGTTGATGGAAAAACAGTGCCGCCGTCCATCAGGACGGCGGCACGCCTCTTTTACCGGAACAAATCCAATACTTTTGGTTATTTTCCGGAAAACTTTACAAGATTTTGCTGGAAACTTTTGCAAAGGCATGATACCATGCAGATAATCATCTGAATCAACTGCTCAGAAAGGCAGGTCTATTTTATGGATACGTTCGCTTCCATCGATTTTAACGAAAAAAAGGGCTTCCTCTGCGATATGGACGGCGTGATCTATCACGGCAACCGTATTCTTCCGGGTGTGGCCGAATTCATCCAGTGGCTGCACGATGAGGATAAGGAATACCTCTTTCTCACCAACAACAGCGGCTACACGCCGCGTGAGCTGAACCAGAAGCTGGCCCGCATGGGGCTGGACGTGCCGGAGGAGCATTTCTATACCAGCGCGCTTGCCACGGCTGCCTTTCTGCGCGATCAGGCGCCGGGCTGCTCGGTGTTCGCCATCGGCGAGGCTGGGCTTTTGAACGCGCTCTACGACGCGGGCATCACGATGAACGATGTGAACCCCGACTATGTGGTCGTCGGTGAGGGCCGCACCTATTCGCTCGACACGCTCACCCGCGCGACGAATCTCGTCATGCAGGGTGCGAAGCTCATCGGCGCAAATTCCGACGTTTCCGGCCCCATTGAAAACGGCATTGCTCCCGCCTGCCGCGCGCTCATCTCCCCCATCGAAATGGCGACGGGCAGACAGGCCTACTTCTGCGGCAAGCCGAATCCCCTGATGATGCGCACGGGGCTCAGGATGCTCCACTGCCACTCCGCCGAGGCCGTGATGGTCGGCGACCGCATGGACACCGACGTGATTTCCGGACTGGAAAGCGGCATGTCCACGGTGCTGGTGCTCTCCGGTGTTTCGACGCGCGAAACACTCAAGACCTATGCCTACCGTCCCAGCGTTGTACTCGACGGCGTGGGCGACATCGCATCCATCGCCCGCGCGGAGAAGGGCTGAAAAAACAGAAAGAGCGGCTGCGAAGCAGCCGCTCTTTTTTTGTTTAGCCTGACAGCTCACGGATCTCGTCCTGAATGAGCCGGCCTGCCGCGGTGGCAAGCTGGTCGATGCGGCGGATGCGCGCGAGGTCGCGGCCATAAATGGCGTTTGCCGCCGGAACGCTGGCGTTCTCACCCATGAACACCGCCGCCACACGCACCCCCTTCGCACGCAGGGCGCGCACCTCGGCGGCGGTATCGTCGATGCCGGGCTGTCCGTCGTAATCGCGGCTGAGCGGGATCTTTCCGCTCGGAAGGATCTTGTGGCTGTCGTTTGGGCTTGCGTCGGTGAGCAGAATAAGCAGACGCTTTTGCTCCGGCGCGGAGGGCATCAGCTCTCCCATGCCGCGCAGAGCCAGTCCGTCGCGGTTCCATCCGGCGGCAAAGTAGTCGAAGATCCTATGCTCGCCGTTCCGGTCGCCGAAGTCCTTTAAAATGCGCAGAACCGTGTACCCACGCAGACTGCAAAAGCTGGTCACGCGCACAGGGATGCCGCAGGCTGCAAGGCTTTTGGCAAGGATATAGCCCTGAATGGCAATCGTCTCCTGACAATGTAGGCGCGAGGCGGACGCATCGAGCAGCAGGTCGACGGTGAAGCCCGCGCGGCTCTCCTCCTCGCTGCGCAGAAACACACGGTCGTCGCGCAGCACCGGTTCGCGCCAGGCGCGCGTGCCGTCCAGCCGGCCCTGACGGGCGGGCACCAGCTCAGGCTGCTGGTGGACGAGCATGCAGTTGCGGATCTGTTCCGTCAGACGAAGGAGTGCGTTCTGATGCAGCTCGCTTCCGCGCAGATAGGCGGCGCGGTTGCGCTCCGCCTGCTCGGCAGCCTGCTCGAACAGCCGCTGCGTGTCCGCACGCGCCGGTTTGTCCGGCGCCGGCACGCCGCGGGTGAACCAGAGGCGGCAGCCCAGATGGTTGCCGGTGCAGCAGCGCTGCTCAATGAGCGCAAGCTGCTGCGGCGCATACAGGCTGCGGCCGAAGCAGCGCTCGATATAGTCCCGATCCTCTCCTTCACGCTCATTGGAGCGCAGATGCGACCTCAGCGCATTGGACGCGCGCACCATGCCGTTCTCTCCCGCGGCGGTGGAGCGTCCCACGGTCAGCTCGTCCGTTCGGACGATCTCGACCGGCATGAGCTTGGTGAGCAGCGGCGCCCATTTGTCGCTGAAATGAAAGCGGAACGGGTTCTTTTTATGAATGGTCCCGTGGAATTGCAGATACTTCGCAAACGCCGTAAGAATGCTGCTCTCCAGCTCGCCGGCACTGAGCGTTCCGGCGCAGCACAGTGCATCGGACAGTCCCTTCTCCCACGGTGCGAGCAGCGGCGGGCGCTGACCCAGCACGCTCTTCCAGTGCGCGGACTGGAGGGAATAGACCAGCTGGTTCTTTTCCATCCACTCCTGCCGCGAGAGCTGGTATTCGGACGCGAAAAACTCCCCGGCGTGGGCACGGCGCAGCTCTTCAAGCACCGGCCGCCCGGGCAGCTCCTTTTCGTACACGGCGTTTTCCAGCGCAAGCCACGCAAGGTCGTCAAAGACAGCCTGCCGCGTATCGCCCGCCCAGCGGGCAAACAGCCGGTTCGGCATCTCGTCGCCGAGCCATTTGTGCACCAGTCCGATGACACAGTTCATATAAAAGTCCGGTTCGCCGTTTGACCTGAGCGCAAGAAAGCGCGGCTCAAAGCTGTAATCCCCGCAGGCCGTCCAGACAAGGTTGATGGCGCGGCGCTGCCGGGCACTGTAGCTGGCAGTCTCCATATCAGTCGTCAAACAGATGGCCGCGGTCGAGCTTTGCGGGGATGCGCGCAGCGATCACATCGCGGATAAGTCCCTGCTCATACGCGTCAAACGCCTTGTTCGTCATGCCCATATCCAGCGCTGTGCCGGCGCTCACGCCGCGCCGGATCAAACGCAGCGCGTCAAGCAGGCCGCGCAGATCAAGCGCCTTGGCGGAGATCTCCGCACTCTCGCACTTCTTCTGGAGGTCGAGGAAAAGCTGCACGAACTGCCCGCGGTACTTTTTCTTCAGCGTCGGAAACTCCTCGCTGAACAGGCGCTCAAGTCCATCTGCCGCGATTGGCGGCATCTGAATGACCACAAAGCGGCTCGTAAGCGCTTCGTTGAGCTCGCGCGTACCGGCATAACCGTAGTTCATCGTCCCGATGAAGCGCGCGGCCGGGTCGATCTCCATACGCTCATAGCCGGGCACATCGATGGCGCGGCGGAAATCCAGTGCGGCATGGAGCACGGCAAGCGCCTCGTTCTTTGCCATATTGATCTCATCGAGCACACCGAAGCCGCCGTTTTTCGCGCACAGATACACCGGCCCCGGCCGGAAGGTCACCTGCCCGTTTTCAAAGGTATCCATGCCGATCAGTCCAGCCGCGTCCATATTGACATGGAAGGAAACATCCCACGCGGGTCTGCCGAACACCTGCGCCAGATTCTCGGTCAGCACATTCTTGCCCGTGGCCTTGCTGCCGGCCAGCAGCAGATTCTCCCCGCACAGCAGTGCGGCGATGGCGGCCTCCCATACCTCGCGGCCATAATAATGATAGTGCGGCTGCGGAATACGGCTTTGCAGCTCCGGCGCGGCGGGATATTTTTCACGGTACTCACGCACTCCGTCCAGCAGCTCCGGGCTGATGTGCTCCTGCTCCAGAAAATCCAACAACTTCTGTCCCTCTTTCTCTTTTGATCCGGACACGCATGCATCCTCTTATTCGGGCTCATCATAGCACACGTAAAATTTTTTGCAAATCTTTTTTCTGTAAATTTTTATCCCTCCACTTGGCAGAAGGCCGCACAGCGGTTATAATGATGCCAGTCAGTCGTTCCCTTCCCCGCGCGGATGGGGCCACCGACAAAAACGGGCGCGGATTTTCCGCACCAAATACAAGAACAGGAGATTTTTTTGAAACATTCTATCTTATCACTGGATCGTGTGGCCTGACCGGGAGGTCCGGCAAATCCAACACACGCCGTTCCTCCCGGAGAGCAGCAAGCTGCGATTTCAGGAGGATCTTATGAACCGCGAAAACAAACGCAAAACCTTTGAAAAGGGCTACTACAAAACGCATGCCTGTCACGACAGCTTTACGTGTAAGGTATGCGGGCGGCTGTGCACTCCCCAGAACGCCGGAAGCGAGCACCGCAACCACTGTCCGAACTGCCTTGCAAGCCTTCATGTCGATATCGAACCGGGCGACCGGGAGAGCGACTGCGGCGGCATCATGGAGCCGGTGGCCGTCTGGGTACGCAAGGGCGGCGAATGGGCCGTCATCCACCGCTGCCGGCGCTGCGGCGCGCTCAACTCCAACCGCGTGGCGGCGGACGACAATCCCATGAAGCTGATGAGCATTGCGCTCAAGCCCTTGTGTGAGCCTCCCTTCCCGCTCGAGCGGATCGAGGAAATGACCGCCCTAATGGGCGGAGACGGAAGTCTCCGCTGAAGCGGCGGAGCAAAAAGGAAACCAGACCGGCGGCACTATGCCGCCGGTCTGGTTCTTTTTCCTATGCGGGAAGAGAGCTGTCCTCTCTCAGTCCTCCTGCACCGCAGCAGGAGCCTTTGTTCTGCTCAGGTGGATCGCCATGCCGACCGCAAAGCCCACAATGGCAGGAAGCAGCCAGCCGAGGTTTTTATCAAACAGGGGCAGATATTCAGCGGCAAGGGCAACGGGCATCTCCAGATGGAGCGCAGCCTGCACCGATGCCGGCAGCGTCTTCATGCAGTCGAAGATAGCGGCCGCCCAGGTGCCGATCATCACCGCGATATACACAATGCGGTCGTGCCCGAAGAATTTGCCGATAAAGGCCAGCAGAATGAGCGCGATCGCTGGCGGATAAATAAGCATGAGCATCGGGACGGAGTAGTTGATGATGGCGCTGAGTCCGACATTGGAAACAGCGAAGGAAAAGAGCGTGAAGAGGATCGCCCAGCTGCGGTAGGAGATCTTCCCGTTCGTCATCTTGACAAAGGTTTCCGCGCAGGCCGTGACAAGGCCGATGGAGGTCTTGAGACAGGCAAAGGTGATGGTGAAGGCGAGGATGAACTGACCCACACCGCCGAGGTAATAGCCCGCGATCTGCGTGAGGGCGATGCCTCCGTTCGCCGAGAGCTCGAAAAGTCCTCTCGACTGCGCGCCGACAAGGATCGACATGACGTAGATCAGGATCATCAGCAGCCCCGTCAGGATACCGGAGGAGAGCACATCTTGTGCGATAGCATCGTCGTTGTCGATCCCCATGCGGCGGATGACGTCGATGACCACGATGCCGAAGGCAAGGCCCGCAATGGCATCCATCGTACCGTAGCCCTCAATGAGCGCGGGGAAAAACGCATCGCTCTGATACGCCTCCACCGGCTCAACCGCGGAGACCGCAGCGCCCGGAGAAAGCAGCGCCGAAATGACCAGCACCGCAAAAAAGATCAGGAAGAGCGGGTTGATGATCTTGCCGATCCAGAGCGTGATCTTGCCGGGACGCAGAGAGAAAAAGAGCACAAAGCCGAAAAACATCGCAGAGAAAACAAGCAGATACAGCCATTCCGGCGCATTTTCCTCCAGCATAGGGACAACGCCCGTCGTAAACGAAACGGTGGCACATCTCGGAATGGCGAACAACGGCCCGATGGTCAGATACAGCAGGCAGGTGAAGAAAATACCGTAGCCCTTGCCGACCTTGCTCGAAAGCGTTTGCAGTCCGTCGGAGTGCGTGATGCCGATGGCAGCCACGCCAAAGATGGGGATGCCGACCGCCGTGATGATAAAGCCGATGGTCGCGGCGAGTACGTTGCGTCCCGCCATCTGGCCGAGGTGAACGGGAAAGATCAGGTTTCCGGCGCCGAAGAACATGCCGAAGAGCGTTCCAGCGACAAGAATTTTCTGCTGGATTGTCAATCGTTTGGTAGTCATGGGAAAAATCAACTCCTTTATGCCGAAATATTACACCATGCTCTTGCAAAAGAGAAACGCTCGGTTATAATAGTTATATAACAAATTGAAATACCCTATAAAAAGGAGTGCCGAATGGACAGCAAAAAGTTTGAGATCCTGATAACCGCCGTCAACCTTGGCAGCTTTTCCAAGGCGTCCGAAGTGGTTGGCTACACGCAGTCTGGCCTGACGAACCTGATGAACGGACTCGAGCGCGAGATCGGCCTGACGCTCATCCAGCGTGACCACAGCGGTATTGCGCTGACGGAGGACGGTAAGGCCCTCCTGCCCGCCATCCGCGAATACCTCAGCGCGACGGCAAAGCTGGAGAACCAGATCGCCGCCATTACGCAGAAAAAGGCGGAGACGATCCGCATTGCCGCCTACGCCAGCCTTGCCATGCATTGGATGCCCGAGATCCTCTACCGCTTTCGGCGCGTGTGTCCAGATACGGACGTGGACCTGCGCATGGTGGATAACGAGCTCGAACCGTTCGAGCTGCTTGAAGAGGGGCGCACCGACGTTATCTTTGCGGCCCGACAGAGCCGCATCACCTGCGACTGGACGCCGCTCTACAGCGACGCGATGTATGCTATTCTTCCCGAGGACTATCCGGTCTGCGGGCGGGAAAGCTTTCCCATCGAGGAATTTGACGGCAAGGAGTTTCTGATGCCCTACGGGCGCTTTGATATTGATGTATATGCCGCACTCAGTCCGAAGAATGTCAAGCCCATCATCCGCCCCTGTCATGTGGACGACGAGACAGTGATCCGCATGGTAAGCAAGGGCCTCGGCATCACCATGATGACGGAGATCATGATGCGCGGGCGGACGCACGGCGTCAAAACGCTGCCGGTCAGTCCGAAGGCAGGGCGTGAGCTCGGCATGGGGATGCATCTGCGCAAAAATACGCCCGAGGAGATCCTCCGGCTGCGTGACTGCGTGCTCGACTTCATCCGCGAGCTGTGATCCATTTTCTCTGTTCCGTAAGGCTGATTCGCTTTACAAATCAAAAGGAAGGGCTTGCATCAGCAGGCCCTTCCTTTTCGTTCAACAGATTTACTTTTTCTGCTTGGCTCTTTTTTTCTCTCTGAGCCGCCTGAGGTAGGTGTGCGGCAGCTTCCCGCGCTTCCCGCGCTTCCTGCGGATCAACACCACGATCAGGATAAGCACCAGAACCACGGCGGCCGCCAGAATGATCCAGAGCAGCGGACCTTCCTCACGCTCCTGTACGCAGAAGGTGACCGTCTTTTCGCTGCTGCCGAAGAGCAGATAGCTTCCGTCCACACTGCTCTCACGCTGCTCCCAGCCGTCTCCGGTTCTTACCCAAAGGGTATAACGCTTTCCGCTCTCCGGCAGGCGGTAGTGCACCGTATAGGAAACCTCCTTAAAGTCGGGATCATCCAATGTCACCGTAACGGCCTCGCCGCTGCGGCTCTTCCCCTTCGCATCCACCCAGCTGATACTTTCCGTTGTATGCGTGATCTGCGCGCGGCTGCCGAAGCTTCCGTCCACAAGTATCTGCGGCAGCGCGTCCCCACCATCTGTGAGCGACGTGCTGTAGGGCGTATAGATGGCATCCAGCGTCTGGCTGGTCGTCAGATTGCTATAGTCCAGCTCCGGCCACGATGCGGAGCAGCCTTTTTTCGCCGGGATCTCCGGCAGCTTGTCAATGCCCCGCCCATACTGGAAGGGCACCACCTCGACGACCTTGCCGTCCGCACGGAAGGTCAGCTCAAGCTGCGTGAAGAGCTTGGGCGTGCCCTGCGCAGCACAAAGCTCGTCGAAGGACACCGGCTCCGCCTGTCCGGCGTAGCTGATCCCGTCCAGGCCGCCGAGAGAATCATGTGTAAAGGCATTTCCCTGTACTTCTCCATCATCATCAATATCACCGGCGACCGCGCCGACATATGCCTCGCCCGTAACGTTCACCAGTGTCCGGCAGTCCGTCAGTGTGCTGGCGTATCCGGCCACGCCGCCGACATAGTCCTTACCGCTGAGCACACACTTCGCCCAGCTCGCGTCAATGCTTCCGTAGGAGCGCCCGGCAATGCCGCCGGCATAGCTGCCGTCAGTCGTCACCCCGCCGTAGCTCTGGCAGGCGGTCAAGCGGCCGATCTCTGCCTTGCCGGCGATGCCGCCGGCATTGTCGCCGCGCCCGTTGACCGTGCCGCTGTTGATGCAGCCGGACACCAGCGCCCGCGCCTGATAGTGGAAGTCAAGCGAATAGTTCCCCACCTTGGTCACATCGTCGTCTGGATTGAAGTCCATTTCGATCCCGATCGAACCGACCACGCCGCCGAGATTGGAGTCGCCCGTGACCGCGCCGCGGTTTTCCGACGCAGACACGCGTCCGTCGTGCTGTTTTTCCGGATCGCAGGTGTCCGACACATCCTGAAAATGGTCCTTGATCTGATCCTCCGGACTCTTGCTGCGGTCGCTGTCCCAATCATTCTTCTCACTGCGGATCAGCGCGGTGATGGCACGGAACTGGCTGTTGACCGCCTTCATATCCCCGATGAGCGTATCGGCGGAATCGCCGATGAGCGCGTTGAGCGCGTCGCCGCTGTCAAGCAGCGCGTCCATCGCATCCTCAAGCGCGTCGCCCTTGTCGGTGATGTCGGAGCCGATCGGTTCGATCTTGATATCCGGCTTTTCCGCCAGCTCATGGATCAGGTTCTGCAAGCCAACGGAAACATCGTAGAGGTGATCCGTCACGCCGTCTGCGTCCTGCCGGACATACTCCAGATCATCCAGCGCCTTTCTGAGATCCGCACCCATGCCGGAGAGGCTGTTGAGCGCGTCGGAAATACGGCTCAGACTGGTATCGAGCGCGTCCCACACATCCTCAAAGCCCTGCAGGGCGTAAGCCAGATTGTTGAGCGCGTCGAGCAGTGTTTCATTGTCCGCTCCGCTGACGACCGCGCCGAGCAGAACCGCCGCCGCGCGGCTGACCTCCTGCGTGGTGGATTTGAGCGCGCCGTTGGCCGACTTGAGAGCTGTCAGCGCGTTTTGGAAATTCAGTACCGCCGCGTCGCCGCTGTTCATAGCGTCCTTCAAATCCTCGTGGACCCGCTCCAGATCGTCCACAAGGTCGTCCAGGTCGTCGGCCATGTCCACCATGTCGTCCATGATGTCATCAAGCTGGTCGAGCGACCAGGAAATGCGCGCGGAGAGCTCGTTGATCTGGTCAATATTACCGTTGGCCCAGTCCGTCATAGCGTCCGTCAGATCGCCGGCAATCTCCTTGACACTCCGCGCCTTGTCCGATAGGTCGTTCATCTGCGCGTTCACCGCGTCGGCAATGCTGTCTGCATGGTTAGCCGTGCGATCCAGAACATCCTGCAGGGCGTCGAGCTGCGCAAGCAGACGGTCAATGAAGTCGCTGTCGAAAAGCTTCATAACCTCCGGCTCCACCTGACCCACGATACCGCCGACATCCTTGCGGCCACTGACCGCACCGGTGTTGGTGCAGCCGTCCAGCCAGCCGCTGCTGCGGCCCGCGATGCCGCCGATATTGTAGCCGATCTGCTCATAGCCGACCGCGCCGCTGTTGACGCAGCTCTGGATCGTACCGTCGGACAATCCGGCAATGCCGCCGATGTCGGTGTAGGCCGCCACATTCTCCATGGAGTTGAGCTGCGCGAGATTTGTATAGTCCGTCTTGGGGTTATCCTCAAGATCCTTTGTATTGATGCTGCCGCTGTTTTCGCAGCGCGTGAGCGTGCCGTGGTTCTCCCCCGCCACGCCGCCGGCGGAGTGCTTGCCTGTGATGCTGCCCGAGAAGCGGCAGGCAACCAGCTCGCCGCCCTCTTCATTCGTGCCGACCATGCCGCCGATGCGGTTATCGCCCACCACCGTGCCGACCGCCGTGCAGTTGAGGATACGCCCCGCATTGCTGCCGGCAAGCAGTCCGAGATCGTCCTGCCGTCCGCTGGGATGGATAACGCCCTCCACCGTCAGATCCTGAACCGCCGCGCCGCTTTGCAGATAGCGGAACAGTCCGCGGACATTGCCGCTTCCGCTGATGCGCAGGCCGCTGATGCGGTGACCGTTGCCGAGGAAGGTTCCGCCAAAGGTCGGGATCGGTGCAAAGTCCGCATCCCGCAGATCAAGGTCTGCCTCAAGCACAACCGTTTTGCCCTGCGACCAGGTGTCCAGCGTGCACTTTTTCGCCAGATCGAGCAGATCATCTGCCGTCCGCACGGTCACGGTACTCTCTGCGGCGGCCACTGCAGGGGCCGAAAGGGAAAAGAGCAGCAGCGCCGTCAGGAAAAGGGCGATCCACCTTCTTGTCTGTCTCATTGTACATCCCCCTCCTGATTCTCTGTACTGCTGCCTGCCGCAGCGCCGACGGCATCCGGCGCATCCGGGCCGGTCAGCTCCGGCGGTGCAGCCGGTCCATCCGATCCGCCCGGCTCATGTTCCGGTGCCGAAGGCACTTCGTCCTCCGGCCGGTCAAAGCTGCCGCGCGACATCATTGCGGAAATATCACCGTGCACCACGCCGTGGATCTCCGCATCGACAAAGCCAGAAATGCGGCCGCGCACGCGCCCGTTGACGAAGGTCGTACCGCTCATGCGCTGGGAGATCGCCGGCGCTGCCGGCAGCTTCATCTGGAAACTGGTCTTTTCCACGATCCGGTCGCCCAGCACAAGGATCTGCGGCAGGACGAACATAACGAGGAACATGGAGATGATCGTACCGCGGCTCAAGCACTGTCCGATACCGACGATGGACGGCTCAGTGGTGATCTGGCCGATGAGGAAGCCCGCCGCAGACAGGATCGAGCCCGAGGTCAAAACGGTTGGGAACGAGAGATCCAGTGCGCGGACAAGCGCTTCGCGCGGCGTCATCTGCCGCTTCAGATCGGAATACCAGGTCGATATCACGATGGCATAGTCGATATTCGCACCCATCTGGATCGAAGTCACAATCAGGTAGCTCATGAAGAAAATATTGGTGTGCATCATCGTCGGGAAGGTGAAGTTGATCCAGATACTGCCCTGAATCACCAGAATCAGCAGGATCGGCAGGCCGACGGAGTTGAAGGTGAACACCAGCACCAGCACGACGAACACGACCGAGAGCACGCTGATCATCACGTTGTCTCTTGCAAAGGACGTCGACTGGTCATAATCGCTCATAGAGTTGCCGACCAGATACGCCTCGTCCGCGCTGTAATATTTTTCCACCACACTGTGAATGGTGTTGAGGAAGGCGAAGGTCTCCTCCCCCTCCTCCGGCAGATTCAGGTTGAGCACCATGCGAGTGTAGTTTGGGCCAAGCATCTGCGTCTTGGCGTCTGTGATCTGATCGTAGGCGTCGTTGATGTCCTTTTCATCGTCGTCATCGAGCGTCACGTAGCCGTCCTCCTTCTCCTGATAGATAAAGAGGATCATATCCATAGCCGACACGCTGTAGTTTTCAATACCGCCCACAATAGGGCCGTAATTATCCTCCTGATCCGCCGTGTAGGCAGCATAAAGGATGCAGGCCTCCTCATAGTCCATGTCCATCATTTCCGAGAACTGGCGGGGCGTGAGCTTGTCGGTCAGATAGTAGCCCGGCTTGGCCTCGACATTGGAAAGGCCCATGGCGTAATCCACCTCGTCCATCGCGCCGAGCTCCTCAAGCACCGCCTTTTCGCTGGCTGTATCCCCCTTGGGGACGAGCAGAGCTATAATATTCTGCGTGCCAAACGTCGCGTCCACCCGGTCGGTGGCCGCCTGATGCTCATTGCGCCGCACGGTCATCACGGCGTTGTCGCCGTAGACATAGGGGCACTGGTTGGAGAGATAAAAGCCTCCCACAATGCACACAATGAAGATCGGCACGCCGACATGGCGCAGGGCGTAGACGAGCTTACCCCAGCGGTCGATCTGTGGGATAAAATTCCGGTGACGCGTGCGCTCCATAGCCTTGGAGAAGAGCATGAGAAGACCCGGCATGAGCGTAAAGACCGAAAGCATGCTCAACAAAATCGCCTTGATGAGCACAAGGCCGAGGTCAAAGCCAATGCGGAACTGCATGAACATCATGGCGGCAAGGCCGGAAATGGTGGTCAGGCTGCTCGCGGAGATCGACGGAATAGCGGCGCTGACGGCGATGATGCAGGCCGTCCGGTCATCCGGCGCGTGCTCACGCTCCTCCAGAAAGCGGTGGAGCAGGATGATGGAGTAGTCGATGGCCAGCGCCAGCTGCAGCACCACCGTCACGGAGTCGGAAACAAAGGATATCTCGCCGAAAATGAAGTTGGTGCCCTTGTTGATCAGCGCCGCCGCGATAAACGTAATCAGCAGCACCGGCACCTCGGCATAGGAGCGCGATGTAAGCAGCAGCACGAGCACGATGATCAGCGCTGCGACGGCGAGGATCGTGCCCATTTCATTATTCAGCGTTTCCGACTTGGAATAACCGATATCCGTCGATATCTGCGTATCATAGGGCGCAAGGAAATGCTCGACAGCCGCAAGCGAATCCTTGGCCGCCTGATCGTCGTCCTCGCCGCGGAAGGTCACGGTGATGAGAGCGTCCGCCCCCTGCATGTAATCCTCCAGCGTCTTGTTCGCGGCGGAGGGCAGCGTCGTTTCATCGTCGCCCTTGTCCGCATCCCAGAAGTCCACAGACGACACGCCGTCGATGTCCTCGATCTGATCCGCCAGACCGCGCGCGATGTCATACGTCACATTCGACACCAGAATACGCGCGTTGGCGTAGGTCTTCATCTCGTCCTCCATCAGCGTAAGGCCGCGGCGCGTCTCCGTCGACTCCGGCAGATACTCCGTCAGGTCGTTGCACACGCTCACCCAACTCTGGGTGATGAGGCTGGCGATCACGGCGATGATGTAAAGGAAAAAGATCAAATTCCGCTTATCCACAATAAACGTGGCCAGTTTTTCAAAAAATCCGCTTTTTTTCGGCTGCTCGCTCATGCGCTGTTCCTTTCTTCCACAAGATCTTAACCGGGTTTTTTATGTCCCCGATAGCAATTCACTTGTATCATATCCGTTTCTTATTTCAATAGCAATAGTCAAAATTGGTCATCTGTCAAATTTGTGTCGGTCGCCCCCTTTTCTTAACAAAATATAGGCAAACCCCTGTTATTTGAACAAAGACAAATTCTTTGCATCCATGCTATACTGTGGTATACTATTTCAAGGCGGCAGGTTCAGGCGCGGGATGCCGCCCGGCGATACCGGAGGCCGCTTATGAGCAAGCGCTACCGATCCTCTGAGGTCACGCGCCGTGCGATCACCGACGCGCTCAAGCAGCTGATGACGCAGAAGCCGCTCGATAAAATCACGATTTCTGAGATCATGGAGCTGTGCGGCATGCGCCGGCAGCACTTTTATTACTACTTCACGGATATCTACGATCTTGTCCGCTGGGTATTCGAGGATGAGGCTCTTGCGCTGCGCGGCCGCCAGTCTGGCAACCTTCCATGGCAGGAGGGACTGCTGCAGCTCTTCCGCTACATTGCCGACAACCGGACGCTGTGCCTGTGCGCGCTCGACTCGCTGGGGCGGGAATATCTCAAGCGGCTGTTCGAGTCGGACATCAACGGTCTCGTCCGCCAGACGGTCGGGCAGGTTATCCGGGAAAAGGGCTTTCCGGACAACGCGGAAAAAGAGGACGTCACCGCGCGCTTTCTCACCATCGCCATGGCGGGCATTGTGGAAAGCTGGCTGCGCGGCGAGCTGGGTCAGACACCGGAGGAGCTGATTGCGCTGTTCAACACCATGTTTCAAGACTATATCTGCGGCATGACCGCTCGTCTGAGTCTTACAGACACCGCACACGAATAGATAGAAAACGGGGAGGATCACTTATGGCAGGGCACATCATCACAGTGGGCCGTCAGTTCGGCAGCGGAGGCCGCGAGATCGGCCGCAAGCTCAGTCAGGCGCTCGGCTATTCCTATTACGACCGTGAGCTGCTCACGCTGGCTGCGGAGCGGGCGGAGGTCAGCGAGGAGCTGTTCGCCGAGAAGGACGAAAAGGCGGCAAATCCGTGGCTGTTCAAGGGCTTCTATACCGGCGGCCCCAAGGTGCCGCAGGGCAAATCCGCCGAGGATGTTCTCTTCCAGATGCAGAGTGAGGTCATCTGCGAGCTGGCTGAAAAGGAGGACTGCATTCTCATCGGCCGCTGCGCGGATGTCATCCTGGAGCAGCGGCATGTCGACCGCCTGAGCCTGTTCATCTGCGCGCCGTTCGACTGGCGTGTCCAGCACCGCATGGAGCTTGACGGCTCGGATGAAAAGACCGCGGCGGCGCTTGTGGAAAAAACGGACAAGCAGCGTGAAAAGTATTACACGCACTACACCGGCCGTCCGTGGGGCCTGCCGGAGAACTACGACATCTGCGTCAACAGCGCACGGCTCGGCATCGACCGCACCGCAGCTCTGCTGGCCGAGCATTGCCGCCAGCTCTTCCTCTCGATCTGAGAAAAAC
>CAKTOJ010000025.1 GCA_934589665.1 uncultured Oscillospiraceae bacterium | reverse complement strand
GAGGAAAGGAGGAAAACCAGCATGAGCAGGAAAGACATCCGTCGATTTGAGATCTGGCTCGCGCGGGACTGCTTCGGCAAGGACGGCTACCGCCCCGTCATCGTCCTTTCGGACGACGCGGAGAGCCGGGCCGTCACCGTCATTCCCCTGACGAGCGACCGCGAGAGCACGCAGCTCGCCACACACGTCATTCTCTCCGGGCGCGGCCTTGCCGTGCCGAGCCGCGCCCTGTGCGAGCAACTGCGGACCGTCCGCAGGAACACGCTCATTCGCTGCATGGGCTATGTGCATGAGCCGTTCGAGCGGCTCGCGCTCGCCCACGCCGCCGCAGCCCATCTCGGGCTGCTGAACCTGCCCGTCTGACGATGGGCAAACCACTCAAAATACGAAAGGATATTCTGACTATGCCTACTATGACCAACCCGAACTGCATCGGCTCCGCCGTGCTTGACAACGCCCCCGACAGCTCCGCCCTCTTCCGCGCCCTCGGTGGACACTACACCTCTCCCGTGCAGGCGGTCTGCGAGTTCATCGACGATTCGCTCTCGTCTATTGCGGCGAACGGCGACGAGGTCGGCGAGGTGTTCCTGCGCGTGACGGACCGCGGCGAGCTCGTCGAGCTTTCTGTCACCGACAGCGGCAGCGGCATCGCCGATCTCGGCGCGGCGCTGACCATCTCCGACCGCTCCATCGCGCAGACGCCCTACAACGAGCACGGCTGCGGGCTGAAGCCCGCGCTCTCGCACCTGTGCGGCGGCGCGGAGGACTGGAGCATCGAAACGCGCACCGCCGATGATGCCGCGGCGGACCGCTACAGCTGCGTTTCCGCGCCCTACGCCGCAGTCAACGCGCACATGACCGAGCGCATCTACGCCGGCAGCGGCGACATTCCGTGGGTCACCGGCACAATCGTGCGTCTGCGCTGTCCCATGTCGCGGTTCGCGCAGCTCAAGCCGGCGAACCGGCGCACGCCGGCAGACTTCTACCAGCTCGTGGACTATCTTGCGGAGGAGCTGCGCTACACCTATGCGCCGCTGCTTGCAAGCGGAAGGCTTATTCTGAGCATCCTCCGCTGCGAACAGAACGGACACGAGCAGCTGCTCTCCCTCGACGCGCTCGAGCCGGAGTGGAACGGCGACGCCGTCGAGCTGCCGGAGACGGCGCTCGACCTTGGGAACGGCCCCGTCACCGTCCACTGCCGCTACGGGCTTATCATCAAGAGCAAGAGGAACACCGTCTACTACAAGGGCAACATGGTGTCGAGCGGCTTCGAGATCCGTCTGAACGGACGCGCGGTCACGCACGGTCTGCTCGGCGCGATCTACGGCAAGGCCACACACCCGAGCGGCAACCGCTTCCTCACGCAGGTTGACCTTCTCAGCGGCGACGGCGCGGCGCTGCCGCCCACGGAGACGACGAAGAACGCCTTTGTGGAGGCCGATCCACGCACGCAAGCGCTCTATGCCTTCCTGCGCGCGAACGTGGAGCCGCCCAAGCCGCCCCGCCACGAGCCGGAAAAGAGACTTGTCGAACAGCTCGCGGCGAAGCTGCGCGCCGAGCCGGACGTCCTGCGCGTGTCGCGCGAGGTCCGCACCTACCGCTGCATCGACCTCAAGAGCCGGATCGACCTGCTCGTCGGCCGCGCCGACGGCACGACCGTGTATGAGGCTAAGGATGAGGCGGCCTCCGCGCTCGATCTCTATCAGCTCCGCTTATATCTGGACGGCTGCGCGATGGACGGCGTGCCGGTGCGCGAGGGCGTGCTGATCGCGTGCAAGCACCCGCGGGAGGTCGTCAGGTTGGCACACCAGATGAACGGCTGGTGCGACCCCACGGGCAAGCCGTACCACATCACGCTGCGGACCTGGCTGCAGGAGGGCATCGGCGCATGAGACCGTATCCTGTGATCGACCCGCGGGCGACGGGGGAGAACATCCTCCGCCGCCGGATCGAGAAGGGCTACACGGTCCTGGATGTGCAGCGGTATCTGAACCTGGCGTGTCCCCAGTCCGTGTACCATTGGCAGGCGGGACGGGCGCTGCCGAACATTGAAAACTTTTACGCATTGAGCGTGCTGTTCGGTACGACCGTCAACGAGCTCATCGCGGAGAAATAGTTCCGAAGCTACCGCGAGAGCGCGTCCAGTAAATGAGCAAGGAAGGCTCGAAATTCCGAGCCTTCCTTTGGCTATACAATATGAGTTTTGTCGCTTGCTTTAACATCTCAGAAATCAAAGCAAATCCTACTGACAAGACTTATTCGCACGGGAGCCCATTTTGAGATTAAAAATGCAGCTGATTTTCTAAAAAATCCGCGCATCGCTCGGTAGCACATAGAGTGAACTCCTGGACCACCGTTTTTCGGGAGATGTCAATCAACATGATAGAGGCATTCCCGAGATTGATGACCGGCGGCTTGCATAAGCTGTCAAATATCTCAATAGAAGGTACGACATATGTATATTTTGTTGTATTCCGAATTGCTGGATTTCCAAAGACCAAATTGGATAGAAAATTGAGATAGGCGACGCGCGGGGAAAGCGTACCATCCCCAAAAAGGTCTGGCTGCTTGTATAAGCTAAGGCTCAGATCAAAGGCCCAGCGCCGAATAGGGCTATCCGCATCTTCTGAGTAAAGCCAGAAATCAGGCTGCCAATCTGTTTTGGGAAATAACGAAACATCCTTCGGAGGGTGAAATGTCCATCCCTTCCTTGCACACGCATCGCTAATCATCTCCGCCAGATATCCCACGCTAGCGGTATTGTCTTTGGTTTGTGGCATAGCAATATTGGGTTCGGGATATGTTGTTTGACTTCCACTGGTCCCCAAGAGCCATTCCTTTGTCGTATGCGTAGCATCCGCAATTCTCTCAATCAAGTCTTCTGATGCGTTTTTGCTTCCCCGCTCAACTGCGGTCAAGTATGTCGGAACAATATTAACTTCGTTGGCGAGTTGCTTTTGTGTCAAATTTAAGCCAACCCGCGCCATACGAATTCGGTATCCAACCGTATTCTTATCTACAGCTTTCTTCATTATCAGATTCACATCCTCTCATTAATTGAACACCCTACCACATAGTTTAACATTCGAATCCATCCTGCCCTAACATACTGTTAGAGCTTCATACAAATTCACACAACTTTGCACAAATTGCAAGATTCGGTGTTGACATGTTACACACGCAGCAGTAGTATGTATATGAAGTGTAGTTTTTATATACTTAATATACATATATGTTGCCAGAAATGCGAACTTTGTGGAGATTACTTGTACATGAGTATAGCACAAAAACAGCAAAAGGCAAGAAAAAGGATGTGAAATCATGATGTTGTCTCGCTCCGACGCGGCCAAGTACCTTGGCATCTCCGCCTCCACGCTGGACGGTCTGTGCCACAACCGCGCAATCGCCTATTACCAGGCAAGGCCTGGGGGCCGTGTAAGATTCGATCGGGCCGATCTCGATGCATTTCTAGCTCGGTCCCGCCACCCTGCGCATCCCGCGCGATAAAAGGGGGTGTGAACCTTGACAATTGAACATAGCGCGATTGCTAATGGCTTCGTGCCCTTCCGCAACCTGAATGTGGCACGCAGTACATTGCCGCCATTTCCAGTCAACGCCTTGTCTCCCGAACTCCACGATATGGTCCTATCTGTAGCAGCGCATACGCAGACAGCACCCGATATGGCAGCGACATTTGGTCTCGGCATCTTGGCCACATGCCAGCAAGGCAAGTATATTGTTGCCGCCCCCTCTGGTTACACGGAACCCGTCAACCTGTATGTTGCGGTAGTTGCAAAACCCGGCGAGCGCAAGTCTTCGGTAATGCACCTAATGGCTTCGCCATTACACGAATTTGAGCAGCGGATGAATTATGCTCATTCGCATGGCAATTCAGGTTCTGTCGAAGGTGTACAAGAACAGCAGCCACGTTTAACCGCAGATGACTGTACTCCGGAAGCCCTCGCTCGGTTACTGTCAGAAAATTGTGGCAAGCTAACGGTGATATCGGCTGAAGGTGGAATCTTCGACATCTTGGCAGGGTGCTACTCGCGCAAGCCTAATATTGATATATGGCTGAAGGGACACTGCGGCGACCCCATACGGGTGGACCGAATAGGCCGTGAACCCGCGTACATTCCACAGCCTACACTTTCGGCTATTTTGGCTGTACAGCCATCCGTTCTCAGTGAAATCATGGACAATACAACAATGACCGGTAGAGGTCTAGTAGCGCGATTCCTTTTCTCCTTGCCGCCTTCTAACATTGGCCACCGCACGTTCCTTGCGCCTGGCATCCCCACCGAAGTCCAAGAAAAATACACCTCAGCAATCGCTCAGATGTTGTCTACAGAACGCCCTGTACCATGCACCTTGCACCTCTCGGACAATGCAGCGTGCCATTGAGATTGGCCGATACTACTTAGCTCACGCCGCATATGCATATGCCACAATGGATGGCGACCCATCCATCACAAAAGCATTGTTTGTATGGAGCAAGCTTGTTCAGTTTGGTCCTGTCGAGGTCAAGCGCTCTGATCTATTCCAAGTATGCCGCGGAAAGTACTTTAAAAAAGTAGATGAACTTTATTCAGCCCTCGAATTGTTAGAAAGCCATGGCTACATCAGGACATATTCGCCGCCCTACAGCGGTTATGGTCGTCCCCCGGATATGCGCATAGTCCCAAATCCGCGTGCTACCGACTAAAATGCATTTATTGCATTTATTGTTGCAGTAAATGCATAGCAAGCCTCTCCTATGCAGACACTAAATGGAAAGGAGCGTGTGCGGCGTGGAAGTAAATGTCCGACAGGATATCAAAATGTTAGAAATCTGGCTGTCAAATTCTGAAAAATCAGACCCCAGAATGCAAGATAAGCTGAAGAACATATACAACTCGTACAAATCGCGGAAATACTTGATTGCAGTGTTCGTGTCTGGCAAAGATGATCTTTATAACAGTACTCGGGAACTGCTGTCTTATAACCGTCGCCGCAACGCGGAAGAGACTGTGCAACAGGCGAGAAGACAGCAAGCGGTGGGCATAGAACGCTAAACGGGTGGAAGGGATCAATCCCTTCCACCCGTTTTCTCTTGAAAAAAACCAAAAGTCATGTTACAATATTATCTAAAGATAGTAAAGTAAAAGATGACTACAATGTCCATTGGACGGCTGGATTTTGAGGAAAGCACCCTCTCGAAATCAAGTATGTGTATATGGCACGAAATACCCTTTACTAAAAAACTGCTAACCCCATAGTTGGCCATAAATACAAGGCAGTATAAGAACACCAAAGGCGAAGGAAAATTCTTCACAACAATATGAGCAGTTTGGGAGTGAGCCCGACCATGTCGGTTTGACGTTTCCATCGACAGATATTATATAGATCAAACAGCCACGGAGCTTTGACGAGAATCAAGGAGCCATTCGCCGTATCTCACAGTTACCACAATAAGCAGAAAATACGAGGGATCATACAAATGGGAAACGAAATTGCCAATCATAGCGAAATTTTGATTTACAGTAATGATAACGATAAAGAATATGTCAGCGTTATCTTCGCAGAGGAAAATTTCTGGCTTAGTCAGAATGGCATGGCAGATCTGTTTGCTTGTACTTCAGAGAACATTGTCCAGCATCTGAAAAATATATATGCTGAGGAAGAGCTACTACCTGACGCAACCACTAAGAAATTCTTAGTAGTTCGCAAAGAGGGCAGCCGAGAGGTACGGCGCAACATCGACCACTACAATCTCGATGCTATCATCGCCGTAGGCTACCGCGTCAACTCAAAAAAGGCTACCCGGTTTCGTCAGTGGGCAACGAAGACGCTGAAAGAGTACATTCAGAAGGGCTTTGTTCTTAACGACGAGCTAATGAAAAACGGTCGTCCCTTTGGCAAAGATTACTTTGACGAACTACTGGAACGCATTCGGGAAATCCGCGCTAGTGAACGCCGAGCCTATCAGAAAATTGCGGATGTGTTCGAACAGTGCAGCTATGATTACGATAAAAACAGTGAGACCACGAAAAACTTCTATGCCTTTGTGCAGAACAAGCTGCACTACGCCGTTACTGGCAAGACAGCCGCCGAGCTGATTTCGGAGCGGGCCACGTTGGATAGCCCCACCATGGGTCTGACCACATGGAAAGGCGCACCGGATGGAAAAATTCTGAAAAGTGACACACTAGTGGCAAAGAACTACCTGAACGAAAAGGAACTATCCCGCCTGAATCGACTGGTGGCCATGTTCATCGACTATGCTGAGCTGATGGCAGAGGACGAACAACTCATGTCCATGCAGGACTGGCTGAACGAAACAGACCGCTTCCTGACCAACAACCGCCGCCAAGTGCTGGAGGGCAAAGGACATATCTCACGGGATGCCGCCGTGAAGAAGGTCGGTGTGATTTACGATGAGTTCCGCAAAAAGCAGGATGCCGAGTATATCTCTGAGTTTGACCGGGAGATGGCGAAATATCTGAAAGGTGGTGCTGTGCATTGATCGAACGCTTTGACATTGCGGGCTACTGCCGTATCTCCGTGGATGAGGAGCTGGACCGCGACAACACCTCCATTGAAAACCAGAAAGCCATTATCGCGGACCTCGTGCATCAGCGCTTTCCCGATTCCAGCCTGACTTTCTATGAGGATCGTGACCGTTCCGGCTACACCTTTGAGCAGCGGGAAAACTACCAGGCCATGCGTCGGGAGCTGATGGCGCACAAATATGACATTCTTATCGTCAAGGACTTCTCCCGATTCTCCCGCCGCAACAGCCGTGGACTTGTGGAACTGGAAGACCTGCGGGACGCAGGCATCCGTATCATCTCCATCGGTGACGGCATTGACTTTCCCAACGATGATGACTGGCTGAAAATTCAGTTTCAGTTCCTTATCAACGAAATGCCTGTCACCGACACCAGCAAAAAGGTTAGATCTGTCATCAAGCGCCGCCAGACCGACGGTAAGTGGATTTGCGCCGCCCCCTACGGTTACATCGTCAACAAGGCGCAGCAGTTCGAGATCGTCCCTACTGAGGCGGACATTGTTCGAAAAGTTTTCGCTCTCTACAATGATGGCTGGGGCTACAAGAAAATCGCCAACTATCTCACCGACCAAGGCATTCCCACGCCTCGCATGGCGGAGCGGGAGCGCAAAGAGAAAGAAGGCGTGGAGTACAAGCGTACTGTCAAGCCCGTATGGGCCATCGTCACCGTGCAGGGGATTTTGGATAACGATTTTTATATCGGCACTCTGCGACAGGGCAAGTACACCCGCAAGAAGATTAACGGTGCAGAGGTCAAGCTGGATGAAAGTGACCATCTGGTGTTCGAAAACCATCATCAGGCCATTATTGACTACCGCACCTTCGCTACTGCCCGCGCTCTGAGGGAAAAGCGCACCACAACCTGCTACCGGGGTGTAAGGATCAATGATAACGCCTATTCCGGCTTTCTGTTCTGCGGTGACTGCGGCAGCCCCATGTTCGCCATGAGCCGCCCCGATCTCAAGGATGCCTACCGCTGTGGCGAGTACCACAAGCGGGGTCTGAAGGCCTGCACCAGCCATCACATCCGAGTGGATAAGCTGGACGAGGTGGTAAAAGCCTATGTCAAAAAAGTGAAGGACAACTCCGCTGAAATGCTCACCCGACTCAACGCAGACCTTACCAGAGAGAACGAGGATATTGAAGAAACAGAACGCTCCGCCGAGCATCTAGCTGAAATCCTTGCTGATTTGCAAGAGGAACTGAAAGCTACCAAGCGTCAGCGCATCCGGGACATCATGAAACATCCGGAAAACGAGGAAACGCTGGAGGAGACCTACGACGAGTTGGAAACCGATCTCCTGCACCACATAGAGGGCTTAAACCACCAGATTGCCATGACGGAAGATAAGCGCAACACCATTATTCAGGTAAACCGTGCCGCCAAGACCGCTATGGATGTGTTTGACGACATTCTCCGCAAACCCAAACTGGAGCGTAGCGATCTAGAACTGATGATTCAACGAATCAGGGTCTACGAGAATCATATCGAAATTCAACTCAAGGCGGACATCGACTCCATTCTCAAGAGCGGAACGCTTCCCTCAGAAACGGAGGATGCCGCAAATTTTGACTCCGGCACGGAAAATATCGAAAAAGTGCTGATCCAGTCCTCCAAAAACCGTGAGGACAAGGTTTTCCATGTCAATGTCATCAATAACGGCGACCCGCTGGAGATCTACACGAGCAAGGAAGGCGAGGTCATTTTCAAAAAATATTCCCTCATGGGCGGCGTGGACGAGTTCGCCGCGCAGATCTGCGAGACGCTGAGTAAGACCACGGGACTCTCTGTTGCCGTGACTGACCGCGACAGCATCATCGCCGCCGCCGGCGGCGCGCGGCGCGACCTGATCGGCAAGCGCATCAGCCAGCAGCTTGAGAGCATCATGGAGGACCGCGCTATCTACCGTGCCGGGGAGAAGGAGCGGAGCGTATACGTCACTGACACGCTTGACCGCTATTGCGCAAGCATTGCCGCGCCGATCATCTCCGAGGGCGACGCGCTGGGGCTGGTGCTGTTTGTGGAGAGCGAGGGGGAGAGCCGCGTGGGCGAGACGGAGTATAAGCTTGCCCAGACCATAGCGTCCTTTCTCGGCAAGCATATGGAATCGTGAAAAGAGGAGCACAGCATCGCTGTGCTCCTCTTTTTATCAGTTCGTCCAGCGGATCTGCTGGCCCTCTATGAGCGGATAGCTTACCAGCGCCGTGCCGTCGAGGTTTTCACGGTGCAGATCAACGCCGGTGATCTGGCTGTTTTCATAGGTGGTATAATAATAGATGCCGCGGTCGGCGTTGCAGCAGCTGGAATAGAGCGTGAGCTCGAATTTGCCGTTCTCCAGCTCGCAGCAGCCGCGCTGCTGTTCAACGGAGGTGAGAATGTGGAAGAACTGACTGACGCTTTCACTCTCGCTTTCGCCGGAGCAGGAATTGAGCCGCGTGAATGCTGCGCGCACGAAGCGCGACTGCGAGGAAAGGTCGCCCGGCAGGCCCAAACCGCCCATGCCGCGGCTGTAGACCGCAAGCGGCAAAGCGGGGGCAAAACGGTTGACCGGCGGCTTGGGTGAAACATGCGCGTAGTTGTTGAGTGCGAAGAGCTGGGCGGGGAAGGGTGGATTGTTTGTCAGCACGCCGGCGGGGTTATCATAGATGTGGATGCCGTCAGCGACGGATTCCAGCACGACGCACTCGGATCGGTCGGCGATGAGCCAGTGAAGCTGGGCGAGGGGCAGGCCGTCGGAAAAAGGCGTATCGGTCAGATTCACGCGCGTGAGCATTGTGCGGGCCTCGGCGACCGAGGCGCAGCGGCCAAGCAGTGCGGGGATCAGTTCGAACTGGGCGAGATTTTCACTTGCAGGGTCGCTCTTGCGGTACACGGCGTTGCCGACGAAGTTCAGCCCTGCGATGCACAGCCCCTTTTCGTTCATTGCGTCGTAATAGAGCGGATAGCCGTCCTGTACATGCGCCATGCCGATGATGGCGTAATGCTGTGTCAAATCAGCCGTCTCACGCATGGGGAACGGGAAATTGCGCGGCGCGATGGCCACGCACTCACCGTAAGGAAATTCATAGTCGAGATTGCGCCCAAAGTAAAAATCTCTGGTGTGGTATGTTGCTGCGGTACACATGGAAAGACCTCCTTTTGATAACGTCCGTGAGGAAACGGCTGGCGCTGGTGCCGTCCGGTATAGGATTTACGGAATGAAAGCCGGCCATTCAGGACCGGAATGGAAAAGGCTGCAAAGGGACGATCCCTTTCGCCGGGATCGCCCCTTTGTTCATTTATTTCTGCTTTTTCTCGCGGAGGATGTGCACCGCGCAGATGAGTGCCAGCAGGCCCCAAAGGGCGATCCCGGCGGTCCAGCCCTTGACGTAGCAGCCGACGGCCATCAGGATCGTCAGCGGCAGGACGAGGTAGAGCGTGCGGATCTTGAGCATCTTTGCGCCCTCCTTACAGCCCCATTTCCTGCTTGACCTCGCCGAAGCATTTCACGGCGAAGTCGAGATCCTCCTTCGTGTGACCGGCGGAAATCTGCGTGCGCACGCGGTCGCGTCCCTTGGGGACGACCGGATAGCAGAAGCCGACGACATACACGCCCTTTTCCAGCATCCGGCGCGCGAACTCATTGGCCACCTTGGGATCGTAGAGCATGACGGGTACGATGGGATGCTCGCCGGGGAGCAGGTCAAAGCCGAGCTTTTCCATTTCAGTGCGGAAGTAGCGCGCATTTTCGTGCACCTTGTCGCGCAGGGCGGTGGACTCGGTGAGCATGTTGATCGTCTCGATCGTCGCCGCGCAGATGGCAGGGGCAAGGGAGTTGGAGAAAAGGTAGGGACGGCTGCGCTGGCGCAGAAGATCGACAATCTCGCGCTTTGCGGCGGTGTAGCCGCCGGAGGCGCCGCCCATGGCCTTACCGAATGTGCCTGTGAGGATGTCCACGCGGCCCATCACGCCGCAGAACTCAGGCGTGCCGCGCCCGTGCTCGCCCATGAAGCCGACGGCGTGACTGTCGTCGACCATCACCAGTGCGTCAAACTCCTCCGCAAGGTCACAGATGCCGCGGAGGTTGGCGATATAGCCGTCCATGGAGAAAACGCCGTCAGTGGCAATGATGATCTTTTGGCAGCCCGCCTCACGTGCGCTTGTAAGCTGGGCGCGCAGGTCATCCATGTCGCTGTTGTGATAGCGGTAGCGGTGCGCCTTGCACAGACGCACACCGTCGATGATGCTCGCGTGGTTGAGCTCGTCGGAAATGACCGCGTCGTCCGCACCGAGCAGCGTTTCAAACAATCCGCCGTTGGCATCGAAGCAGGAGGAGTAGAGGATCGCGTCCTCCATGCCGACAAAGTCGGCAATCTTGCGCTCGAGCGTCTTGTGGATCTCCTGCGTGCCGCAGATAAAGCGCACGGAGGAAAGGCCGAAGCCCCACTCGTCATAGCTCTTCTTTGCCGCGGCGATCAGGCGCGGATGGTTGGAGAGACCGAGGTAGTTGTTTGCGCACATGTTCACCACGCCGTGTGCGGCGGTGGTGTCGATGCGGCTTTTCTGGGGCGTTGTGATGATGCGTTCGTCCTTGTAGGTGCCCGCCTCGCGGATGGCGGCGAGCTCGGCGCGGTAGCTTTCGTAGGCTGACTTCATGGCGCGTTCCTCCTTATTTCTTCGTCCAGTCGAGAATGACCTTGCCGCTCATGCCGCTGTGCATGGCCTCAAAGCCCTTTTCAAACTCTGTGTAGTGGAAGCGGTGGGTGATGGCGGGGGTGAGGTCCAGACCGCCCTGGACCATATAGCTCATCTGATGCCAGTTATCCATCTTGCGTCCGTAGATGCCCTGAAGCGTCAGGCCCTTGCCGATGACCTCGTTCATGTCCAGCTGCACGGGGCCGTTGCCGAGGCCGAGGAGACTGATTTTGCCGCCGTTGCGCATCACGCCGATCATCTGGCGCAGCGCCGCGCCGGAGCCGGACATCTCAAAACCGACGTCGAAGCCCTCGACAAGCCCCTGCTCTTTCATGGCGGCGGTCAGATCCTGCTTGGCGGAGTTGATGGCCGCGTCCGCGCCCATTTTTTTGGCAAGCCCCAGCCGGTAATCGTTGAGGTCAGTGACGACCACACGGCGCGCACCTGCGTATTTGGCGATGGCGATGGCGAGGATTCCGACAGGGCCTGCGCCGGTGATGAGCACATCCTCGCCGACAAGGTTGAACATCAGTGCCGTGTGCGTTGCATTGCCGACCGCGTCGAACATAGCGACCACGTCCTCGTCAAGCGAGGGGTCAATGAGGATGACATTGCGTGCGGGGATGCAGACATATTCGGCGAACGCGCCGTCGCGGTCCACGCCGACGCTTGTGGTGTTCTTGCACCACTGGATATTGCCCGTGTGGCAGTTGCGGCAGTGGCCGCAGGTGATGTGGCCCTCGCCGGAAACGCGCTGGCCGACCGTAAGGCCGGTCACGCCCGCGCCGAGCTCGGCGATCTCGCCGACGTACTCGTGACCGATGACCATGGGCGGCTTGACATGCTGGGCGGACCACTCGTTCCAGTCGTAGATATGCACGTCCGTGCCGCAGATAGCGGTTTTGTGGATTTTGATGAGAACCTCGCCGGGGCCGGGAACGGGAACAGGGACCTGACGCAGCTCCAGACCGGGAGCTGCCGCGGGCTTGACGATCGCGTCCATCATGCGCATTGCTTTGTCCTCCATACATATACAAAATGTGATCGTTTTGTTCTTTTGACAAAGACAGTGTATGCTTTCCGAGGGGAAAAGTCAATCGTTTTTTTACATTTTACAGCAGGAGGGAGCACGACATTCCGCCGTTCTCCCACCGTATGCATTACTCCAGTTCGTCGAGCGTCATGGAAAAGCTTTCCATGCAGTGCTCCATAAAATAGTCCAGCTCGGGCAGAGCCATCGCGTCGAGCGCGGCGCGCGTCTGCTCGGCGGCGCGGCGGAACTCCGCGTTGCCGGCCTTGAGCTCTTCCACGCATTTGATGTACGCCGAGAGCTTGTCCGCAGCCTTGACGAGCGTCAAAATTTCCAAATCGGTGCAGGCGAGCACCTCCTGATAGTCCGGCTTGAGCTCGTCCGGCAGCATGGAAAGCAGTCTGCCGCAGGCGACGGCCTCGACCTTTTTGTAGGCGTCGCGGATCTCGGGCGCGTAATATTTGATGGGGGTGGGCATGTCGCCGGTGATGATCTCGCTCGCGTCGTGGTAGAGCGCGGCGAGCGCGACCTGTCCCGCGTCGATGCTTCCGCCGTACACGCGGTTGCGGATCACCGCGAGCGCGTGCGCGAGCACCGCGACCATATGGCTGTGCTCCTGAATATTTTCGGAAAATGTGTTGCGCATGAGCGCCCAGCGCGTGATGTAGCGCATGCGTGCGATGTAGGCAAAAAAGTGACTCTTCATGCCTTTTCCTCGATCTCTCCGCGCAGGCCGTCGCCGTCCACGGAAGTGACGCGCACGGCCTGAACAGTGTTATGTAATCCTTTCACATTCACGGTCACGGGCATGTAGTTCGGGGCGTGACCGACGCTGCCCGCGCCCCGGTCCTGCTCAAAGAGGACGGGAAATACCTTTCCGACACAGCGGGTGAGGTACGTCTGGTGCATTTGTTCCGCGGCCGCGGCGGCGCGCGCGGCGCGCTCCTCGCGCACGCTCATGTCTACCTGCGCCATCGCCGCGGCCTTCGTGCCGGGACGGACGGAATAGGGGAAAATGTGCATAGCGGCGAAGCCGCACTTTTCAATGAAGGCGAGCGTCCGGGAGAACTCCTCCTCCGTCTCCTCCGGAAAGCCGGTGATGAGGTCGGTCGTGATGGCGGGGTCATCGAAATACTCACGCAGCAGCGTCACAGACTCATAATAGCGCGCGGTGTCATATTTGCGGTTCATTCTTTTCAGCGTCGCGTCGCAGCCGGACTGCATGGAGAGATGGAAGTGCGGGCAGAGGGAGGGGAGCTTCGCCGCGCGCTCGCAGAAGTCCCGCGTCACGGTGCGCGGCTCGAGCGAGCCGAGCCGGATGCGCATGTCCCCGCCCTCGCGGGTAATGAGATCCAGCAGATCGATAAGGCTTGTTCCATCCTTGAAGTCATGACCATAGGAAGAGATCTCGATGCCGGTGACAACGATCTCGCGGTAGCCCTGTGCACGCAGTGTGCGCACCTGCTCCGCCGCCTTGTCCATCGGCAGCGAGCGCACCGGCCCGCGCGCATAGGGAATGATGCAGTAGGTGCAGAAATTCACACAGCCGTCCTCGACCTTGAGCATCGCGCGCGTGCGGCTGGTCATGCCGCCGGCGGGCAGTACCTCGAAAGCGCGGCGGCGCAGCGCGTCGTCGATGTCCGCGACTGCCTGATGCGTTTCGGCGGCCTTTTCGAGCAGGCCGAGAAATTTCGCGCGGTCGTTCGTCCCCATGAGAAGGTCGATGCCGAGCCCCTTTGCCTCCTCCTCATGCGTCTGCACGTAGCAGCCGCAGGCGGCGACCACTGCGGCGGGATTGTTTTTCTTCGCGCGCCGGATCATCTGACGCGATTTTTTGTCGCTCACCGCCGTGACCGAACAGGTGTTGATGATGTACGCGTCGGCGGGGGACTCAAAGTCCACCAGCTCATGTCCGCGCGCAGCCAGCTCCTGCTCCATGGCCTGCGTTTCATATTGATTCACCTTGCAGCCAAGGGTGTAAATGGCGATTTTCATGCTTTCTCCTTGCTTTTCGTGGTTTTCTGCGTATAATATATAATGTTTTGCATTTGATTGCAAGTGCAAAGAAAGGAATCGCTTTGCTATGATCTATCTCGATCACGCCGCCACCACGCCCGTTGCGCGCGAGGTGGCGGATACCATGTACGATGTGCTGCTCAACGGCAGCGGCAACCCCAGCTCGCAGTACCCTTACGGTACGGCCGCGAAAAAGCGGCTGGAGGCCGACCGTGCGGTCATTGCCGCCGCGCTTGGCTGCAAGAATGAGGAGCTTTATTTCACCTCCTGCGGCACGGAGAGCGACAACTGGGCCATCCGCCTCGCCGCGCACCAGAACCGCCATGCGGGGCGGCATATCATCACCACCGCCGTCGAGCACAGCGCGGTGCTTGAGCCGTGCCGCCAGCTTGAGCAGGAGGGATACTCCGTCACCTATCTCATACCCGACAAGAACGGAAATATCACCGCGCAGCAGGTCGCGGATGCGCTGCGCGAGGACACGGCGCTCGTGTCCATGATGCTTGTAAACAACGAGACCGGCTGCGTTTTTCCCGTCGCCGAGACCGCGCAGATGCTCCGCGCACGCGGCTCCAAAGCATTGCTCCACACCGACGCGGTGCAGGCGCTTTTGAAGGTCCCGTTCCGCGCGGACACGCTGGGCGCAGACCTCATCTCTGTCAGCGGACATAAGCTCAACGCGTCCAAAGGCGTCGGCGCGCTCTATATCGGCCCGCGCTGCCGCGCGGTGAGACCGCTGCTCGCCGGCGGCGGGCAGGAGCGCGGCCTGCGCTCCGGCACGGAGGCCACCGCCCAGATTGCGGGCTTTGCCAAAGCCGTCGAGCTGCGGCTGGAGCATTATGAGGGAAAGCTCGCCCACATGGCGCGGATCAAACAGTACGCGCTCGAAAAGCTTCTTGCCATCGACGGCGTGGTGCGCATCGGAGACGGCAGCGCGCCGCACATCCTCGCCGTCTCGCTCGTCGGCTATCCGAGCGCAAATGTCGTCAACGATCTCGGTGCGCAGGGCATCTGCATTTCCGCCGGCTCGGCCTGCCATCGCGGCAAACTCAGCCATGTTTACGCCGCGATGAAGCTGGATAAAAAAACCGCCGCCGGCGTTCTGCGCGTGAGCTTCGCGCCTGAAACGACAAGGGAGGACATCGACGCGCTGGCCTCCGCCCTCCGGACCCACAAGGAAACGCGCTTTCCCATGCTGTAATCTGACGTACCGTCATTTTTTCGAGGTCACTCATGCTTTCCTATCTCCATCAGCCCAAGGGCTTTTATAAACGGCTTTTTCTGCTGGCTCTGCCGATCATCGTGCAGAATCTCATCACCACCTCGCTCGGCTTCCTCGACACCTTTATGGTCGGTCTGCTCGGCAGCGAGCAGATGTCCGCCGTCACGGTGGCGAATGTGCCGATCTTTATTGTTCAGCTCGTCGTATTCGGTCTGCAGAGCGGCTCGAGCGTGCTCATCAGTCAATACTGGGGGCGCGGCGACCGCGAGAGTATCAACCGCGTCATGGGCATCGGCTTTTTCATCGCCGGAAGCGTCTCGACGGTATTTGCCCTCATCATGGCCTGTGCGCCGCGCGGCGTGCTGCTGCTGGTGACGGATAATCTTACCCTCGTCGAGATCGGCACGCCGTATATCCGCATCGTCGGCTTTTCCTACATTTTAAACTCTCTCTCGTCCATCTATATCGGCATGCAGCGCAGCATCGAAAATCCGCGCTTCGGTATGCTGGTGTTCGGCGCGTCGATGCTGTGCAATACTGTCGGCAACTACGTGCTCATCTTCGGCAAACTCGGTCTGCCCGCGCTCGGCGTGACCGGCGCGGCGGCGGCAACGCTGCTCTCGCGCGCGGTTGAGTTCGCGCTCGCCTTCGGCTATGCCTTTCGCTGCCGGACGGTGCCGCTGCAATGGAATGCCATCCTGCACCCGGGCGTGGCGATGTTCCGCCGATTCCTGCGCTACAGCGCGCCGGTGCTGGCGAATGAAACGATCTGGGGCGTGGGCTACTCGATGATGACCGTCATCATGGGTCACATGGCCTCGAGCGGCGAGCTTATCGCCGCCTACACGGTGGCCGGCAACATCGACAAGCTTACCACCGCCGGCATATTCGGCGTGGCAAACGCGGTTGCCGTTATTATCGGCAAGGAGATCGGCACCGGCAACCGGGACGGCGTATTCGACATCGGCCGGGCGCTGTGCTTTACGGCCTTCTGCTTTGGCACGGCGCTCGGTGCGGTGGAGTTTGTGCTCTTCCTCACGGTGCTGCGGCCCTACGTCCTGCCGCTCTTTAAGCTCACCGCGGCATCGGCGCGGCTGTGTACCATCATGGTGATCTCCTACGCCGTTTCCATGCCGCTCCACGGCTATACCTCTACCATGATCATCGGCGTGCTGCGCGGCGGCGGGGATGTGCGGGCCTCGCTTGTGCTGGACAATATCCCGCTCTGGTGCTTCACGCTGCCGACCATGTGCCTGCTGGGGCTGGTGCTGCGGGTGCCGAATGAGTGGTTCTGCCCCTGCGTGATGATCGAGCATGTGGTCAAGATGCCGCTGGGGCTCTGGCGTGTCCACAGCGGGAAATGGGTGCATGACATCACAAGGACGGATTAAAAAAGAAGAGGAAGGGATTTTTCGAATCCCTTCCTCTTTTGTTCTGCGTTTGTTCCACTATAAATGGGATACGTCCGCCGGACGCTTACATTTCCACGGTAATGTTATCGGTGCCGTGCTGCTCGAACTCACCTAAGTACACATCCATGCGCTCGCGCAGCTCGTCGTAATTCTCGGGCGTTGGCGCGTCGGAGTCCATGTCACGCAGCGCGAGCTCCTGGGCGAGGATCTCGAAGAACATCGTGTCCTCGTAGGCCAGAATGGCCTCGTGGATGCCGCCGTCGGCAAAGGCGCGCGAGGGGATCAGCTCCCCCTGATAGACCTCGACGAGCGGCACCATGCCATGACTGACGCAGTTGGAAAACACGGCGCTCTCTACCTCGTCATATTCGCTGATGCGGTCGTTGCCGCGCGTGGAGTTGAGCACCCAGTTGCCGATGTATACCAGATCAAGAAGCCGGCGGAATTGCTTTTGCGTTAATTCGATATTCATTTCACGCCTCCTGAAGGAAAGAGATCTCGTATTTTTATGATGATAGCACACTCTGCAATAAAATGCTATAGAAAAAACAGGGAAGAGAAGGGAAAAACGCTTGTGCTCGTTGTGGAAAATATAGTAAAATAGAAAAGAAAACAGATGGTAAGACAGCAGAAGAACCAACGAACGGGGGAGAGAGAATGGAACGGAAAGTATCAGTCCGCATGCTTAGCGAGCAGTGCTGCCCGGGCATGGAGGCCGAGCGCAGCGAGGTGCGCACCAGCGGGACGCTTGCGCCCGAGGACGGCGGCTGGCGGCTGCATTACGACGAGGACGCGGCCGGGGCGGCGCACACGAGCATGTTTGCCGGCGGGGAGCGCATCACGCTCCGCCGCAGCGGTGCTGTGAGGGCTGAGATGGTCTTTGCCGAGGGGGAGCGCCACACGACAATATATGAGCTGGCCTTCGGCTCCTTACCGCTTGATATCCTCACTGAGCGGCTCGACGTGCAGCTGGACGGGAAGGGCGGAACGGTGGATCTGCGCTACCGGATCGAGGCGCAGGGAAAGCCTGTGAGCGACAACCGTCTGCTCCTTGAGGTGGTCTGCATCGAAGAATGAGGAAAACGGTCGGGTGATTCTACCAAAAGGACAAAGAAACATCCGCCGCCGTGGACATTCTGCCGGAATCAACGAAAAAAACAGGTGAAAAGACCAAAAAGAACCAGTTGAATAGAACAATATGCACAATAAAACTGATGTAAGCGCGATTTGATTTGTGACTGGCATACAAATTCGAGGTGCAACTGGCACTTGCGATACCGTTCAAATCATATAAAGTGTAAGAGACGACGGAATGACCAAAAAATAGGGAGAAGGAAGCCTGCTTTTTGGATCACGCGTCAGTATTTTGAAAAGGAGAGAGAAAAGTGGAAAACAAAGGTAAACTCAAAGCAATGTTCCTCATTCCCTCGATCATTGGCGTTATTCTCTTTATGATCCCCGTCAAAAATGCGGACGGCAACTGGACGGTTGTGGTCAAGATCATCGCAGATATCATTGCGGGCGCCATTGGCGGTTTCCTGCCGTTGCTGTGCGTCCTCATTCTGACCGTTTCCGCGATCATGTGCCTTGTGGCGCTTGCCCAGCCCAAGTTCATCATGGACAGCCCCATCCTCAGCGAGTGCTTCGCCTGCAAGCCCATCTGGGTCGTCGTCCGCGTGCTGGCCGCGATTTTCGTGTGGCTGACCTATCTCGGCGTGGACGCCGACGGCACGGGCTTTATCAGCATGATCACCGGCGGCGATCAGGGCGGCTTCATCCTGTATGACCTGCTCACCACGCTCGTCATTATCTTTGTCATCGCGGCGCTGCTGCTGCCGCTGCTGCTCGACTTCGGCCTGCTGGAGTTTGTCGGCGCAAAGCTCACAAAGGTCATGCGTCCTCTCTTCAAGGTCCCCGGTCGCGCGGCGGTTGACTGCATCACCTCTTGGATCGGCGACGGAACCCTCGGCGTCATGCTCACCTGCAACCAGTACGAGGGCGGCTATTACTCCGCCAAGGAGGCGAGCATCATTGCAACGCTCTTCTCAGCGGTCTCCATCACCTTCACCCTCGTCGTGCTCGACACCGTCGGTATGCTCGACAAGTTTGGCATCTACTACCTGATCGTCTGCCTCGTCGGCATCATCTGTGCGATCATCTGCCCCTATCTCTATCCTCTGCGCAATAAGCCCGACACCTATCTAATCCCCGGCAAGGCAGCGCCCGACACGCTGCCCGAGGGCTACAAGAACACCACCGAGTATGGCATGGACCTCGCGCTCAAGCGCGTGGCGGAGCACAAGGGTGCCGGCGAATTCTTCCGCAGCGGCCTGAAAAATGCGTGCAGCATGTGGTTCGGCGTTCTGCCCTCTGTTATGGCGATCGGTACCATCGCACTGATCCTTGCCAACTTCACCCCGATCTTCCAGTATCTCGGCATCCCGTTCCGTCCTCTGCTCCAGCTGCTGCAGGTGCCTGAGGCCGAGGCGGTCGCCTCCACGATGATCGTCGGCTTCACCGATATGCTCACGCCCGCGATTCTGATTGCCGAGTGCACCAGCGAGATGGCCCGCTTCATCGTTGCGGTCGTCTCCGTCACGCAGGTGCTCTACCTCTCCGAGGTCGGCGGTCTGATC
>CAKTOJ010000024.1 GCA_934589665.1 uncultured Oscillospiraceae bacterium | reverse complement strand
TGACCGAAATGGACTTCACCATTCCCGCTGTGCGCGGCTATGCCGAAAAGATCAAGGCCAGCGGCTTTGACGGCGTGCTCATCAACATCACCAATCCCTGCGACATCGTCACGCGCGAGCTGGCGCTGCACCTCGGTCTCCCCCGCGGGCGCGTGTTCGGCACCGGCACGGGGCTCGATACCTCCCGCCTGCTCAGTGCACTCTCGCGCCAGACCGGCGTTGACCACAAGTCCATCACCTGCTATATGATGGGCGAGCACGGCAACCAGCAGTTTGCCCCCTGGTCCTGTGTCAGCTTCCACGGCATGCCGCTCGACGAGTGGGCCAAGACCGATGAGCGCTTCCGCTTTGACCGCGCGGCACTGCAAAAGGAGTCCATCGGCGGCGGCTGGGTAACCTTCGCGGGCAAGTTCTGCACCGAGTACGGCATCGCCACCACGGCGGCCCGCATGGCGCACATCGTGCTCCACGATGAAAAGGTTATCATGCCCGCCAGCGCAGAGCTGTGTGGCGAGTACGGCGAAGAGGGCCTGTTTGCCGGCGTCCCCTGCGTCATTGGTGCGAACGGTGTCGAACAGGTCGTTGAGCTGCCGCTCACGGCGGAGGAAAAAGCGACCTTCCACGAGTGCTGTGAAGGCATCCGCCACAATATGGAGCATCTCAAGGAGATCTGAGAAAAAAGAAAGGAGTTCTCTCTTATGAATATCACTTACGTGGAAAATACACATCCCGGCACACTGCCGCCGTCCGATAAGCTCGGCTTTGGCTCCGTGTTCACCGATCACATGTTCATCATGGACTACAGCGCCGACCAGGGCTGGCATGATGCGCGCATTGTACCCTACGGCCCCATCTCCCTCTCCCCCGCTGCCAGCGTTCTGCACTACGGCACCGAGGTCTTTGAGGGGCTGAAGGCCTACCGCCGTCCCGACGGCGCAGTGCAGCTCTTCCGTCCGTGGGAGAATGTCGCCCGCCTGAATCGCTCCTGCGAGCGTCTGGGTCTGCCGCAGGTCGATCCCGATGACGCGCTTCAGGCCATCAAGGAAGTTGTCCGCGTCGATCAGAAGTGGGTGCCGAACGATCCCGGCACGTCGCTCTATATTCGTCCCTTCCTGTATTCCACCGACCCGACGCTGGCTCTGCACGGCGTGCATGAGGCGTCGTTCGTCATCATTCTCTCCCCCTCCGGCAGCTACTTCTCTGACGGTCTCAAGCCCGTTCCCATCATGGTTGAGACCGAGGATGTGCGCGCGGTGCGCGGCGGCACGGGCGAGGCCAAGTGCGGCGGCAACTACGGCGCGGCCAACCGCGCCGGCGAGCGTGCCGAGGCCAAGGGCTATTCGCAGGTCCTCTGGCTCGATGGTGTGGAGCGCAAGTACGTGGAAGAGGGCGGCGGCATGAACGTCATGTTCAAGATCAACGGCACCGTCGTCACTCCCGCCCTGACCGGCTCCATTCTGCGCGGCGTCACCCGCAAATCCGCCATTGAGCTGCTCAAGAGCTGGGGCGTTCCTGTGGAGGAGCGCCTGCTGAGCGTGGACGAGCTTTTCGAGGCCGCCAAGACCGGCGCACTTGAGGAGGCGTGGTGCATCGGCACGGCTGCCGTCATCTCCCCCATCGGCGCGCTCGGCTGGGGCGATCAGCGCTACGAGATCAACCACAATCAGATCGGCGAGATGTCCCAGAAGCTCTACGATGAGCTCACCGGCATTCAGTGGGGCACAAAGCCCGATCCCTTCGGCTGGACACTGCGCATCTGAGTTTCCGCTTTTCGAAAAGCCATTCCCCTGCATGCGGGGAATGGCTTTTTCTCTCATTTCCGGCTACGATCCATTATTTTTAGAACTTTTTTGCCAATTCTACAGTGATCCTGCGGTTATTTCGTACTATTCTATTACTATTCTTGCAAATACGACAAGGAGGATGCCCCACCCATGGAAAGAAGCCTTACAACCGGCAGTGTGTTGAAAAACGTCATGCGTTTCTCTCTGCCCTATCTGCTCTCCTACTTTCTGCAAACGCTTTACGGCATGGCCGATCTTTTCATCATCGGCCAGTTTGAGGAAGTATCCAGCACCACTGCCGTGTCGGTCGGCTCGCAGTTCATGCACATGGTCACCGTGATGATCGTCGGCCTCGCCATGGGTGCAACGGTCAACATCGCGCAGGCTGTCGGCGCAAACGACCGTCCCCGCACCTCCGCCTGCATCGGCAACACGGCCACGCTCTTTCTCTCGCTCTCCGTTATCCTGACCGCCGTTCTTCTTTTGTGCCGGGACGGTATCATTGTCATTTTGTCCACCCCTGCCGAGGCGGTCGCCGGCACGGCGGAATACCTGACGATCTGCTTTATCGGCATTCCGTTCATCACAGCCTATAATATCATCAGCTCCATCTTCCGTGGCCTCGGCGACAGCAAAAGTCCGATGTATTTCATCGCCGTTGCCTGTGCGGTCAACATTGCGCTCGACTATCTCTTCATGGGCGCGCTGCGCCTCGGCCCTGCCGGTGCGGCCCTCGGCACCACACTCTCACAGGCGTTCAGCGTGCTGATCTCCCTCGCGGTGATCCGCCGGCGCGGCAGCATCGCTCTGAGCCGGAATGATTTCAGGCTCAACAGAGAAGTGACAGGCCGCATCCTGCGCATCGTCATCCCTGTCACGCTTCAGGACGGCTTCATTCAGGTATCCTTCATGGTCATCACCATCATTGCAAACCGCCGCGGACTGACTGATGCGGCCGCGGTTGGCATTGTGGAAAAGATCATGAGCTTTCTTTTCCTCGTTCCCTCGTCCGTACTCTCCACCGTTTCCGCGCTCGGTGCGCAGAACATTGGCGCGGGCAAGCCAAAGCGCGCATTGGAAACCATGCGCTATGCCGCCGCGCTCGCCTGCGGGCTGAGCTTCTTCGTCTCCGTGCTCGTTCAGTTCACTGCGGAACCGATCGTGGGCCTTTTCACCGACGCCGCACGCAGCGACGGTGCGGAGGTCATCCGCCGCGGCGGGCAGTATCTGCGCAGCTACGTGTGGGACAGCTGCCTTGCCGGCCTGCATTTTGCCTTCAGCGGCTATTTCTGCGCGCGCGGCAGATCCGGACTTTCCTTCCTGCACAATCTGCTCTCCATTCTTCTTGTGCGTATTCCCGGCGCATATTTTGCCTCGGCACTCTTCCCGCAGACACTCTTCCCCATGGGGCTTGCCTCCACCTTTGGGTCGCTGTTCTCCGATATCGTCTGCGTGATCGCGTTTATCTGGCTCATGCAACGTGATAAGCGCAGCAAAATTTGACAAATAGTGTGGGAATTGCTATACTTTTCTCACATTTTCCCCATTTTATCCGCTCAGGCCGCAGCATGGATGGCCCGTGCCGTCTTTTTACGGACGGCCGGAAAGGAAGGAAGTAACGGCTCATGGAAGAAAAGCAGAAAATCCTGATCGTGGACGATTCGGAGATCAACCGTGCCCTGCTAAAGGAAATCCTCGGCGACAAATATCAATACGAGGAGGCCGTCAACGGCTCCGACGCACTCTCCTTCCTGCGCCACACCCCTGACATCGATCTGATGCTGCTCGACATGGTCATGCCGGATATGGATGGCTTCGCCGTGCTGGAGGCCATGAACCGCTATCACTGGATCGAGCAGATCCCCGTCATTGTCATCTCCGCGGAGCAGACTGACGATTTCATGGAGCGCGCCTACACACTCGGCGCAACGGACTACATCCGCCGTCCCTTTTACTCTCTCATCGTGCGCCGCCGCGTGGAAAACACGATCATGCTCTATCGGCGCCAGCGTCAGCTCACCGCACTCATCTCCCGTCAGGTGCTGGAAAAGGAGAAGCTCAGCAGCATGCTCCTCGGCATCTTCGGCAGCGTGATCGAATCGCACAACGGCGAGAACAACCAGCACATCCTGCGCGTGCGCACCATCACCGAGGCACTGCTGCGCCAGCTCATCAAAGAGACCGGCCGCTATCACCTGACTGAGTCTGATATCATCCGCATCGGTATGGCCTCCGCGCTGCACGACATCGGCAAGAGCCGCGTACCGACCGAGCTGCTCACCAAACCGGGCAGACTCACGCCGGAGGAATTTGCGGTCGTCAAAACGCACACGACCGCCGGCGCGGCCATTTTGCAGTCCCTTCCCGCGTGGCAGAACGATCCGTTGGTGAAAACGGCTTACGAGATCTGCCGCTGGCACCACGAACGCTGGGACGGCAGCGGCTACCCGGATGGCCTTAAGGGCGAAGCCATCCCCATTGCCGCGCAGGTGGTCGCAATGGCCGATGTGTACACGGCGCTCACCTCCGAGCGCAGCTACAAGCCGGCCTTTGACCACGAGACCGCCATCCAAATGATCCTGGGCAACGAATGCGGTGTGTTCAACCCGCTGCTGCTCAAGTGCCTGCTGGCCATCGGCCCGCAGCTGACCAACCGCGCCGACCTCTCACAGGGCAGCCGCGACGATCTGCTGGACTCTCTTCGTCTGTCGGAGGAACTGCTGCGCTCAAACGGCCTGAGCGGCGAAACCATGACGCAGCGTGCGCTGGATCTTCAGTGCCGCAAGGCGGAGTTTTACGCCGCGCAGTGCGGCGGCATCCAGTTCGACTTCAGCATCCCCAGCCGCCGCATCACGATCACCAACTGGCTTGAGCCGCCCAAGTGCCGCAATCTTACGACCACGATGGCGCATGCCAACGAGCTGCATCTTCTGCGCCCCGAGGACTACCAACGCCTTTTTGAGCTGGCAAAGCAGGCAACACCGGATGCCCCGGAGTTCACCATGGACGCGCCCATCACCGTCGGCCTGTCTGGCCGCATGTTCCGTCTGACCGCGCGTGTACTCTGGTCCAGCGGCGTTTCTCCTCAGCCTGTATGCGTCGTCGGACAGTTCACCGATCTGGACAGCCAGCGGACACAGCGCGGCGCGCTGATCCTCAATACGGACGACCGGGCGCTCACCAATCTCTCGCGTTTGGAGTGGCTGCAGGGCGTTTTCGATCTTGTCCGCATTGTTGACCCTGTCCACTCCGTCGTGCTGCGGCTGGATGACGACGGACAGCTGGTTGAAACGAACACGGACTGCCACAGCGTCTGGGAGCGCAGAACGCGCTGCAAGGACTGTCTTTCCGCTAAGGCGCTGGCACAGAAAACGCGCCTGTGCCGTCTGGAGTTTTCCGATACCGATATCTACCACGTCATCGCACAGTATATTGAGATCAACGGCCGTCCCTGCGTGCTGGAGCTGGTATCCCGGATGGACGACGGCCGCTGGATCGACAGCGGCAGTGACCGCATCCTGCTCCATGGCAGTCAGGACGACGGTGCGGACACAGACCCGCTCACAGGCGTTCACTCCCGCCGCTATCTTGAGCAGAATCTCACCGGAGCGCCAGCAGCCGACGGTGTTGCACTGCTCGACGTCGACCTTTTCAAATCCATCAACGATACCTACGGCCATCCGGTCGGCGACACCGCGCTGCGCCTGATCGCACAGGCCGCCGGCTCCTGCATCCGCAGCGAGGACATCATTGTGCGCTACGGCGGAGACGAGTTTCTCATTCTCTTCCACCACATTCCGGAGGCCGCCTTCTACGAGCGGCTCAAGCAGATCCGGCAGGCCGTTTCCGACATTTCCGTGCCAGAATATCCGGAGCTGAAGCTTTCCGTCACGGTCGGCGGCGTTCACGGCGTGACCCCGCTGGAGGACGCCATCCGGCAGGCCGATCAACGCATGTACCGCGGCAAGGCCATGCGCAGACGGCAGTAAAATGACATATCCAAAAAAATTTCAGGTCAAACGGAATTGATCCGTTTGACCTGAAATTCTGTTTTCGCCAATTCCTTATCCTGCTGATCCGTAATGCAGAAGGACACGGAAAAAATTCTCGTTGTTTCTTCATAGGTGAGCGTCAGACCGCTGACCTTCAACCCCTCGGGATATGCGGCGGAACCAAGGAGCTTGTTCTCTCCGAGCAGCACCTCGCCATCCACAATGCCGAAGGCCTCGCCCTGCTCTTCACCCTCCACCGAGCCGATGTCGCGCACGAAAATCTCCAGCACCTCCTGCGCCTCGTTCGTAACCACCGTTCCGCAAAAGCGCAGCTTATCGCTCAGCACCGTTGTCAGGGTGGAGCGAAGCGTCTGTGCCTGCGACATCGCCATGGAGCTTCGGTAGTTCCTTGTCCCGAACGATACGCCCGCCGCCACAAGCGCGCTCACCAGCAGCACGACAATGATCGTACTGAGCATCTCGACCAGTGTTACGCCGCGATTGTTTTTCAGATGCATCATGGTGTGTCTCCTGTTCTGCCGGAGGGATAGTAGAGGTATTCATTCTCTCGGTAAAGCTCCGCTCCCGGAACGCCGTTCTTTCCCGACACGGTCTTTCGTCCGCCGGCATCCTCCAGCGTAATCGTTACCGCGCCGAGGTCCTCTGCGCCGTCATAGCGGAAGGAGACGTCCTCCTCGCGCACCCTTGCATTGATCTTTGCCGCTGTGATGGCCGCAGTGGTCAATATGCCGAACGCCATCACAGCAATGAGGACGGAGGCAAGGCTTTCGACCAGCGTTTCGCCGCGTTGATCCTTCAGCTTTTTCATGCCGACGCCCCCTTGCTGATTTTTGCCGAACTCCATGTGATGCTCGTTTCCTGCTCTGTTTTTGTACCGCTGTCTCCCTCCAGCGAGACAGTCTTCTGTGCACCGACCGTCTTTGCGCCCTTCACCTCAAGCGTCATCACGCAGTCATTATCACCGGCATCCGGCAGGGAAAAAACGATGGTGATATTAAAGTCGTCGTCCATCGTATACACCGCCTGAACGGTTTCTAGCTTGCCGGAGGAATCCTCTCCCGAGGTAGCCGAGGGCGCAGCCGAAAGCTCGATTGTACTTCTTCTGAAGATCGTGCGTTCCGCATCGTCGTCGATGCAGTCATTGAGCCACGGCGCCATCAGCCCATCGGGCCGCTTATACGCGACGGAGGTGCTTGTGCTGCTGTGCTCCTGTCCCTCTTCATCCAGCCATGTCCGCTCGATCGTAGTCTCCGTGCGGACATAGGTCTTTCCGAGGATGCTCTCGCGCACCAGCTCCGCCGCGGAGCTAACGGTCAGGTAGTTCTGCTGCGCCTCACGGTCCGTGCGCATGTTTTTCGCCGCGCTGACCGCCGCCGCAAGCACGACCGCGCTGACCATGGTCGCAAGGATCAGCAAAAGGAGAGCCATCAAAATGGTTTCGCCGCGCTCATTGTACAGTTTTTTCATTTTTCCGGTCCTCCTTTCTTTGTTTTAGTCTGTCGCTTTTGCCATAATGCCGGCCGAGAGGATAGTCTCGCCGTGGAACGTCATGCCGTTGGGCAGCGTATAGTCCGCACTGACGAGCAGCGACACATCGCCCTCGCTCACGCCCTTGATAATAACCGTGGACGGGTCGGTCGTGCTGAACTTTGTTGCCGCGATGGTCGCATCGGAGCTCTCCACGCTCCATTTCACACCGGCGAGTTCCTGCCCCGCCGCGTCCTTTGCACTCAGACGCAGCGAAGCCTCGCCGCCGATATCAACCGAAACGCTGTCCGGCTCGGCAGTAACGCTCATCTCCGCACCCACCGTCACCATCAGCCGTGCCTCATAGCCGCCGACCGTCGCGGTGATCTCCGCCGCGCCTGTTTTCAGGCCGGTGAGCGTAATGATATAGCCGCCGGTATCAGCATCCGGATTGGGCTCCACACTGCTCACCGCCACGATGCTCTGGTCGGTGTATTCAAACTTCGGCGTCTCCGCCGTATTGATGGAAACGCCGCGCTGGATCAGCTCCAGCGTGATTGTGGAGGCGTTGGCCTCGGCATTAAAGTTCGTAAGCAGATCGATCGACGCAATGCCGCGCGACCAGTAGAGACCGGCCTTCGGCCATCTGCCGTAGTGCAGATTAACCGTTTCGCCCAGCGCACTGGTCTGACGCAGCACCGTGGGGAAGGGATAATCCTGCGCCAGCAGCTCGGTGTCCGCACCGGGGAAGCTGTACTTTCCGTGGACCTGCGCGCCGTCCTCTTCGCTCGTCACCCAGTCATAGGCCGCGGCCGCACCAGTGCGGCCATTGTTGAGCGCGTCCACGAAATTGTCAAATTTCTTGCTCGCGCCGTTGGCCGCATTGGCCGTCTGGATGCCGGACTCACCGATGAGCTGCGACATCTGTGTATAGGTGAGCTTTGTCAGGCCATCGAGCGTGCGCTTGTTCCATCCGGCCGCGCTCCACATATACCGGTTCAGATACAGCAGATCACCGTTGAGCATATCCTGCTGCAAGCTCGTGTTGCCGTTGAGGATGCTGTACATGGATTCCCTGTCCTCGTTATAGCACATGGAGAGTTTCTCGAACTTCAGATATTTGAGTGTGCTCTCCCCCAAATAGTAGCAATTTTTGATCGTCAACTGTCCGCCGCCATCCGCATAGCGGTCAGCCAGACTGCCGATCACGCTGATGCCGGTGATGGTTCCCTGCATCTCCGGCAGCTCCAGATAGGTATAGCAGTTCTCAAACACTGGACTGCCGTCCGTCGGGCCCTGTCCGTCACTGTCCGTGAAGTTGATAAAGTTGGAAGAAAATCCGCTGCCGCCGACGCCGCCGATGAACACATAGGTCGCAGGGTTCAGATTATCGTTCCAGCGTCTATTCACTGCATCCCAGTCTCCGCGGTTATGCGGCCATTTGACCTTCGTATCCTCATTGACGACAAAGGACTTGTTGGTGTTATCGCCGCTCTTGATGCGCTCTTTGAGCGTGGCCTCCGAAACGGTGATCTTACCGCCGGTATAGCAGTCTGTCGCCTTATAGCGCAGACCACCCACCAGACCGCCGACACGGACGAAGTTTCCATAGAGCGCGGAAGCGAGCGACCCATCCGCTTTCCACAGATGTGTGCAATTGACCTCGATATCCACCACGGCGGAGCACTTTTTCAGATCAACATTGGAAACGCCGACCAGACCGCCCACCACCGCTTCGCCGAGGGCCAGCATGTTCTTGCTGTTGTCCTCGATCTTGTAGCCTGCGATGGCGCAGTTTTCGATGGTGCTGCTGCCATTGTTATAATCATAGGCAATGCCTACCAGGCCGCCGAGCGCATACGCGCACTGATATTCCCGAACATTGGATGGTGGTGATTTACTCGATCCATTCTGATAGTCCCACGACGACGGATCCGAGCTGCGTTGAATCACGGCGTTGTTATCACTGTAGAGGATGATATTCTGAATCGTTGCACCGACCGTCGTTCCGAACAGGCCGACATTGTAACAGGGCGAGTCGATATCAATGTTCTTGATGTAGTAGTTCTGCCCATCATAGCTGCCACCGAACCAGTTATAGAGGATTGACTTATAACGCTCACTCTCCCACGTGTGGATCACCGCACCGGCAATGGGGGCGAGCTGCTTGTTGCCCGCCGCGTTGGTCGATTTGTCCACCGGACCGCGGCCCGCACCGTTGAGGTCGTGCGTCTGCTTCCAGTTTCGGATCGTATGAACTGCGTTTTCCCTGGTCTGCGTACCTCGCGTAATAATGCTGGCATATTGCAGATAAGGGAAGGTCTTATAGGTCTCAGCGTTGACGTAGCGGTCCGTTTTCCCGACATAGCCGGTATAGCTCCAGTTGATAAACTGCAGCTGCTCGACCGAACGGATCTCATACTCCCGATCCGTCTCGCCCGGCTTCGCCGTGCTTCCCACCAGCGTGCCGTAGCCGCCGGTATAGCTCAATGCGTTGCCGAAGAAGGGGCAGATTTCAAAATTATAGATTTTTCCATTTTCCTGACCAGATCTTCCGTAGAGCTGCCACGTTGTATTCTGCTGGTCAGCGGAAAGCAGGCGCAGACTGCCGCTTTCCGCGCCGGTCTCATAAACCATGAAATCGTAGCCCGGAATATATTGCCTGAGCGACTGGCAGACATCATCTTTCGACGTACCGGTGACGCAGTAGTTGCTGCTGGTCAGCCTCGGTTCACTCTGTCCGTCGCGCCAGTAGTAGCCATAGCCAAAGGCCGTGACCACGCCACTGTCGTCGTGAGCCTGACAGAGGCTACTGCCCTGCTTCTCCACTTGTCCTTCAAAGCCGACATAAGAGATGCGGTAGCCGGCGTTCGCGCCGCCTTCCTCCTTCTCCCAGTACAAAACGCCGATTTCGCCAAGGTCGGCCTTGACCACCCAGTCTCCATAGTGCTGTACCGTTTTGCCGTCCGGTCCGGTCACAACGCCCGGATAGGGGTAGGCGTCCGAGGCAGAACCGCTCTGCGGATGGTCGTAGGTGTTCTCCGCATCGACCGTTTCAAAGCCGGAAAGCTCCAGCGTCATGAGATCCTCGTCGGAAACCGCCGTTGCGGCGGCCCCGGTGGGATACTGGTACAGGTTGATCTGCCCACGGTAGGAATACATTCCGCCGCCGAGATAATAGCACTCGGCTGTGCTGCCGGAGGGCGCGAAGGCATAGGTGTCCGCGCCGGCAGAGCTCATCGCCACGCCGCAGTAGTCTCTGCGCAGCGAGCCGCGGTTCTCCGCGACAAAGCCGGCAATCGTCACATCACCGCCCTTGATCTGATCGACACGGAGCATGCCCATGGCATAGGACTGGCGGATGTGCCCGCTGCTATAGCCTGCAAACCCGCCGACGCGCACCGTGGAAAGATAACTCATAGCACTGATCTCAGGCAGAACAGCGCTGCATGCACGGATCGAGCCGATATTATAGCCCGTCAGCGCGCCGGCATACACCGTGCTGCCGCGGTCTGCGCTGAGGATGCGGGCGGTCTTGCTGCCGTTGCTGATGAAGTAGCCCGACACCGAGCAGTTATAGATGCTGCCGTCGTTCTCCCCTGCCAAAACGCCGATATGAACCGTCCGGAGCTCAATGATGCCATTAATGCGGATGGACTGCTCCTCCTCGCCGCGGAGCACAATGTTGCGGAGCTGGCCGCGGCTGCGGCCAAACATGCCCGCGTAGTCTCCCTCTGCCGTAATCGACAGGCCTGTGATGGGCCAGCTGCCACCGTTATAGATATGAGTAAAGGGCTTTGCGCCGGTGCCGATCGGCGCCTGCGCGGCCACGGTTTTGCCGGATACGGTATAGCTTCTCCAGCTGTAGGAGGGGTAATCAATGCTCCGTTCCTGCGAAAATGTCGCATTTTTGACCAGTCTCGTGCTATAAGCGTCGTAATAAAGGCTCAGAGCATAAAGCTGGCGCGCCGTACGGATGCTGATGGTCTGCTCGCCCGCATCGGCCGTGGACACGTCGCCTTCCGTCACTGTCTTGGCAAAGTGGGGATTATAGGCATAGGTCTGCGTTCCGATGCTGATGGAATAGTAGAAGCCTGTCTCCGGCAGTGCTGTACGATCCACCAAAGCCGTCGGCAGCGGGAGAAGGTAATACGTCTTATCCTCGTTTGTAAACTCGATCGCGCTGTCCTTTTTGAGTTCGGCCGGCGAGGTGGCGTTGATCCCCTCGCCCATCACAGTCAATCCACTCTCCGGGATCGCGTTCTTATCCTCGTAGACCACACCGTAGCCATCGCCCAGAACATCCGATGTATCTGACAGGGCGGACTTGCCGCCGCCGTAGAAGCCCCAGCCGTCCGTATAGCGCTCGTAGTACACCAGCGTGCCGGACTCAAACTCCGCCTGCCAGTCGCCATAGTGCGGAAGATCGGTCAGCTTGGGATAGGAATAGGCCGTCAGGCCGAGACCCTTCTTGAGGTTGTAGGCCATCGTGCTGTCGCCCGTCACCGCTGTAAAATCGCCGCCGAGCTTTCGCGCGGCATTCACGCGGTTCTCGCCGCTCCACTGCGTATAGCTCACCTGTTCTGTACCGGTAAGATTTTTCTCTGCCCCAGCCAGATAAAATACATTCTGAAGCTGCGGCATAGCGATTGAGGGACAAGCCGTGGAATATGTCAGCGTCTGCTCCGCCTCCAGCGGAGCTGCGGCGGTGTAGCAGTTTATCAGGCTGTCCTCATCGGTCATTTCAATGGCCGTCAGCCCCGCCGTAGTCCCTGCCGACAAAAAGCCCGCCGCATAGCAGTTTTTCAGCACCAGCGTCGATGTGGCGCTTGCGGTCGTGCCGACAAGACCTGCTGCCGTGCCGGCATCTCCCGCGTAAAGATAGCAGTCGGCATAGGAGTGCTCTACCGTCAGGCTGCTGTTGGCCCGGCCGATCAGTCCGCCCGCGGTTTGATTTCCGCGAAGCACCGTCGCCGCAAAGCTGTTCGTCACGCTCATGCGGCCCGACGCGGTACCGACCAGACCGCCGGTAATCTCACCGTCGAGCCAGAGGTCCTGTTCCGTTTTTCCGATCAAATGATCGTGAACACCGCGGCTGAGATAAACCTGGCAGCCGTCGATCACCGCGCTCCTCGTGACCGCACCGGCCAGCGCGCCGACATTCCCCATACCCTTGATCTTTGCGCCGGAAAGCCGGACACCATTGAGCGCATCGCCGGAAAAAGACGCAAAAAGGCCCGCGTCACCGCTTGTATTCACCGTCAGGTCATAGATCACGGGATGATACACCGTACCATCCTCATCCTCGACGCTGCTGGAGTATGAGCGCAGCTTATCGTTGCGGATGGGCTGGAACGTCTTTGTGCCGTACAGGCTGTCCCAGCCCTCCTCACTCGTGCTGATGAACTGGATATCCGCCTCCTGAACGGCCGCCGTGATCTCCTCCATCACGCCGGAATCCCGATCCAGATTCTGAAGATGACGGGCATAGGTGAGCACCGCCGTCTTTCCGCCGTCCTCCTGAGGACGCACCTCCTCAAAAAGGCTGTTGGTCGTGCACGAAACCTCCTTGGCGTCGACCAGCTTATCCTTGCTCGAAACGCGGATCGTGACCGTCAGGTCGCTGCCGGGCGTCAGGCCGCTGAGCCTGTTCTGTTCGGCAAAGCGCAGACCGTCCGTCAGCTCATCGAGCGTCAGCGTCGCCTCGTATCTTCTCGTTGTGAGCAGTTTGACCTCGTCGACGCCGAGCTGGAAGCTGACTTTGTTCCTGTTCCCATCGGTGATCGTCGCGTAAAACTCCAGCGGGTACGCCCCCTGACGGTCACAGACAACCTTAATCTGAAGCCGCTCGGCGTTGATGAGCGTCAGCTCCGGATCCAGCTCGCCGGTGCTCACCGCGTCGATGGCATCGCCTCCGTAGTAGCCGAGCACCGCGCCGCCGTCAAGACGGCGGCTGCGGATGCGGTAGAAGTCAAGATCCTCCGGCGAGAGCGTGATGGGCTGCTCGCTGTAAAACACCGCGTAGACGCTGCCGCTTGCGGGATTGAACTCCACGATCCAGTACGCACCGCGCACCCCAGCCTCCAGCTGATCCTCGGGCAGAATGGCATAGGCGGAGGAGGATGTATCGTCAAGGCTCTCCGAGGTCACAAAGCAGAGCGTGTCCGCCTTGATCGTCTCATCCTCCTCGCTGTCAAGCGGCTTGTAGCCCAGTGCGCTCACATCCGCCATATCAAGCTGGTAGAGGCTCTTCATACCCGCCGCCTGAAGCTGCGTCATGCGGTTCTGCGCGGCGGCAAATACGATCTCCGCCTTGCCGTCAAGTTCCGTCTGGCGCAGCTCCTTCTGCATCCGCGTGATCGGGATCATGGCAAGAGCAAACAGGACGACAAGGATGCCCACCGCCAGCAGAACCTCTGCCAGCGTAAACCCGCGTTTGTCGTTCCTGTTTGCTCTTTTCATCGCTGTATTCTCCTTTGCCGTGTTACGGCGCAACCTCAAAATAGGTGATGACCATGGAGGTGCGCACTTCGCTTGTGCCCTTTCCCTTATCCGTATTTCTCTGAATGCTCAGATCGGAGATCCTGTTGACATTTTCGCTCTCACACAAAAGGTCGAGGATCTCACGTGACTGCTCATAGGTATTCGTGGTGTACGTCAGCGAGAGCGGGCGCAGGATCACATAGTCCTCCGTCGTCGTTCCGGCGGAAAAATCAAGCGAATACTCTTTCGCGCGCGTGAGGATAACGTTAAGATCCATCATCAGCCGCCCGCTGTTGTCATAGGCCGGGATGGGCTTCGCCTCGCCCTCGGCGCGCAGCGTCTCAAGCGATCGCTCCATGCTGCGCTTGCGCTCGAGCTGGACAAGCAGGCCATCCATTTCGGTCTGCTCCTGCTCGGTGTCGGCGCGGCGGGCCGCGATCTGATCGTTGATCGGCTCATAGATGAGCTTGAAGTAGCCGAGCGTGAGCACAAGGATCACCAGCACCAGCAGCAGGGTTTTCTCTCTGGTCGTCAGCTCGCGGTTCATTCGCCCACCTCCCCGGTCTTGAGCGCAATGCTCAACGAGAAGTCGAGCAGCAAATCTGTGCGGTCCTTATCCGTTTCCGCCACATTGAGCTCCACGCGGTCCACGATGGGATTCTGCTCGATCACGCGGAACATTTCGGAAATGCGCGCAAGCGTCATGCCGGACATGTTCACAAGCACGCTGTTGCCAAGCACCTGGATCGAATTGACCGTGCCGTTCGGCATCATCTCCGTCTCAATGAGATCCAGCACATCCTGACGGCTGACGTTGGAAAACAGTCCCGTGTCGTCCTCGCCCGTCCAGTCCATCGAATAGCTGCGGTACTCGTTGAGGACCTTGTCGTAATCCGACAGCTCCTCCTGCACCGTTTCATACTGCCGGTGCACCTGCGCGTAGGCCTCCTCGGCCTGTGAAAGGCGGCGGTACTGGTCGATCACGCCGAACTTCGCCACCAGACCGGCGAGCAGCACGATAGCGGCGCAGCCGACCACCAGCGTAAGCACCGTGCCGGTCTGCTTTTCGCGCATATTCAGGTTGATGCCGACCTTGTGCGGGTAGCGCCCGAGCCTGCGCACCGCGCGGGCGGCGTCCGTTTTCTTTTCCTTACTCATCTCGATCCCTCCCGGAAGGCCTCATACGCTGCCGACGCGGCGCGCAGGTACAGCCACGGCTCCGCCGGGCAGTCCTCCGGCGGAAGCAGCTCCTTCGCCGGCAGGATGGTCAGGCCGGTCGTCTCGGCGATCATTCTGCACATCGGCTCTACGCCGCCTCCGCCGCCGCAGAGATAAAGCTCATGCAGCTCGCGGTCGCGGTTGTTGTAGTTGTAAAAGTTCACCGCGCGCATCAGCTCCGCCGCCATGCGGCCGTACAGCTCGCGGGCGTAATCGGATTCCAGCACGCCGTTGTAGTCGCTCTCCTTGTACCCGTGCGCCACGTGGATGTCCACGCCGCAGTGGTCGGCGATCAGGCGGTCAAGCTCCGCGCCGCCGATCTCAACGCCGCGGCGGCTGTCGAAGCGGTCGCCCTGAAAAATGTGCAGATAGGTGCTCGCGTGGCCGAGGCTGACGATGCAGCGGCCCTTGTCCGGCGCGCCGGTGCGCGCCATGTAGTCCGCGAGCAGTGCGCCGTAGGCGCTCTCCGAGGGCGTGAGAACCTTGAGCTTGAAGCCCGCGCGGCGGAACATGGCGCGATACGCCTCCACCTGCGACTTGAGCATCGCGCAGGCGAACAGCTCGATCTCCTTCACCTCTCCCGCTTCATCGCGGACGTAGTCCTGCACGGAGTAGTCGAAGAAATATTTGCTCTTCTCCTCCGTCAGGAAGTCGTGAAACTCATACGGCAGATTGTACCGCAGCTGCAGCTCGGTCATGGCCGGGACGGTCAGCGTGCGGGAATAAAAGTCCGCACTCGGCAGCGCCAGCGCCGCGTCCACCAGCGGAATACCGTTGCGCTTGGCCGCATCGCGCAGGAAATCCGCCATCGCGTCCATCGAAAGGATGCGCCCCTGCGACACCATAGCGTCGGGCAGCTCCGCCATGGCGGCCTTTTTCAGAGCTTTCCCGACGTAATACGCCATTTTTACGCTGTTTTCGCCAATGTCGAAGCCAACGATCTTACCCATAGTTTCTATCTCCTTACAAAAGGCTCACATACCAGTTGATAAACGGTCCGCCGACAAGCTCCGCCAGCCATGCGGCCAGCGCGATCGACGGCCCCCACGGAAACGGCTCGCCCTGCCGCCTGCGCGCAATGAGAGCAACGGCAATGCCGATCAGGCAGGCGAGGAAGAGACAGACGAGATTCTTCCCCAGCCCCAGAAACAGTCCCGTGAGGAACAGCAGCTTGAGATCGCCGCCGCCCATGGCCTCGCGTCCCATGCATTTTTCCATCACCAGCACGGCCAGCAGCAGCCCCAGCGACACCCCAAGGCCGCCGAGCAGGCCGCCGAGCAGCCGCGCGAGCGGCTTTTCGTGCAGCGGCAGGAACGCGATAAAAAGCACAATGCCGGCCGCTAAAAAACGGTCGGGAATGATGTACCCCTCCAGATCCGCGAACGAGCAGGCGAGCAGAACGCACGCCAGCGCCCACGCTTCGAGAAGCTGGAGCGAAATATCATATTGCAGCAGCAGTGTAACGAACACCGCCGCACCGGCAAGCTCGCCCCACACATAGCGGGCGGAGAGCTTTGCCCCGCAGTAGCGGCAGCGGCCGCGGGAGACAAGGTAGCTCACGACCGGAACAAGGTCGCGCGCGCCGAGCACATGGCCGCACACATCACAGTGCGACCGGCCGCGCCACACGCTCTCCCCATGCACGACGCGCCATGCCATGCAGTTCAAAAAGCTGCCCATGCATGCGCCGAAAAGCGCGGAGAGTGCGCAGCAGTAAACGGTGATGAACGGTGTGAGGTGCAGCATGGGGAAACCCTCCCGAAAAAAGTCCTTCTTGGGGGATGGCCGTCAACCCTCGGCCACCCCCTGTTTCTGTCTGCGGGATGAGCCCTCTGCAGAAACGGCTCATCCATAGTTAAGAAAGGAAGGGGGCGTTCCCACGCCGGAGCGGATTGCTTCGGCGTGGGCTCAGAAGTTAAGCGACAAGTTAATTAATAGAGTCACCGAGCGTCCATGTGTAAGTCTTGCCGTCGGCACTGTTGCCACCATCCAGCTTCGTGGACTTATAGGTAACTGTGTTGCCGCTCTTGCTATAACCATGCTCAGCAGTCTGGTAGTTCAGCTTAACTTTGGCAATCAGCGTATCCCAGTCAGCAGTGGTACCGCTAACCATAGCAACCTGATACTCAGCATACTCGGCACGGATGTTGGCGACGTCAGCGGCTTCCTTGGACTTGGTCAGGGCGCCGTTGAAGGTGGGGATAGCGATGGCGACGAGGACGGCGATGATCGCAACAACGATCAGCATTTCCATGAGGGTAAAGCCCTTCTTGTTGGTGAGTTTCTTCAGCATAATAAAGATTCTCCTTTTATCCTTTGATCTGTATTTATATCGTCCCGCGCGGGGTTGACGCGCGGGGAGATAACGAATTTAAATGCTGCCGTACATGGTGAACATCGGCAGATAGACCGCCAGCAGCATGATGACAACGATGACGGCAAGGCCGACGATGATGGTCGGCTCCAGAATGGCGAGCAGGCGGTTTGTGGCGCTCTCGACCTCGCTGTTGAAGTAATTGCCGACCACGTCAAGCGTCTGCTCCAGCGAGCCGGAGCTTTCGCCCACGCCGATCATTTCCGACAGCATCGGCGGGAAATATTCTACGCCCTTCATGCTCTCGGAAATACTGCGGCCGCGCTCAACGCCCTGACGCACCTGACGGGCAGCGAGAGCGAACACATAATTTCCGGACACGCTGCCGGCGATGCTCAACGCCTCGGGCAGGGGAAGTCCCGCGGCGACCATGGTTGAAAGCGCGGTGGCGAACTGTCCCGCCGCGCTCATCGTGTGCAGCCGCCGGAGCGGCGCGCGGCGGAGCGCGTAGGCCGAAAGGGCAACATGCCCCCGCTCGGTGCGGCGGGCGACGAGGAACGCGATAATGACCAGCGAGATAATGAGCAGCAGCAGCCACCACCACGTCCGCAGGAAATTGCTAAAGCCGATCAGCCCCCGCGTGATGATGGGCATTTCGCCGCCGAGCTCGGCAAACGCATCGGTAAACGCGGGGACGGCGACAGCGATGATAATAATGAATACGACGACCGCCACCGCAATGACCAGCGCGGGATAGGTCAGCGAGCTGACAAGCTTGGCCTTTGTCTTGGCCGTGCGGTCATAGTAATTGTGCAATCGGGTGAAGCAGGCCTCCAGCGAGCCGGACTTTTCGCCCGCGCGGATCGTCTCGATAAAGGTCGCGGGCAGGCTGGGGGCGTTATGCTCAAAGCTCTGCGCCATGGAGCGGCCTGCGCCGACCTCCTCCGCCGTTTTCTCCAGCACCTGACGCAGCTGCTTGTTGCGCGTCTGGTCGGCGACCATTTCAATGCAGCGGATGATCGGCAGTCCGGATGAGAGCAGGATGGAAAACTGCGAGCAGAGCAGCGCCAGCTCCTTTTCCTTGATGCGGAAGCGGATGGGACGGTGCAGGATACTCTTCTTCTCTTTGACCGGCTCGATCTTCGTGATGAACGCGCAGTCGCCGCGCAGCTTGGCGACTGCCTCAAACTCATCGTAGGCGCGCACCACGCCGGAGACCCTTGCCCCGTCGTGCGAGCGGCCCTTATATCGGTATGTGGTCATGCCGGTCCTCCTTTCCGCCGTTTTGGTTCAATCGTTAGTTGTCCGCGGTCGTGCTGATGGTGCGGGCGGCTTCCTCCGCCGTCGTGATGCCCCGCAGCACCAGATCGCGGCACGCGCCACGCATGGTGACAAGACCGTTCTTCCGCGCCGCGGTGAGCATTTCCTCCTCATCAGCGTTGCGGTTGATGAGCGCGCGCAGCTCAGGATTGATCATCAGGATCTCCAGCGCCGCGCGGCGTCCGGCGTAGCCGGAATGGCGGCACTCCGGGCAGCCCTCGCCCTTGTAGAACACGGCCTTTTCACCCTCGTCCATTCCCAGCAGCGCAAGCTCCTCCTCATTGGGCGTGTAGGGCTTTTTGCAGTGCGGGCAGATGCGGCGCACCAGACGCTGGGAGATCACACCGCGCAGCGCGCCGGCGATGAGCCACGGCTCGATACCCATATCGCGCAGACGCGTGATGGCGGAAACGGCGTCGTTGGTGTGCAGCGTGCTGAGCACCAGATGGCCGGTGATGGCGGCGCGGAAGGCGATGTGCGCCGTTTCGCTGTCACGGATCTCACCGACGGAGACGATGTCGGGGTCCTGACGCAGAATGGAGCGCAGGCCGCTGGCAAAGGTCATGCCGGTCTTTTCGTTGATCTGGCACTGGTTGACGCCGCGGATGTAATACTCTACCGGGTCCTCCAGCGTGACGATGTTGACCTCCTCGCGGTCCAGGTCCTGAAGCATCGTGCACATCGTCGTCGATTTGCCCGAACCGGTCGGGCCGACGAGCAGGATCATACCGCCGGCGTTTTTGATGAGAGCGTTATAATCCGCAAGGTCCTTGCCTTCGAAGCCGAGGGATTCCTTGCTCAGCGTCTGCGAGGATTTATCCAGCAGACGCATGACGACTTTTTCACCGTACACCGTCGGCAGCGAGGAAATACGCAGGTCGACGGTGTGGCCCTTGACATGGGCCACGGCGTGGCCGTCCTGCGGCAGTCGCAGCTCGGCAATGTTCATGCCGCCCATGATCTTCAATCGGGAAACGACCATGCTCTTGAGATCCGTCGGCACCGTGAGCACCTGACGCAGCAGGCCGTCGACACGCATGCGGACGATCATCTCGTCCTGCTGCGGCTCGAGGTGGATATCGCTCGCGCGCTCTTCAAAGGCGCGTTCGATGAGGGCGTTAACGAACTGGATAGTCGGCGCAAAATCGCCGCCGTTGTCCGCCGTCTGCGCCGGCTGGGCGTTCTTGTCC
>CAKTOJ010000023.1 GCA_934589665.1 uncultured Oscillospiraceae bacterium | reverse complement strand
TGCCAGGTGTCGTCCGTCATGACCATCTTGACCATCACATAGCCCGGGAAGGTCTTGCGCTCGACCTCCTTCACCGCACCGGAATCCGTGACCTCAGTCACCGTTTCCATTGGGATCTGGATGTCGAGGATCATATCCTCAAGATGGCGGTTCGCCACGAATTTCTCAATGGCGGTCTTGACGGCGTTTTCATAGCCGGAATAGGTATGGGCAACATACCACTTCGCGTTTTCAGCCATTTCCCGTGCCCTCTCAGCCGGCAAAAATGCCGATCAGTGCGTTCACGGCGAGCATGGCCACCGCGTCAAACACCCAGATGCAGGCGCCCACGCAAAGGGAGCACAGAAGCACCGTACCGGTGTTCTTCATCGTGGTCTTTCCGGTGGGCCAAACGACCTTTTTCAGTTCGCTTTTCATTTCGCGGAACCACTTGCCGCGATCCTTCTTCTTCTCTTCTGCCATTGTTACACTACCTTTCCTAACTTACTTCGTTTCGGTATGAACGGTGTGCTTTTTGCAGAAGCGGCAATACTTGTTCAGCTCAAGCTTATCCGGGGTATTCTTCTTGTTCTTCATCGTATTGTAGTTTCTCTGCTTGCACTCGTTACATCTCAGAGTGACTTTCACGCGCATAACGGCACCTCCTTATTATGGCAGTCCTCGGCACGCGAGGCTGCCGATTGCCTCCCTGTTCTTAAATTTAGAGCAGGCACTCTCTCCACGGCACGAAAAGCGAAAAGTGCGCACAAAAAGAAAGCCCTCTTTCACAGGTAAATAGAATAATACCACATGGTTCGTCCTCCGTCAAGCACATTTTCCGCAAAAAGAAAGAAAATTTCAACTTTTTCCGTGCTCCGCACCCTTGCGCCCGCCGCTGTGCTTTTGTATAATAGATGCACTATCGATCTGCGAGGTATTTTTATGAAGATCATGGCCATCGACTACGGCGACGCGCACACCGGCATCGCCATTTCCGACGCGCTTTTCACGCTCGCCGGCTTCACCACCGTCATCACTGCCTACCGGCCCGAGGCCGTTGCGGCGGAGATTCAAAAGCTCATCGCAGCGCACGGCGTCACCGAGCTGGTGCTCGGTCACCCGCTCAACATGGACGGCACACGCGGACCGCGGGCGGAAAAGGCCGAGGGCTTCGCCGAGCTCCTGCGGGAGACGACAGGGCTCCCCGTCACGCTCTGGGACGAGCGGCGCACGACCATCGACGCGCACAATATTCTCATGGCTGGTGGAAAAAACGCCAAACAGCGCAAAAAAACAGTGGACGCAGTTGCGGCAAGCCTGATGCTCGAAGGGTATCTCACCTTCCGCGCACGGCAGAAATAAAGAAACTGGGGAGGTGCACTGCGCCTCCCCGGTTCTTTCTCAATATCCGTTCACTGTTCCCCAGCCGGAAAGGTCTGACAGAGCTTCTTTGAAGAGACAATCTCCCGCTCTATTTACGCCTCGCCTTTCAGCAGACGTGCAAGATAACGGTCGTTCTCCTTCGCCTTTTCCTCAAGCACGCCGACGGTACGTTCGAGCACGGCGGCATAGTCCGCACGGTGTGCGAGCATTTCATCAAGCGCATCCATAGCACGCCCGGCGTCGAAGCCGTCGAGCGTACCCGCCGCGGGCATCTCCAGCGAGGCAAGGCAGGCCTTGACCTTGGGATCGTATACTACGCCGAGCACCGGCACACGCTCATGCGCGGCAAAAATGATCGAATGGAGCCGCGTGGACACCACCGCATCCATGCATGCGAGCATTCCCATCATGCCCTGCGGATCGTAGGGCGCATCGACGATCCACGACGCCTCCTTCATCCTCGCGCGCACAGCCCCGCAGGCCGCGTCGTCGCTGCCCTGCTGCATCACGAGGAACACCACGCTCGCGCGCTGGGCGGCCATGTCGCAAAAGCGCGCAAACTCGTCAAGCCGCGTCTCCGTTCCCTTTGCAAAGCGGATCGAAACGCCGATGACCGGCCGGTCAGCCGGAACGCCGAGAGCTGTCAGCCGCCCGCGGCCCTTCTCGCGGTCGCCGCCGCGCATGGCGTAGACCGGGTCAGCCGTCAGGAATACGTTCGGGTTTTCAACGCCCATATCGCGCAGCTCCTGGAGCGAAATTTCGTCACGCAGCGTAATGCAGTCCGCCAGCTCCGCCGCCTTGCGAACGCGCCGCCGATTTTTTTCCTCCCGCACCGGACCGATGCCGTTGGCATAGAACATCACACGCTTGCCGCAGCGCTTCGCCATACGGATGAGGGCGATATAATAAAGGAGCGATCTCGTCGATGTGCTGTCCTGCAGCAGGCTTCCGCCGCCGCTGAGAAAGAGCGTGCAGCGCTTCATCTCCCGCCAGACGGCAAAGGGCGAAAAGCGGTCAGCAGCCTCCACGCCGCACTTCTCCTGCGTCTCCTCCGGTCGTTTGGAGAGCGCCGCGAGCGTCGCACCGGGCATCTGCTCCTGCACGCGGTCGCGCAGCGAGAGCAGGATCGCATCGTCGCCAAGGTTGCGGAAGCCGTAATATCCCGAGGCCAGCACCCGCGTGTGCTCGGCGCGGACAATGTTGTAGGCATACTCACAGTCGCTCGCCATGCGCGCGACAGAGTAATACTTTCCAATGACCTCACGCCCATAGCGTCCGAGCGCGGCGCGTTGCGATGCATCCATATCGCACATGGCATGGAGCAGATCTGTGCAGAGCTGCTCCGGCGTCGGCGCGGGGCAGCCGCGGCAGCAGAAGTTGCTCTCCTGCGCCAGCGCAAGCTTACTCTCATCGAACAATCCGATATAGCCCTCGTTGCCCGCGACGACCACCGGCTTTTCCGCCGCCATCGCCTCGAGCGCAGCACGGGAGACTCCCACAAACACGTCGCCCGCAGCGACGATCTCATTGATATCCGTGCGCGCGCCGGTCATCACGACAAACCGCTCACCCGCCGCGTCATTGACCGCCTGCGCGCGGGCATTGATCTCGTCAAACACATCGCCGCCGCCGGCGATCAAGATCTGCACGCCCGGAATCTTCTCCCGCAGGCGCGGCGCGATTTCGACGAGGTGGCGCGCGACGAGCGCGCGGCTCTCGTCCATGCGGCTGACGTAGGAGATCGTAGGCCGGTCGGGCGAAAGGCTGAACTCGCGCAGCACGCGCTCCCCCGATACCCCGGGTGAAAACTTCTCCGTATCAATGCCGTTGATCGTCACGCGGATGCGCTCATCCGCCACGCCGTAGTTCTTTTTCAGATACTCACGGATATCATCGCTCACCGCAATGGTGTACTCGCCCCAGTCCGTCAGGCGGCGAAGCGAGGAGTTGACATAAAACACCCAATGTGCCGAGGTGACAAAGGGAAAGCCCATCTGCCGGTGCAGGATACCGCACAAAAACGCAGGGATGCGCGCATGCGCGTGGACAACGTCCGGCTTTTCCTTTCGGATGATGCCGCGCAGGATGCGCAGCGAGCGAAGCATCAGCGGCACGCTGCGTCGGTGCAGCGGTGCGTGGTAGCATCGAATGCCAGCCTCGGTCAGCTCTCGCTCATATACGCCGCCATTGGATACGACGACGATCTCATAGCCCTGACGGTGAAGCTCGCGGCTGAGTTCGACAACATGCGTCTCCGCGCCGCCGATCTCAAGCCCCATGAGCACCATCATGATCTTCCCGCTCATTCCGCTCTCCTCCGTTTATTCCGCGCTCTTCGTGTCGAGCAGCGCGTGATAAAACACCTCGCACTTGGTCGTCTTTGTGCTCACAGTCAGCTCCGAGCCGACCTTGAGCTCGCACTTTCCATCGAGGAAGTAGCTGTTCTCCGTCTCCGTGCAGCGGCCCTCAAGCGTCAGGAACACGCAGCGGCGGCCTTCGCGCTCAACCTCAATGCCATTGCCCTCGGCATCCATCTCGTAAACATATTCCGGCTGCACGTCGACGTCCTGAACGACACCGAGCAGCGAGCCGGTCGTCGTATCGTACACACGGTCGCCAACATGGAGCGCCTGCGCGGTAAAATCGCGTACGCCGCTCACGCGCACGGAGTAGGTCACGACCGTATCGCCCAGACCGACCGCCGTGTTCTCTACCCCTGCGCTGGCCATCGTGTCGACGCCGACGACATAGCCTGCGCCGGCGTAGCCCTTGCCCTTGACATAGATCTCGTCGCCGATCTTCTGTGTCAGGCCGTTGATGACCACGTCCCGCTCCGTCTCATAGCCCGGACCTTCGATCACCAGATAGAGATAGTAGCGCCCGTCCCACTCGTAGGTCACATAGCGTTCGAGAAGCTGGGAATACTCCGTCTCCGTATACGGCTCATAGGAAAAGTCCGCCAGCGTGCCGAGATAGGTGCCGTCGGTCGAGCGGTAGACGTTCTGTCCGATCTCCAGCCGCTCGATCGTCTCAGGATAGACCTTGCGCAGCTCGACCGTAAAGCGCATGGGAGTCGTGTTGTCCTGCGTGGTGATCGTGCCGCGCTGGCGCAGGAACAGGAAGCAGGCAGCGACCGCTGCCGCGATCAGCAGGATCAAAACCGCATCCACCAGATTCAATTTCTTTTTCATATTCACTTTCCTTTCTTCCCAAGCAGCATATCGTAAAGCGCTTCCGTTTTCCGCGCCATTTTCGCCGCTGTAAACTCCCGCAGAACCAGCGCCCTTCCCTGTTCGCCAAGCCGGACACGCAGCGCCGGATCATCTAGCAGACGTCCAATCTGCGCGGCCAGCGCGGCGGTATTGCCCGCCGGCGCCAGCAGACCCGTTTCGCCGTTACGCACGACCTCGCCCACGCCGTCCACATCGAAGGCGGCGACAGGCGTCCCCATCGACAGCGCCTCCGCCGCACTCAGACAGAAGGCCTCGCCGCGCGAGGACACCACCGCGACATCCAGAAGGCCGAGCGCCTGCTCAATCTCGTCGCAAAAGCCCATGAACCGCACTCGTCCGCCAAGACCGGCGGCAAGGGCGCGCAGCTTTTCCTCCTGCGAGCCGGTGCCGAATACCGCAAAACGCACATCGTCCCGCTCCGCAAGCAGCCTGCGCGCCGCGTCGAGGAACAGATCCACACCCTTGACCTCCTCCAGCCGCGCCGCAATGCCGACCCAAAGGTGTTCGCGGTCGAAGCCAAGGCACTCGCGCAGCGAGTCCCGCGCCGCACCCTCATAGGGTGCAGCCGGCATGATGCCGTTGTAGATCACAGTGATCTTATTTTTCGGTGTTCCCCCGCGCGCAAGCTGCTCGCCGACCGCACGAGAGACCGCAATGATCCGATCGGCCAGCAGGCCGTCAACCGCCGCGCGCTCGCTCCGCGCGAGCACGGAGCCGCCCGGTCCCGCGGGACAGTGCTTCGTCACGACCAGCGCGCCCACATGCGCGCGCCGCGCAGCAATACGCGCCGTCAGGCTCGCACCGACATGCACCACGTCGGGCTTTTCCTTTTTAAAAAGCGCCGTCATCTCCGCCAGCGAATGCTTATCCCACGAGGAATCCCGCATGCCGGGAACGTCGAGCAGTCGGAAGCCCAGCTCCTCCACCCGCACACGCAGCAGGCTCTCCTCCGGAAGAAGGACGCTCACATCATATTTTGTCCGGTCGGTGCAGCGCAGCTCGTTCAAAAGCCAGCGGCCCGCGCCGCCGATGTTGTTGTCCGTGAGGACATGAATGACCTTCCTCATTTCCGTTCCTCCCCTCCTGCGCAGGCAAGGCCAAGGCCAATGACGATCCAGAACAGCAGCACGATGCGGTAGTTGAACCACAGATGGTCGGTCAGGCCCTGCACGAGCAGACCGGTCATGCCGCTGAGCACCACGCCGGTCAGGAAGCGATGGCGCGTTTTATCCCGCGCAATGGCGCGGTAGAGCCGCTGCGCCCAGGCCAGAAGCAGCAGCAGGAACACTGCAAAGCCGAACACACCGAGCTCAATGAGCACCTGCAAAAAGAGGTTGTGCGAATGATAGGAGTTCGACGCGGCGTACACATAGCGCGGATAGACCAGCGCAAACGCGCCCACGCCGATGCCGGTGAGCCAGTAGTCGCGGATCATACCGAAGCACGCGCCGTAGATGGACATGCGGTATTTCGTCGAGGAATCCGTTCCCGCCAGCGCGCCGAGAAAGCGCGCCTTGATGGAATCCGGCAGCACAAAGGGCATGGCGGCGACCGCCGCAATGCCGAACGGCAGCAGCCGGTGGTCGGCAAAGAGCGCGAACACCGCCGCGCTCACGGCCAGCCCCAGCATTGCGCCGCGCGAGCCGGTGGCCAGCAGCGCAAGTCCCATAATGCCGGTCGCGCAGAAATAGCAGAGCTTCCGGAACCAACGGCGCTCCTTCCAGAACATCCCCACACTCAGCGAGCAGGCGACGATCAGATACTCTCCCATGACGTTGGGATTGCCGAAGGTCGAGTAGGCACGGGTGGTCAGATCCTCAAAGCTGCTCGTATCCACCCACGCAGGGTCGATCGGCACGCCGACGATATACTGATAAATGCCGTAAAGCGAGGTCAGCACGCCCGAGAGGATCAATACGGCAAGGAAAATATCCTGCCGCGTTTCGCTCCGCAGCACGCGCGCGCACACCGGCACGGCGGTCATCAGGCCGAGGAACATAAGCATTTCCTCGATCGAGTCCGGAAACGCCTTGCCGAAAACGGCGGAGAGCGCATAGCAGAGCGCAAAGAGCACGCCGAAGATTCCCACAAGGCCGACCCTCTCTGCAGCAATGCGGCCAAGCAGAACATTGAGAACGTACAGCGCAAACGCTGCAAGCATGAGCAGCAGCAGGATCAGCGTCGGCACAAACGGGACGGCAAACACCGCAAGGCACAGTACGGCAAAGCACAGCCGCTCATTCAAAAGACCGAGCACCACGCTCTCCCGGCATTTGGCAGCAAAGGGCGCGTCTGTGCCGAAATATGCCTGTACACGCGGCAGGAGCCGCGGCGCGAGGTGCAGCTTTTTGTCCCAGTCCGCACGGAAAAAGCCGATGATAAGGCTCTCATCCAGCAGCCGTGCACAGTGCCCGGCAAGCCAGAGCCACGCGCGGTAAAGAAATCCGGCGTACCACAGCTTCCTCACACGCGCGAAGAGCGCGCGGAGAGCGCTGAGAATGAAGCTGTTTTCGATCATATTTCCTCCAGCCTTTTCCATAAGCTTATCACGCACCGGGCGCATCACCCCCGCGTCGAGCGCCAGTGCGAGCGCAAAATAAGCGAGCACACCCGCAATCGTCGGCAAGGCAACCGCAAGCACACGGCCCGCCACACCGTCTCCGCCAAAGCCGGCGATGTCCCACCGCACGGCAAGCACGGCCGCCGCCATGCCGGCGGCGCAGACGAGCATCTTGCAAAAATCCCAGAGCGACGCGCGGTCCATCACCGCATGTCCGCCCAGCAGCAGCGCCACAAGCAGCACCAGTGCCGGCACGAGAGCACTCACCGCGCTGGCCAGCGCCAGGCCGCGCACGCCCATTCGGGGCGTGAGCAGCGCGCACAGCGCAAGATTCATCACCACGGACACGATGCCAGAGATAAGCGGCATCTTCCCCTTCTGCGCGGCGTAATACGCGCGCGAGAGGATCATCTGCAAGCCGTAGCCCACCATGCCGAGGGAAGCAAAGGCCAGCGCACCGGCTGTCAACTCCGTGGATTCCGCCGTCCACTCGCCCCATTCATAAAGGAGACGAACGATGGGGCGCGCCATCACGGCAAGTCCCGCGCTCATCGGCACAAGGAAAAAGAGCATCGTTGAGAGCGTGCCGCACAGCTGCGCATCAAGCGCCGCGTCCTCGCGCCGCGCGCTCATGCGGCTCATTTCCGGGAAAATGACATTGGCGATAGAGAGCACAAAAACGCCCGCCACGATGGTATAGAGCGTGTTGGCATACTCCAGCGCGCTTGCGGCGCTGCCGCCGTTGAGGTGCGTGGCATATTTCGTCGCCACCGTCAGGTTGAGCGGCTGGACCCATGTGCTCGCCATCACGGGCAGCATCAGCGCGAAGATCTTTCGCAGCCCCTCATGCCGCAGCGCAGGGCGGAACCGGAAGCCCGCACGGCGCAGCGCCGGAAGCTGAATCCCCACCTGAAGCGCCCAGCCTGCAAGGAACGCCACAGCCAGTCCCGTCACACCGAAGCGTCCGCAGAGGGTAACATAATACAAGATGATGACGCCGTTCGACACGGTCGAGAGCAGCGCCGGAATGTTGAACTCCCCGAGCGACTGCAAAATACCGACGAGTGAGAACGCCACACCGGTGAAGAGCACCGTCGGGAACAAAAGCTTTAATAAATAGGAGCACAGCGCCGCCGTTTCGCCGTCGAAGCCGTCAGCCAGCAGCGTTGTGAGCTGGCCGGAAAAGACCATGCCCGCAAGGCTCATCGCCGCGGTGGCCAGCGCCGTGACCGTGATAAACGCATTTGCCAGACGGTAGGCCTCGTCCCTCCCCTTCTTCTCCAGATATTCGTTGAACACCGGAATGAAGCTGGCCGAAATGGCACTGGCAAAGATTGCATCGAAGAAATTACGCGGGATGCGGCTGGCCGTCAAAAAGGCGTTTGCCGCCATGCCCGTGCCGAACGCGCGTCCCATGAGCATGTCCCGTCCCAGTCCCAGCGCTTTGCCGAGGAGCGTGATGAGCATAATGACGCCGACTGTTTTCGGCGCATTGTTTTTTCCCTTTTCTGCCACGCCTCCGCCTCTCTTTCCGCAGAATTATCCATAATATAATACTTGTACTATAGCACGCAAGACATCCTTTGTAAAGGAAAACAGGACCGCGGAAGCACATTCCTCCGCAGTCCTGTTTTTCTATGCAATTGGAATATCGATCACATCCACGCCCCGGCGCAGGGCATATTCAATGGTGTAGCGCGTACCGCCGGGCAGTCCGTCGTGCAGCGCGATGAGCAGCGAGGCATGGTCAACCATGTAGCGGTTGCGCCGCTGCATGCACTCGCGCGTATACTTCTCCTGCACCATCGTTTCATAGTCGCATAATTCCAAAATGCGGCGGTAGCGCTCGCGCTGCGTGCTGCACCATCCGTTAGCCTGTGTGGGGCACGGAACGGCCGCCTCAAGCGTGAGCTGCGGATGCGTCCTCTTCATCGCCAGCACCGCCTCGGCGCAGTAGAGATCACATCCCTCGGCCATGCCGCAGATGAAGTGCGAATAGCCGTCATCCACGACGCGCGCAAGCACCTCGTCCAGCCTTTTTTTGAGCCGCAGGCAGCGCGGGTCGTTCTCGTCCGTCCCCCACGGCAGCTTTCCCGGGCGGTGCCCCGTGAAGCAGCAGCTCACCGGCCTTCCGCGCACACGCATCCCCTCCTCGTTTTGCAGCTCTTTCATTATAGAACATTCGTTCTCTTTTGTAAAGAGTAAAATTTCCTCTTGCATTTTTGAAAAAAGCGTCGTATACTGTGCGCAGAAGAACAACTGAATCTTTGTCTTCAGGGCGGGGTGTGATTCCCCACTGGCGGTATAGTCCGCGACCGTCTGCGTATGCAGGCGCTGACCCGGTGCAACTCCGGGACCAACAGTTACAGTCTGGATGGAAGAAGATGAGTGCGGTAAAGCCGTGCGCCTTTTGCGTGCTCCTTTATTGTTTGTTCACCTTGGAGAAGTCAAAGCATCCAGGGTGTTTTCAAACAAAAAAGGAGTGTTTTTTATGTCCGAACCCAATGTCAACGCCATTCCCTCGCCCCGCGCCGTCAGCCGCAGCCGCACGCATAAGCTGACCGTCACCGCCATGCTCTCGGCGGTTGCCTTTGTGCTCATGTTCATCGAGTTTCCCATCCCCGCACTCATTCCGGCCTTTATCAAGCTCGATATCTCGGATCTTCCCGAGCTGCTGGCCGCATTCTCGCTCGGTCCGGTCTACGGCATTGTGGTGACGTTCCTCAAGAACCTGCTCTTCGCCGTGCTGCACGGCACCTCGTCCGCCTACGTCGGCGAGCTGTTCAACTTCATCATGGGCGCAGTCTTTTCCTTCACGGCCGGCTTCATCTATCGCCGCCGCAAGTCCCGCCGCGGCGCGCTGCTTGGTGCGGTTGCCGGCGCACTGCTCATGTCCGTGCTCTCCGTGCCGCTCAACTACTTTGTCGTCTACCCCGCCTATGTGGTCTGCTACCACCTCCCGCTCGACGCAATCATCGGGATGTATCAGGCCATCCGTCCCTCGACCAACGGCCTGCTTGAGTGTCTGCTCGTGTTCAACATGCCCTTCACGTTCTTCAAGGGCATGCTCGATGTGGCGCTGTGCTTCCTGATTTATAAGCCCCTCTCTCCCCTGCTGCACAAGTAAAAATCGAAAGAGGACGCCCGAATGGGCGTCCTCTTTTTATGCTTTTCTTGCCGCAAGGAACAGGTTCGGCGGGGCGGGAAACAGATTCTCTGTCTCGATCACCTCAAAGCCCGCAGCAGCGACGGACGCCTCCAGCGTCCGCATGGTGTCAAACGCAACATACGGCATCCGCCCCGTGCATCTGCGCCACCATTTGCTCAGCCGTTCACGTGTAAAGCCTTCGCCAAGGCAGTCTGTCACCGAAAGGAACATCCCGCCCGGACGCAGCAGCTCGTGGATGCGCATGAGCGCCTCCGCCCGGTTTTCCAGATAGAGCAGTACATTGCACGCAAGCACCGCGTCAAAGCTGCGCGGACGCAATTCCCCGTTGAACAGGTCGGTCTGCGAAACCGTTATGTTCTCAGCGCCCGCCTTCTCCGCCTTTTCCTGCAGCCGCCGCACCATCTCATCGGAGATGTCGATGGCCCGCACTTCCGCAACACGCTGTGCGGCCGGCAGCGTGACAATGCCTGTGCCGCAGGCAAAGTCCAGCACTCGGTCGGCGGGCGAAAGATAACGGCAGATGCAGTGCACCGTCCGGCGGTAGGCCTCGTCATAGGCCGCGCCGATCCGCTCGTCATAGTCCCGTGAGCGTTCATTCCAGTATTCCCGTGCTGAGATCATCACATTTCCCTCATTTCTCCAGCCGATAGCTTCCCGCGCCGCCGTAAATATGCACCGTGCGTTCGCGGTAAAGCTCCAGAATGGCACTGGCCAGTGCATCGGGATCGTGGCGGGCAAAATCTCCTCGCCTGGATGCCAGCGGCCGTTCGATGAGCTTGATGCCCATTGCCGCAATGCGCTCGCGGTCGACCGTCAGCGCCTCCGCCCCCTCGGCGCGGTAGCGCTCGGAGAGCTCCGGCGGAATGGGCGATGAATTGGCAAGACACAGCTCCACCAGCCCGCCCCTTCCGTGGCGCAGCAGCGCCGCGAGATGGTCGGCGGCGGTGTAGCCCTCGGTCTCACCGTCCTGCGTCATGATATTGCAGACATAGACCTTCTGCGCGTCGGACGCGGCAATGGCCTCGGCCACGCCGTCCACCAGAAGATTGGGGATAATGCTCGTATACAGGCTGCCCGGACCGAGCAGGATCAGGTCCGCCTCCGCAATGGCGTCAAGCGCCGCCGGCAGGGCCTTCGGATGCTCAGGCAGAAGCGAAACGTGGTCGATGCGGCAGTCCTGCTGCTTTTTAAAGCCGAAAATGTTGCTCTCGCCGACAACATAGGCGCCGTTTTCAAAGGTCGCGGTCAGCCGCACGTCCGTCGTCGTGACCGGAACGACCCGTCCGCTGATGGCGAGTACCTCTCCCATGCTTCTGACCGCCTCTTCAAACGAACCCGTCACGCCGTTGAGCGCCGCAAGCAGAAGATTTCCGAAGCATTGGCCGCGCAGCGAGCCGCTTTCAAAGCGGTAGGTAAGCAGCTGCTGCATGACCGGCTCGGTGTTCGCCAGCGACTCCATGCAGTGGCGGATATCGCCCGGCGGCAGCATCCCAATGTCACGCCGCAGCATCCCGCTGCCGCCCCCATCGTCCGATACGGTGACGACGGCAGTAAGATTTCTGGTGTATTTTTTCAGTCCGCGCAGCATGGTGGAAAGCCCCGTGCCGCCGCCGACGGCGACGATATGCGGCCCCTGCGCCCACTGCTGACGAGTGGGAAGATATGTATTCACGTCAAACCCTCTCCAGTTCTTCCGTCTGAATCATCCTCACAGGCACTGCGCGCAATAGGCGCGGATGTCGAACGCCTCCAGCGGACTTTCCGCCTTGAGGTAGAGCGGGTGGTGCGGATGTCCCTTGACCGAGCGCTTCCCCGCCGTGTACCACTGTGCGCCGTGCCGCTCGCCAATGGCGATCATGTCGGCCAGACAGTCCTTGAGATAGCCCCTCTGCTCAATGATATTGCCCCACGCCGCCCATACAGCAGGCCGCTGCGAGAGCGAGAGAATGTAATCAAACGCCTCCATGTTCGCGCGATGGAGCGTCTCATTGCGCTCATGCTCCATATCATTCGGGCGCGTTGCGCGCTGGGCGTAAACATTGAACATCAGAAAGCTGTCATAGCCGTTGTTCTTCGCTACCCGCTCGACCGATTTGAGCGTGGGATCAAGATGCTCCGGCTCCGCCGTGGACGGATTGATCCCGATGCACACCAGTGGTTTTTCGCCGCGCGTGCCGAGAATATATCGGTATTCCGTGTAAAAATCCGGCACATAGAGCCACTTTTCTGGATCATAGCCGTCCCCCAACCCGCTGCGCGCCATTGCGTCGGCAAAGGAAAGGACGGAAAGCTCCGAGGTCGGAGCGCTTGGGATATGCAGCATACGGTCCCTCCGTTCCGCCGCACCGCGCGACGTTTTATTTATTGTAGCGCAGCGCGCGCTGTTTGACAAGGCGGAAAAAGCGCCCGCTACCGCGGGCGCTTTTCCGTTAGAACGAGAAGCCCTTCGGCATCCACTTGCGCGACTTATAATAGATCAGGAACGCAATGCTTGTGAGCGTCCACGAAATCGGATAGATGATCGCAATGGTCAGATTGGAAATGTGCGAAAACGCAAAGCCGCACAGGTAGATCAGACGCACAAGACAGGTGAACACCATTGTAAGCACCGCGGGGATCACCGCGTCGCCGACGCCGCGCATGGTGGACGAGAGCACTTCAACAAGCGTGAAGAGCGCATAGCACGGCGCGATCAGCGCCGTGACCTGCGCGCCAATGGCAATGACCGTCGGATCGTCACCGACGAACAGGCGCATCATCGGGTAGCGTCCCGTGAAGATCACCAGCGAGAACAGCAGCGAGGTCGAGAAGTGGATCAGCAGCCCCTTATGCACCGTCTCATGCACGCGCCCGCGGTCGCCCGCGCCGAAGTTCTGACCGACAAAGGTCATAACCGCGATGCCGATGGCGTTCGAGATGGGCCAGAAGTAGTCGTCGAACTTATTGAATGCCGTCCAGCCGGCCATGGCGTCCGTGCCAAGCATGTTGACGCCAACCTGAAGGACAATATTGGCAATGTTGTACATCGCGCTCTGCAATCCGGCTGGCAGACCGATCTGAAGCATCCGGCGAAGAATGCCCCGGTCAAGCTCTCCGCGTTCATAGAGCAAACGGTGCTCCTCCGGCAGACGGCGCAGCGCGCGCACGACAAGCGCCGCACAGATGACCTGCGAGAGCGCCGTGGCCGCCGCAGCGCCCCGGATGCCCCACTGGAACACCAGCACAAAAAGCAGGTCGAGCGCCACATTGGCAATGACACAGACGAAAAGGTAATAAAGCGGCCGCTTGGAATCGCCCATGGCGCGCAGGATGCCGCTTCCCATGTTATAGACCAGTGTCGGCACCATGCCGAGGAAGAAGATGCGCAGATACTCCGCAGAGCTGTCGAGCGTATCCGCCGTCGTCTGCATCAGCGCAAGCAGCCCGCGCGCGGAGGCAGCGCCCACCACTGTGATGAGAATGCCGCACACCACGCTCAAAAGCATCGCGGTGCAGATACTCCGGCGCACACGCCGGTCGTCCCGCGCGCCAAAGTGCTGGGCAACAATGACGCTCGCACCCGAGGAAAGGGAGACGAAAAAGTTCACCGACAGCGTGGCAATGCGCGACGACGAGCCGCCGACCGAGGCGAGCGCGGCCTTGCCGAGCGCGCGGCCGACGATCACAGCATCCGCCGTATTATAAAGCTGCTGCAGAAGCGAGCCGACCATGATCGGCAGGGCGAAGAGCAGCATGCCCTTCCAGATGCAGCCCTCGGTGATCGGATTACGCGCTGCGGTCTGCGTGCGGTCCATAGGCGCTTCACACTCCTTGCTCCTTTTGAGAGTAACAGCCCCGGCAGCAGTATCTCCGTCGGGGCTCAGTTCAAGCTATTATAGCTGTTTTCTGCAAAAAAGCAAGCCCTTTTGCAGAAAAACAGGGAGCGGCTCCAGCCGCCCCCTGTTTTCGCTTATTCCAGCTCAAACGCGCCGGTGTAGAGCTGATAGTAGGTGCCCTTTTCGGCAATGAGCTTCTCGTGGCTGCCGCGCTCGATGATGCGGCCATGGTCGAGGACCATGATGACATCGGAGTTCTTAACGGTGGAGAGACGGTGCGCGATGACGAACACCGTGCGCCCTTCCATCAGCTTATCCATACCGCGCTGGACGATGGCCTCGGTGCGCGTATCAATGGAGGAGGTCGCCTCATCGAGGATCATCACCGGCGGGTCAGCGACCGCCGCGCGGGCGATGGCGATGAGCTGGCGCTGGCCCTGCGAGAGGTTCGCACCGTTGTTCGTCAGCTCCGTATCGTAGCCATGCGGCAGGCGCGTGATGAAATCGTCCGCGCCCGCAAGCCGTGCCGCCTCACGGCACTCCTCGTCCGTCGCGTTGAGACGGCCGTAGCGGATATTCTCCATCACCGTGCCAGTGAAGAGGTTCGTCTCCTGCAGAACAAGGCCGAGCGAGCGGCGCAGATCCGCCTTCTTGATCTTATTGATGTTGATGCCGTCGTAGCGAATCTTGCCGTCGGCAATGTCATAAAAGCGGTTGATGAGGTTTGTGATGGTCGTCTTGCCCGCGCCGGTCGCGCCGACAAAGGCGACCTTCTGGCCCGGCTCGGCATAGACGGACACGTCATGGAGCACATCCTTGCCCTCTTCATAGCCGAAGTCCACATCGCTCAGGCGCACATCGCCGCGCAGCTCGGTATAGGTGGTCGTGCCATCGGCGTGGGGATGCTTCCAGGCCCAATGGCCGGTGCGGCGGTCGGACTCCGTCACGGCGCCGTCGGGGGAGATTGAAGCGTTGACAAGCGTCACATAGCCGTCGTCCGTCTCTGCCTTTTCGTCGATCAGGGCAAACACGCGCTGCGCACCAGCGCCCGCCATGACGACCGCGTTGATCTGCTGGGAGAGCTGGTTGACGTTGCCGGTGAACTGGCGCGCCATGTTCAGGAACGGGACGAGGATGGAGATATCCAGCGCCTTGCCCGAAAGCGACACATTCGGCAGATGGATGAGCAGGAATACGCCGCCGACGAGCGCAATGGTGACATAGAGAATGTTGCCGATGTTGCCGATGATGGGGCCGAGGACGCTGGCATACGCCTGTGCGCGAAAGCTGTCCTCAAAGAGCGAATCATTGAGACGGTCGAAGTCCTCGATGCTCCTCTGCTCGTGGCAGAATACCTTAACAACCTTCTGGCCGGCCATCATCTCCTGAATATAGCCCTCAGTGGCGGCGACGGCCTTCTGCTGGCGGACAAAATATTTCGCACTGCCGCTGCCGATCTTCTTGGTGACTGCGACCATGGCGACGATGCCGACGATCAGCACCAGCGTGAGCCAAAGGCTGAAGTAAAGCATGATGGAGAACACGACCAGCACGATCGCGCCGGACTGGATCAGCGCGGGCAGCGCCTGCGAAACGAGCTGGCGGAGCGTGTCGATATCGTTGGTATAATGGCTCATGATGTCGCCGTGCTGATGGGAGTCGAAATACCGGATGGGAAGGCTCTGCATGCCGCCGAACATTTCACAGCGCAGCTTATGCAGGAAGCCCTGCGTCATATAGGCCATGAGCTGCGTATAGACGAGCATGGAGAGGATGGAGAGCGCGTAGAGCACGACGAGCACCGTCAGATACGGCACAATCTCCGCCTTGGCGGCGGCCCAGTCGCGGCTGACATACCATTTTTGGATGACCTGAATGATATTCTGGGTAAAGAGTGAGGGGATGGACGAAACGATGGAGGAAAACAGGATGCACACGAATGTCACGGGCGCGAGCACGGGATAGTAGGAAAAGAGCTTTTTCACCGTGCGCTTGAGGGCCGCGGGGCCGAGGTCGCGCCGCGTGGGATCGGCATGCGGATTCACTTTAGGCATTTTCATTCCCTCCGTTCGTCTGGGATTCGTAGACCTCGCGGTAAATCTCCGAGGTCTGGAGCAGCTCGGTGTGCGTGCCGGCGGCGGCGATCGTGCCGCCATCCATCACGAGAATAAGGTCGGCATCCTGCACAGACGCGACACGCTGGGCAATGATGATCTTGGTCGTTTCCGGGATATAGGACTTGAAGCCCTCGCGGATGAGCGCATCGGTGCGCGTGTCGACCGCGCTGGTCGAGTCGTCGAGAATGAGGATCTTCGGCTTTTTCAAAAGCGCGCGGGCAATGCACAGTCTCTGCTTCTGGCCGCCGGAAACGTTCGTTCCGCCCTGCTCGATGTGAGAATCATAGCCGTCGGGGAACGAGCGGACAAATTCGTCCGCCTGCGCGAGGCGGCAGGCCTCCTCAATCTCCGCGTCTGTGGCATTCTCATTGCCCCAGCGCAGGTTTTCCCGGATCGTGCCGGAGAAGAGCACATTCTTTTGCAGCACCATGCTCACCGCGCTGCGCAGCACGTCGAGATCATATCTTCTCACATCCACGCCGCCGACCTTCACGCTGCCCTCCGTCACGTCGTAAAGGCGCGGGATGAGCTGGACGAGCGTCGACTTGCTCGAGCCCGTACCGCCGAGGATGCCGACGGTCTGGCCAGAGGCAATGTGAAGGCTGATGTTCTCCAGCGCGTATTTCTCCGCGCCGGCGGAATACTTGAAGCTCACGCCGTCAAAGTCGATCGAGCCGTCGGCCACGGTCATGACCGGCTCGGCAGGATCGGTGAGCGCGGGCTGCTCGCCGAGCACCTCGCAGATACGCTTGACCGATTCAGCGGACATGGTGAGCATGACATAGATCATCGAGACCATCATCAGCGACATAAGCACCTGAATACCGTAGGTAAGCATGGCGGAGAGCTGGCCGACATCGATGGTCGTACCGCCGTTGCTGATGATGAGCTTCGAGCCGACAAAGAGCACGAACACCATATTAAAATAGACGCACAACTGCATGAGCGGAGAGTTGAACGCGACCACGCGCTCGGCGTGGGTGAAGTCACGGCGGATATCGTCACTCGCGGCGGTAAACTTCTTCGTCTCATAGCCCTCGCGCGCGAAGCCCTTCACAACGCGCATCGCACGCACGTTTTCCTCCACGGATTCGTTGAGCTTATCGTACTTGCGGAACACCGCGCGGAACGCGGGCATGGCCTCGCGTGCGATGAAGAAGAGGCCGAGGATCAGCACCGGCACAATGATCACAAAGGTCAGCGCCAGCGAGCCTCCCATGATAAACGCCATGACGATGGAGAAAATCATCATCAGCGGCGCGCGCACGGCGATGCGGATGCACATCATGTACGCCATCTGCACGTTCTGTACGTCGGTGGTCATGCGCGTGACGAGCGAGGCGGACGAGAACTTGTCGATGTTCTCGAACGAAAAACCCTGCACCCGGGTAAAAAGATCATGGCGCACGTTTCTGGCAAAGCCCGCGGCGGCCTTCGAGCCGGTGAAGCCTGCCGCACCGCCGCACACGAGCGAGATCACCGCCAGCAGCACCAGCACCAGACCCACACGCACAATGCCGCCAAGCTCCGCGCCGGCCTTGACCTCATTGATTAGGTTCGCCGTCTCAAACGGTATGATGACGTCGATAGCAACCTCACAGAGAATGAGGATCAGCGTCCACACCGTCGCCTTTTTGTATTCACGCACACATTGTAAAAGCTGTCGGATCATTCCTTTTCACATTCCTTCCCGCACGGGACAAAACCCCGCGCGTCATTCATTTTCCTTGCGTTTTCCAGCATCACGTCCGTGATGCGCAAAAGGGTCCCGACCTCCTCGGCGCTCACGCCCCGGCAGAGCTCCGCAAACACGCGCTCGTCAAACTCCCCGATTGCCTGGTGCAGCGCCCGCCCCTTTTCTGTTGACGCGATCACCTTGCAGCGGTGATCCTTCTCGCTGGTCCGGCAGGTGATAAAGCCCTTTTTTTCCAGCTTTTTGAGGAGCTCGGTCATCGTCGGATGCGTCACATGCGCCGCTTCCTCCAGCGCCTTCTGCGTCACCTCGCCGCCCTTATGCTCGATCCGTCCGAGCGCGCCGAGCACGCCGAACTGCGTGCCCGTCAGTCCGAGATCGCGCACATAATCGTCCATCTGGAGCCGCATGGTTTTTTGCAATATTGCAAAGCGCAGGCCCTTTGGCATTGCAGGCTGTTCCATGCAAAACGCCTCCTTTTTCCCTTCTTTGTCTATGATTCGCATGCGCCCGCCGTCCAATGCGGAAGCTCCGTTTTTTCAAATACGTCGTATGCGACCTATCAACTTTGCGTATTGTAGCGGAAACTTTTTTTATTGTCAAGCAGGAAATTAAAATAACACAAAAAGTTCACAAATCCCCTTCCCTCTCTGTTGCACCGCACGAAAAAGCATGCTATACTTTAAAAAAATATCCGCCGTGATGCGCGTTTTTTTAGCCGCACAAGTTAGATTAATTTAACCGCAAGGAGTGGGTTTCATGTCCAGAAAGGCAACCGAGTTTCAGCGCAGGGAAATGAGCCGGATGTACCGCGGCAAGCAGATCTTCAAGCCGCTTAACACCGGCTGGATCGACGAGCACGTTGCCTGCGTACGCGAGTGGGTAGCCAACATTTTCTTCTACCGCAAGGGCGGCACGGTCATTATGGTCGACGCAGGCTACAATTATGATCCGCTGGAGGAAAAAATGCGCTGGCTCGGCATCTCCCCCGCCGATGTGAAGCACATTCTCATCACCCATCAGGACACCGACCATGTCGGCGCGGTGGAAGCCGACAGCCCCGGACTGTTCCGCGACGCCGTACTCCACATCGGTGCGGTCGAGAACCGCTATCTGACCGGCGAGGTGCGCCGCCGCGTCATTTACGGCCTCTATAAGCTTCCGCAAGTCACCATTCCCAACCGGAAGCTTCTGCTCGACGACGGTGAGATCTTTCACATCGGCGATATCAAGATCGAGTGCTTTCTTGTCCCAGGCCACACCTGGGGCCATATGGTCTATTTGATCGACGATAAATACCTCTTCACCGGCGACACGATCTGGTTCGGCGCAGACGGCGGCTACAGCTTCATCAGCTCGCTGGCCGAGGACAACAAGCTTGCCGTGCGCTCGCTCGCCGCACTGGAAAAGAAGCTTCGTGCCCGCTCACTCCATCCGTTTATCATCACCGGCCACACCGGCTGGACGGACAACATGGCCTTTGCCTTCGCCCACCGCGAGCAGCTCTGCTCGCCGCTGCGCAAGCGCGTTCCGGACCCTTCCGCACCATACGACGCCTACGACGAGTCGGACGATACGGAAGAGCACGTCTGGAGCGGCTTCCTCCCACCTGTCCGCCCCATGCAGTAAAAAGCGAGGCCCGTCGCCGCGGCGACGGGCCTCCCGTGTTCTTTTTTACAGCTTTCTCTCGCGGTAATCGTTCATGATGCCGGCAAACAGCTCGCCGGTGGTCGGCGGCGTGATGGTGATGGCGTTTGCACCCGCGCGGATGGTGGCAAGGATGCTCTCCTCCGTCGCCCCGCCGGTGGCAATGATAGCTGCGTGCGGGAACTGTTCACGGATATGGCGGACAATATTCGCGGTCTCCGCCGCACCGGAGACATTGAAGATGTCCGTCCCCGCCTCGATGCGTCCCCTGATGTCCGACCGGTCGGAAACGACCGTCGCAATGACCGGAATATCCACCACGGATTTGATCTCCGCAATGACCTCGTTCGGCATCGGCGCGTTGACGACCACGCCGTAGGCGCCCTGATGCTCGGCCTGCATGGCAAGACGCAC
>CAKTOJ010000022.1 GCA_934589665.1 uncultured Oscillospiraceae bacterium | reverse complement strand
ACCAGTCCGATCCCTTTTTCCGCAAAATATTCGACCGCGCGGTCGATATCCTCGGTGTAAAGTCCGACGTGCCCCTTCTTGCCGCGCCGATCGTGCTTCATGATCTCAAAAAGATCGCCGGCAAAAATGTGCGCGTCATTTTCGTGTCCATCTTCCAGTCCGAAAAGCGCACAAAGCTTCTTCTCCAGCGCCCGGGCCTCCTGTTCACTTCCTGTCGTGATGCCGACATGCTTGATCCTGAATTTCGGTGCCTCCATCATATATGCCCCGTCTCCTTTCGCGCCGCGCGGGACCGCCGCGGGCGTCACTTGATGGCAACAGCATATGCTATGATGAGAAAAAAAGCAAGCCATGCTTTGCTTCGGCCCTGCCGCCAAAAGAACATATGTCATATTTCTCGCAAAAAACAGACAAAAATTCCTGTTTTTCATGAATCTGTTGTTTTTTGATCGTATTCCACCTAAAATAGCGCATGGTTCAAACAATACCCGTTCAATTTATTATTTAAAAAAAGAATAAGGAGTGTACTGTTATGAAAATAGTGATTATGGGCACCGGCGCAATGGCCTGTCTGTTCGGCTCCCGCATGATTCAATCCGGCCACGAGGTCTGGCTGGTGAGCGGCTGGAAGGAGCAGGTCGAGACGATTGAGAAGAACGGCCTGATCCTGCGTGAGAAGGAGCATGAGGATGTCATTCTCCATCCGCACGTCACGCTGCATGCCGAGGATGTTGTTGCCGGCGGCACCGCATATCCCGATCTGGTAATGATCTCCAGCAAGGGCTATCAGACCCGCCGCACCGTCACCAACGCTCTGCCGATCATTGGATCCGAGACCCGCGTGCTGACGCTGCAGAACGGCATGGGCAACGCCGACACCATTGCCGAGTTCGTTCCCGCCGAGCACGTCTTCTTCGGCGCTGCCAGCATCGCGGCTGACGCACCCGCACTCGGCGTTGTGTGCGACACCACAAACCGCAACCGTTCCCCGCTCATCAGCATCACTCCCTTCACCCGTCAGGACGATCCCTTCTGCAAGACGCTCGGCGGCCTGTTCACCTCCATGGGCTACTCCACCGACGCTTCCGTCGCAGCGGAGAAGTTTGTGTGGAAGAAGCTCTGCCTGAACTCCTGCGGCAACGCGCTCGCCGGCATCACGCAGCTTTCCAACCACATCTACGCCAACGATCAGGACGGCTTCATCATGCTCAACCACATCTGCGCCGAATGCTGCGCCGTCGCCAACGCCGAGGGCATCGCGCTGGATTACGACGAGCTGCGCGCCTTCGTTCAGGCCACCTACTACAACCAGCATCATTATGTCTCCATGTGCCAGGACATCCACAACAAGCGTCCGACCGAAATCGACACCATCAACGGCATCATCGTCCGTGAGGGCCGCAAGTTCGGCATCCCCACGCCGGTCAATGAAACGATGGTTCACCTCGTTCACATGATCTCCAATCACTACGCAGATCAGTGGGTGTAATTTCGGCTCTTTTCCGTTCTCTCCTCTGGCACAGCGTTGTGAACGACGCTGTGCCAGGAATTTTGTGCATCATGCACAATAACCGTTTTATAATAAATTTATATCCAAGGTTTTCCAGTCGAATTTGCTTGCAATTCTGCTGAAAAAATCGACCTATCTTCCTGTTCGGCCGAAATGGAATTGACATTTTGTCGTATATTTTTAATAATTTTTCATACGCCAAGTAGACATGGCTAACATGAAGAAATCACACGGAGGTGTCTACCTAAAAATGATTGATAAGCCGTATTTGAGCAACGAAACCGTCGGCGGCATGGAACGCGGCGGCAACCGTTCGTATCTCTATGCGCTCGGTCTTGACCAGAAGGAGCTGGAAAAGCCGTTTATCGGCATCGTCAACTCCTGGAGCGCGATCCATCCGGGCCACGTTCATCTGCGCACGCTGGCGGCAGCGGTGGCGGAGGGCGTTCTGGCCGCGGGCGGCCGTCCCTTCGAGTTCAACACCATCGGCATCTGCGACGGTATTACGCAGGGCCACGAGGGAATGAAGTATGTTCTTCCCAGCCGCGAAATCATCGCGGACTCTGTTGAGGTCATGGCCAGAGCCCACCACTTCGACGGTCTTGTGCTTCTGGCAAGCTGCGACAAGATCGTTCCCGCTATGGCGCGCGCCGCAGGCCGTCTGAACCTGCCCTGCGTGATCGTGACCGGCGGCCCGATGCACGCCGGTATCTATAAGGGCAAGGATTTTGCCGGCTACCAGCTCCGCGAAGCCGTCTCCCAGCTCGCCTCCGGCGAGATCAGCGAAGCGGACTACTGCGAAATGGAGCAGTGCGTCTGCACCGGCCCCGGCTCCTGCCCCATGATGGGCACGGCGAACACGATGTCCTGCCTGATGGAGCCCCTCGGCCTCTCCCTCCCCGGCTGCGGCACCGCGCACGCGACCGACGCCAAGAAGATCCGCATTGCCCGCCGCAGCGGCGAGCTGGTCATGGATCTTGTCCGTGAAAACCGCCGTCCGCGCGATTACATCACCCGCGAGACGTTCCTCAACGCCATCACGGTCGACATGGCCATCGGCGGTTCCACCAACAGCACCATTCACCTTCCCGCGATCGCGCACGATTTCGGCGTTGAGATCTCGGCGGATGATTTTGAGCGCGCCAGTCGCGCTACGCCGCATCTGGTCAACGTCCGTCCAAGCGGCAAGTACACGCTCTGGGAGCTCGAGCTGGCCGGCGGCATCCCCGCAGTCATGGGCGAGCTGGGCGAAGAGCACCTGAACCTCTCCCTTCCCTGCGTGACCGGCCAGCCCTGGCGTGAGGTGCTCAAGGGTGCCCACAGCGCGAATCACGACGTTCTCTCCACGCTGGCTGATCCTCTGCACCCGCAGGGTGGTCTCGCCATCCTCAAGGGCAACCTCGCTCAGGAAGGCGCAGTTGTCAAGCAGAGCGCCGTTCATCCCGATATGCTGGTTCACACCGGCCCCGCGCGTCCGTTCAACTGCGAGGAGGATGCGATCGCTGCGATCCGCGCTGGTCAGATCAATCCCGGCGATGTCATCGTTATCCGCTACGAGGGGCCCAAGGGCGGCCCCGGCATGCGCGAGATGCTCTCCGCCACCACGGCTCTGGTCGGTTCCGGTCTCGGTACGACCACCGCACTGGTGACCGACGGCCGGTTCTCCGGCTCCACGCGCGGTCCCTGCATCGGCCATGTCTCTCCCGAGGCGTATGTCGGCGGCGTGATCGGTCTGGTCGAGCCGGGCGATATGATCACGCTCGACATTCCCGGCCGCAAGCTGACCCTCAACGTCTCCGACGAAGAGCTGGAGCGCCGCAGAGCGAACTTCAAGCCGCTCAAGCGCAAGGTGGAAAGCTCCTATCTGCGCCGCTATGCCGCGTCCGTGTCCAGCGTCTGGAAGGGCGCCGTGCTCGACGAGTGCGACGAGGACAAGCAGTAACTCTGTAAGCACAAACTCATCGAAATTCTCTAAAGAGGTGCAATATACAGCATGACAGAAATCGAACACATTCTCGCCCCCATTGAGCTGCCTGAGATCGTCAAGGTTCGTCAGAAGTTCGACGATATGGAGCTTGCCGATCCCGGCAAGGTCCTCACGCAGAAGCTCAATGACCGCGGCCTTGACATCAAGCCCGGTCAGCGCATCGCCATCACCTGCGGCAGCCGCGGTGTTGACAAGTATCCCCTGCTCATCAAGACAACGGTGGATTTTGTCAAGTCCAAGGGCGGTCAGCCCGTTCTGATCCCCGCGATGGGCAGCCACGGCGGTGCGACCGCCGAGGGCCAGCGTGAGGTTCTGATCCACAACGGCATCACCGAGGAGGCCATGGGCGCACCCATTCTCTCCTCCATGGAGGTCGTCGAGATCGGCACCAGTGACCGCGGCCTGCCCGTCTACATCGACAAAAACGCCTACGAGTGCGACGGCATCATCCTGCTCAACCGCGTCAAGTGCCATACGGCCTTCCGCGGCGCGATCGAGAGCGGCATCACCAAGATGACCGCCATCGGCCTTGCCAAGCAGAAGGGCGCGGAGATGACCCACATTCTCGGCTTCGAGAATATGGCGCAGAATATCCTCTCCGTCGGCCGCGTCACACTCTCCACGCTCAACATCGTCTGCGGCATCGGCACCGTGGAGGATGCCTTCGGCCATCTCGCCGAGGTTCACGTCCTCAAGCGTGACGAGATCCTCGAGGAGGAGCCCAAGATCCTCAAGCGCGCCAACGAGCTCATGCCCCGCTTCTATGTGGATGAGTCCGATGTGCTCGTGATGATGGAAATGGGAAAAGATGTCTCCGGTTCCGGTCTCGACAGCAACCTCATCGGGCGCTATAATGTTCCCGGCATGACCGGCGGCCCCCGCTTCCGCGCGGTGTGCGTGCTCGATCTGACCGACGCCTCCAACGGCAACCCCAACGGCATGGGTCAGGCGGACTTCGCCTCCGGCCGCTTCTATAAGAAGATGGATCCGAAGCTTGCCTATGTTAACGCCCTGACCTCCACCGCCATCGGCACCGCCAAGATGCCCATGATCCTCGACACGGATAAGGAAGTCGTTCAGGCGGCCGTCAAGTTCTCCGGCAAGCCCGACCGCAAGAAGGCCAGTGTTATCATCGGCGTTTCCACGCACGAGATGGGCGAGGTTTACATGTCCCGCGCCGCGCTGGATCTGGTCCCCGAGCAGTTCAAGGATCGCATCGAAGTCCTCGGCGACTTCATGCCCATTCCCTTTGACGAGGAAGGCAACCTTCGTCTTTTCAAGCAGGCTTGAGCCTGCGTGTCCCCCACTCCCCTTTGAAATAGCCAGAGATCACTCTGCTATTTAATAAACACAAGAAAATTGAAAGGAAGCAAGACTCATGAACAAGAAAATCCTCGCACTCTTCCTTGCCCTGGTCATGACCATGTCCCTGGTCGCCTGCGGCAGCAAGAGCGACTCCCCCAGCACCGATGGTGATCAGACTGCCACCGACGGCGCTCCCGCCTCCCCCTACACCGTCCAGATCTGCGGTGCTACCTCCGGCGGCACCTACTTCCTGATTGCAAACGGCCTGTGCCAGCTGCTCAACGACAAGGCTCCCGAGTGGTTCAAGGCTTCCGCTCAGTCCACTGCCGGTACTCCTGAGAACATCCGTCTGATGCAGGAAGGCGAGACCGACTTCGCGTTCGGTCAGGCTGGCGTTGTCAAGCAGGCTCTTGACGGCCAGGGCGCTTTCGAGGGTGAGACCTTCGACAACATTTCCTCCGTCACCTATGTTTACCCCAACGTCATGCAGGTTGCTGTCTCTAACAAGTCCGGCGTGAACTCCTTCGCTGATTTCAAGGGCAAGACCTTCTGCGCCGGTGCTTCCGGTTCCGCTACCGAGATCAACACCCGCGACATGTTCACCGCCTGCGGCATTTCCTACTCCGATTCCAACATCGAGTACACCTCCGAGAGCCAGTCTGTTGAGCTGATGCAGAACGGCCAGGCTGATGGTGCGAACCTGATCGCCGCTGTCGGTGCCGCTTCCGTCACCGAGCTTTACTCCACCGGCGATTATCACCTGCTCTCCTTCTCCGATGAAGAGCTCGACGCCATCTGCTCCTACAGCGATGCTTACTACAAGTACACCATTCCTGCCGGCACCTATGCCAACCAGGACGAGGATATCCACACCTTCGCTGTCGCTAACTACATCTTCTGCCGTTCCGACATGGACGAGGATGCCGTTTACAACTTCGTCAAGACCATCTATGAGAACCTTGACCAGGTTTACGAGATCCACTCCATCTGCGCGAACAACATCGCTCTCGAGAACTGCACCAACGGTATGACCGCTCCCCTGCATCCCGGCGCTGAGAAGTACTACAAGGAAGTCGGCGCGATCTAATCCCCCTCTTGGGTAAACTTCATTTATCGCAAAACCATTCCTCTTATTTCCCTCTTGGCTAATATTTTAATTGTTTACCCTCTCCTCTCATGTTTTGTGTCGAACAGGGGGCGGAAACGCCCCCTTCGTCACAAATAAGCGAGGATCTCATTTGGAAGGAGATAACCTATGAGCGAAGAAAAAAAGGTTCAGGCGCAGGGTGCCGAAGAGACGAAGGCCCCTGTTCAGGCGCTTGACGACATCGAGATGCTCGATGTCGAGGAAAATCTGAAAAAATACGACTCGGAATCCGTCATGGTGGAAAACAAGGGCTTCATTGCACGCCTTGTCACGGTGCTGGCCGTTGCAATGTCCATCTTCCACCTCTATCTGGCAAGTCCCTGGGGCACGATGCCCTCTGCGAAATCCCGCGCGATTCATCTTGGTTTTGTTCTCGCACTGATTTTTCTCAATGTCCCCATTGCTAAGAAAAAAGACGGCACGCTCGTCCAGTGTGTACCGTATGATTTAATATGCGCGATTCTCGGCTTTGCATGCAACGTTTATCTGACTTTCCGCATCGATCCTATTGCAGCCAATGGCGGCGTCCTGACGCAGCTTGACTACATCGTTTCTGCTGTTATCATCGTTCTCGTTCTGGTCGCCGGGCGCCGCAGCATCGGTACGGTCATGTGTATTCTGCCGATCCTGTTCCTGCTCTATGCCAAATTTGGCGCAGTCCTGCCCGGCATCCTGCATCACCGCGGCTTCAGCGTGGTTCGTCTGCTCAAGCAGATGGTCACCTCCTCCGAGGGCATCTATGGTATCCCTCTGGGCGTTTCCGCATCCACCATTTTCCTGTTCGTTCTCTTCGGTGCGTTCCTGAGTGAGACCGGCCTGAGTGAGCTGTTCACCAATGTCGCTATGGCCATTGCCGGCGATAAGGACGGCGGTCCCGCCAAGGTTTCCATCGTCGCGTCCGGCTTCCTCGGCATGATCAATGGCTCTGCCGCTGCGAACGTCGTTACCACCGGTGCATTCACCATTCCCCTGATGAAGAAGCTCGGTTATGAGCCTCACTTCGCCGGCGCTGTTGAGGCGGTCGCCTCCACGGGCGGCCAGATCATGCCTCCCGTTATGGGCGCTGCGGCCTTCATTATGGCTGAGTACCTCGGCGTTTCCTATCGTACGATCATCGTCTTCGCCATCATCCCTGCGGTTCTTTACTATGTTGCCCTGTGGATTAACGTCGACCTTGAGGCCAAGCGTATCGGTCTGAGAGGCTACGCCAAGGATCAGCTCCCCAGCATCAGCAAGGAAATGAAAGAGCGTGGCCACATGCTCATTCCCGTTCTCCTGCTGATCGTTCTCCTGATGATGAACTACACCGCGTCTTTCGCCTGCTTCCTGAGCATCGTTGCGCTGTGCATCGTCAGTTCCTTTAAGAAGAACACCCGCCTGAACATCAAGAGTCTTATCAAAGCCCTTGAGAGTGGTGCTAAGCAGGGCATGAGTGTTGCTATTGCGACTGCTGTGTGCGGTATGATCGTTGGCATTGTCAACATGACCGGCCTCGGCCTTCAGCTTGCGAACATCATCATCAAGGCCGCCGGCGGCAACCTGCTGCTCACCATGGTTCTGACTATGATCGCCTGCGTTATCCTTGGTATGGGTATGCCCACCTCCGCCGCTTACATCGTCGCCGCTACGGTCGCCACCGGCGCCATGACCTCCCTCGGTGTTGAGAAGGCTGCAGCTCACCTGTTCGTTCTCTACTATGCGGCTCTGTCCGCCATCACTCCCCCGGTCGCTCTGGCTTCCTACGCCGGTGCCGGTGTTGCGGGTGCGAACCCCAACAAGGTTGGCTGGACGGCTGTCCGTATCGGTTTGCTGGGCTTCATCATCCCCTTCATGTTCGTCTATTCTCCGCAGCTGATGATGATGCAGGGCTCCTGGTTTGAGATCCTGTGGAGCTTCATCAGCGCGTGCATCGGCTGCTTCAGCCTTGGCGGTTCCATGCAGGGCTACTACAACACCAAGCTCAAAATGTATGAGCGTGCGATGCTGCTCGCCGGTGCCCTGTGCATGATCAAGTCCGGTCTGCTCACCGACGCCATCGGCTTCGGCCTGCTCGCTCTGGTCTATCTGGTGCAGAAGAAGCGTGCACACACTCAGAAGGCAGCTGCCTGATCCAATTCCCGTTTATTCGCAAATCACCGTTTCATTTTTATCACAACAAAGGAGGGTACCAGTCCGCAAGATTGGTACCCTCTTACACACAAGGAGGAAAACACAATGAATAAGTTTGCCATCCGCCTGGAAAAGGAGGACAACGTCGTCATTGCGCGTCACGACCTGAGCAAGGGCCTCTACATTGAGGAAGAGGATCTGACGCTGCTTGAGGATATCCCTGCAGGCTACAAGTGCGCCACCACGGACATTAAAAAGGGTGAGCCCATCCGCAAGTACAACACCGTTATCGGCTATGCCTCCCGCGACATCAAGAAGGGCGAGAAGGTTCATAACCACAACGACGAGTTCGATGCCCGCAAGGTCGATTACGCCTTCGGCGCGGACTGCCATCCGGTCGACTTCATCCCGCCCGAGGATCGCCGCACCTTCATGGGCATCAAGCGCGCGGACGGCCGTGTCGCCACCCGCAACTACATCGGTATTCTCGTGTGCAGCAACTGCGCGGCGACCGCTGCCCGCAAGATCAGCGAATATTTCACCGAGGAGCGCCTGACTGAGTATCCCAATGTCGACGGCGTTGTTCCTTTCATCACCGAGCTCGGCTGCGGCATGGAGCAGTCCGGTGAGCCTCTTGCTCTGCTCCAGCGCACGATCGCCGGTTTCATTCGCAATCCGAATATGGGCGCGTCCATTCTTGTCTCCCTCGGCTGTGAGCGCAACAACATCGACAAGCTCATGGATGCGCAGGATCTGCACGAAACGGATCTCTTCAAGCGCATGGTCATTCAGGAAGTCGGCGGCACCAAGGAGGCCATTGTCAAGGGCATCGACATGGTCAAGGCCATGCTGCCCCTCGTCAACGACGTTCACCGTGAGCCCTGCTCCGCCGAGCATCTGTGCGTCGCACTCGAGTGCGGCGGCTCCGACGGCTTTTCCGGCCTGTCCGCCAACCCCGCTCTCGGCAAGGCCATGGATATTCTCGTGCGCAACGGTGGCACCTGCATCCACTCCGAGACGACCGAGGTCTTCGGCGCTGAGCACATCCTCACCCGCCGTGCGGTTTCCGCCGAGGTCGGCCAGAAGCTCGTTGACCGTCTGAACTGGTGGCTCGTGCAGACCAAGGGCCGCGACTGCCAAATCAACGGCAAGGTCTCCCCGGGCAACAACAAGGGCGGTATCACCAACGTTCTGGAAAAGTCTCTCGGCGGCGTCAAGAAGAGCGGCACCACGCCCCTCAACGAGGTCTATGAGTACGCTTATCCCGTCACCACCAAGGGCGTGTGCTTCATGGACACCCCGGGCTATGACCCCATTGCCTCCACCGGTCAGATCGCCGGCGGCGCAAACCTGCTCTGCTTCACCACCGGCCGCGGCTCCTGCTTCGGCTCCGTGCTGGTTCCCGTCATCAAGCTGGCGAGCAATACCCCGCTTTATCAGCACATGACCGGCGATATGGACATCAACTGCGGCACGGTGATCGACGGCGATCAGGACCTTGAGCAGCTGGGCGCCTACATCTTTGAGCAGATCCTTGAGGTCGCCTCCGGCCGCAAGACCAAGAGCGAGGAGCTCGGCGTCGGCGAGAGCGAATTTGCTCCCTGGCCCATCGGCGTTTTCGCCTGATTTTTGTTTTCCCCATTACTGACAATAAAAGGAGAGCAGAACTATGGAAATGAATCTGACCGGAAAGGTCGTTGTGATCACCGGCGGCGGCACGGGCATCGGCAAGGCCGCTGCGCTGGAGTTCCTCAAGGAGGGCTGTCATGTGGCGATCTGCGGCCGCCGCATGGAAAAGCTTGAGCAGGTCAAGGCGGAATATGCTGCGCTTGGCTACGAGCTGATGATCCGCAGCGTTGACGTGACGGATTATCAGGCCATGGCCGATTTTGCCGACGCCGTGGCGCAGGCCTACGGCCGCATCGACGTCTGGGTCAACAATGCCGGCTCCAACCAGATCAAGAGCCTGATGGACTACGATGTGGAAGAATTCCGCGGCATGACCGACAAGATCCTGGTTTCCGTATTCTCCGGCTGCAAGATTGCGGCCGAGCACATGCGCCGTCAGGGCGGCGGCGGTGTGATCCTCAACGCCTCTTCCTTCTCCGCCGTCATTCCGAATGCCGGACGCGCACCTTACAGTGCCTGCAAGGCCGGTGTTTCCTCTCTCACGCGCACCTTTGCCGCTGAGCTGGCCAAGGACCAGATCCGTGTGGTCGCCTATGTTCCCGGTATGACCGCGACGGAGATCTCCGCCAAGAATATCGCCATGAACGGTCCCCGTCTGATGCGCGATATTCCCCAGCAGCGCTTTGGTGCACCCGAAGACTGCGCCAAGCTGATGGTCTTTCTGGCATCTGACAATGCCAGCTACATTAACGGCACGCAGATCGAAGTGGCCGGTGCCAAGCTGTGCGTGCAGAATCCGCTCTACTCCTACGAAAACTAAGCTTTTTTCGGCGGAAGGCGCTCCCATCTGGGGGCGCCTTTTGTTTTTACCGGAAATAATTCCGTCCGCGTCCTCATATCGTTCTCTGGGGGCGATATGAATGGCGGAACTGCGTGAAACAACTTCATTGCTTCTCCTGCTGTTTGGCGGAGCAGCGCTTCTCCTATTTCCCGCCGAGAGCACAGCCGCCGCGCGGGACGCGCTGACGCTGTGCCTGCAAACGGTTCTGCCATCACTGTTTCCCTTCTTCGTGCTCTCCTCTCTGTTGGTACAGAGTCCCCTCTCCCGCGCGCTCAGGGTCGCACTGGCAGGATTCATGCACCCGCTTTTCGGCGTGAGCGGCGCGGGTGCGGGCGCACTGATCCTCGGACTGCTGGGCGGCTATCCGGTCGGTGCACGGACCGCCGCCGAGCTGTATGCGCACGGCGAGGTCGGAAGGGATGAGGCCGAGCAGCTGCTGGCCTTCTGCAACAATTCCGGCCCCGGCTTCTTTCTCGGCGTCTGCGGTGCATCCGTCTTCGCAAGTGCAAGGGCCGGCGCTTATCTCTATCTGATCCATGTCTGCTCCGCGCTGATGACTGGCATGCTCCTGCGCCGCCGCATCTCTCCGCCATCCCGGTGTGTCGATCACACCAAAGCCGTCCCCTTCGACCTCATTGCCGCCTTTCCTGCAGCAATACAGTCCTCTTTTGCCGCCGTATGGAGCATTTGCGGCTTCGTACTGTTTTTCATGGTGCTGCTGCGGCTGATGATGCTCATTCCGGTGCTGGAAGGGCTGCCTCCTCTGCCGCGCGCGGCGCTGTTTGGTCTTGTCGAAATGACAAACGGAGTCAGCGCTCTGCCGCCTACGCGCGAGGGCTTTATCGTCTGCTCCGCCATCATGAATTGGGGCGGGCTGAGCGTGCAGGCCCAGACACGCGCCATGCTTACCAACACCGGTCTTTCCGCACGCCGCTGTCTCACCGGTAAGGCCGTACAAACACTTCTGGGGCTTCCGCTCTCCATACTGGCAGCGGGGCAGCTTTTCTGAAAACGCTTGCGGCGAAAGCGCGGAGCGTATATACTAAGGGTGCGGCTTTTAGCCGCACCCTTTTACACTCTTGATGAAAGGCAGAGCCTTGCCATGCCGACGATCTTTTCCATCACCGATTTTTCCGCACCGGAGCTGGACGTTTATGCCCGGCTGACGGAAAACCAGCTTGTCAACCGCGAGGAGCCCTCACAGGCGCTCTTTATTGCCGAAAGCCCCAAGGTCATTGAGCGTGCGCTGAACGCCGGCTACGTGCCCGTTTCCTTCCTGATGGAGCCGCGCCATGTGGAGACGCAGGCCAAGGCGATTCTTGTGCGCTGTGAAGGCATTCCAGTCTATACTGCACCGCTGGAGGTGCTTCAGCAGCTCACCGGCTTTCCGCTCACGCGTGGAATGCTCTGCGCGATGCGCCGCCGTCCTCTCCCTGCGGTGGAAGCCGTCTGTGCGGGCGCAAAGCGTATCGCTGTGCTGGAGGATGTGATGAATCCCACGAATGTCGGCGCGATTTTCCGTTCTGCTGCCGCGCTCGGCGTAGACGCCGTGCTGCTCACCAGAGCATGCAGTGATCCGCTCTACCGCCGCGCCATCCGCGTGAGCATGGGGACAGTCTTTCAGGTTCCGTGGGCCTGTCTTCCCGATGGAAGCTGGCCGGAAACGCTCCATGCACTCGGCTTTACCACGGCGGCCATGGCGCTGTGCGACGCTTCACTGCCGCTCTATGATCCGGGGCTGAGGAAGGCACAGCGCCTTGCCATCGTGCTCGGCACGGAGGGCGACGGCCTCGCACCCGCGACGATCGCCGCGTGCGACTGCACGGTGCGCATCCCGATGACGCACGGCGTCGACTCGCTGAATGTCGCTGCCGCCAGCGCGGTCGCATTTTATCAGCTCGCCCTGCTCGCCTCTCTCCCGCCGGAGAGCCAGACATAAATGCAAAAAAATTACAGCCGCCGGGCAAGAAAACGGCGGCTGTAATTTTTTAGACTGCTCAAAGCAGCGTCTGCGTCAGCATCAGCAGGGAAATCACAAAAGCTGCCAATGCGAGCGACGTCAGTTTACCCTTGAGCTTTTTCACACCATTCACGGAATCATTCCGCGAGGAGCTTACCCATTTCACGGCAGGCATCGAGCGTCGCATCGTCCGGTGCCTCGCAGCAGATCACGCTCTCGCACGCAAGGCTCATACCCGCGTCGGAGCAGTCGCTCTCCCAAGAGCGCATCCACGCGCCGTCGCCCCAGCCATAGGAGCCAAAAAGCGCTACGCGCTTGCCGCCGAGGCTGTTCTTGCAGCTGTTGAACATCGGCTCAAATTCCATCTCCTCGAGCACCTCGGAGCCCATGGCGGGGCAGCCAAATGCAACGGCGGAGTACGGCGCAAGCTTGCCCGCATCCACGGCGTCGGGCGTCAGCAGCTCAGCTTCCGCGCCGGCGCTCTGCATGCCCTCCAGCACCGCCTTGGCCATTGCCTCGGTGTTGCCGGTGCCGCTCCAGTAAACAACTGCTGTCTTTTTCATAAAAATCAATTCCTTTCTCATGATCGGGATGTCCGTGCAGCGCATCGGAGGTACGATGCACGGACGTCTTTTATATCAGACTGCCACGGCGAGCTGCTCAAGCCCCGAGCCTGCGCGCCAGAGTTCACAGTAGATATCGGTACATTTTTTGAATTGGGCGAACAGCTTCCGCGCCCGCGCCTCGTCACCGTAGACCTTCCACATGCCGGCGAGCTTATAATTTTCCGCGCCGTTGTCGATAAAGCCCTTGACGTCCTCGGGCGGGTAGCTGAGAAACAGCCCAACCTCATGAGGGAACTCATTGCATTCGCACAATCTCCGGCTGAGGCGGGCGACACAGCGCCCGCAGCTTCCGCAGGAATAACCGGCCTGCGTCAGCAGCTCATTTGCCAGATTGTCCTGAAGATCGCGGTGCAGCCGCGTGGGGCGATAGAGGTAGAGCAGCACGTGCGTCTCACCAAAGTGCAGCGGCAAAAGGCACAGCCCCTTCGGCACAAAAATACCGTTGAGCCGCCGCACTTCGCTCGCAAGCTGCTCCTTCGACTCATAAGGACAGCGGAACAGACTGCCCGTTTTCAGTCCGGCGAGCGTCGGCGCACATTGGCGCACGACCATTTCATCCGACATGCCGCTCTACCCTCCTTCCCATTGCGCGTATACTATGAGGCGTTTATGGTTAAGGCACTTTAACCATTCCCTTTCGGAAAGAGCGTCCCCCGACGCCCTATGGTCACAGTATACGCAGAAAGAAGAGCCTTATCCGCTCCAAAAAGAGCAGATAAGGCTCCAAAACGTTTTTTGTGATTTTTATTCGTCCTCGTCAGGCAGCAGGTCGGTCATGCTCTCAAGGCTGATGGCAAGCGTGGAAGCGTTGTGCAGCAGCGCCGAGGTGGCGGGCGGCAGAATGCCGGCCACACCCAGCACGATCAGCATGAGATTAAAGCCGATGATCTTGCGGTAATTGCCGTGGATGCGCGCCATGAGCGCGTCGCTCAGGCGCTTGAGGATCAGCAGCGAATAAAGATCGTCTGCGCCGACCGTGATATCTGCAACCTCGCGGGCAATGGCCGCGCCGTCGCTGATGGCGATGCCTGCATCCGCCTCGGAAAGCGCAGGCGAATCGTTCACACCGTCGCCAAGCATGATGACGGTGCGTCCGGCCTTGTGCTCGGCCCGGATAAAGTTCGCCTTATCCTCGGGCAGCACCTCGGCAAAATACTCGTCCACACCGACAGCGCGCGCCACAGCGGCAGCTGTCTTATGGTTGTCGCCAGTCATCATCACAAGCTTGGAGATGCCCTGTGCACGCAGGCCCTCGATCACCTCGCGGGCCTCCTCACGCAGCGGGTCCTCCACACAGATGACCGCGGCAAGCTCGCCGCCGACGGCAAGGTAAAGGTGCGAGTACTGCTCTGGCAGAGTATCAAACTTCTCCTGCTCGCCGCCGGGGATCACGCACTTTTCGTCCTCAAAGACGAAATGACGGCTGCCGATTACGACCTTTTCGCCATCCACGCTGCTCGAAATACCGTGCGCGACGATGTACTCTACGCGCGAATGGCGCTCCTCGTGACTCAGACCGCGGCTCGCCGCCTCCGCCACCACGGCCTTGGCCATAGAGTGCGGATAGTGCTCCTCCAAGCAGGCCGCAAGGCAGAGCATATCATTCTCCTCGTGTCCGCCAAAGGTCACGACGTCCGCCACGCGGGGCGCGGCATGCGTGAGTGTGCCGGTCTTATCAAAGACGATCGTATCCGCCTTGGAAACAGCCTCCAGGAAGCGCCCGCCCTTGACGGTCAGATGATACGTGCTCGCCTCCTTCATCGCCGAAAGCACGGCGATGGGCATGGAGAGCTTGAGCGCGCAGGAAAAGTCAACCATCAGCACAGCAAGTGCCCGCAGGGGATTGCGCGTAATCAGCCAGATGAGCGCGGTCGCGCCCAGACTGTAGGGCACAAGGGAGTCAGCAAGGTGGGAGGCCCTATCCTCCGTGTTCGACTTGAGCTTTTCACTCTCCTCGATCATATGCACGATGCGGTCATAGCGCCCGCTGCCCGCGCTCTTCTCCACACGGATGCAGCAATCGCCCTCCTCGACCACCGTGCCGGCATAGACATAGCCGCCCGCTGTCCTGCGCACGGCCAGCGGCTCACCCGTAATGCTGGCTTGATTGACCATCGCTTCGCCCGAGACAACCTTGCCGTCGAGCGGGATCATGCCGCCGGTGCGCACGGTAATGCGGTCTCCGACCTGTACGTCGCCCACGGGGACAAGGACGCTGCCCGCATCCGTCTCCAGCCAAACCTTGTCGACATTGAGCGACATGGTCTGCGCCAGATCCGCCACGGACTTCTTATGCGTCCACTCATCGAGGATGTCACCCACGCCGAGCAGGAACATGATCGAACCGGCCGTATCAAAGTCACCGCGCAGCATCGAGACGGTGATTGCCGTCGCGTCGAGCACAGGCACCTTGATCTTGCCGTGCATCAGGCAGGAAAGGCCGGCCTTGATATAACGGGCCGAGCGCGCAACAGCCAGCGCCGTGCGCAGCGGGTAAGGAAAGAAGAGCTTGCTGACTGCACGGCGGCAGACAGCAAACACAAGCTTGTCCTGATATTCACGTCCCAGCGCCCGGCTGCTATGCTCGGGCGCAAGAGAGCCGGCCTTTTCATATGAAAAGGCCGCAAGTGCCGCGACAATATCCTCCCGCGCGCCGGAATAATGGATCACGGCGTCACAGGTGCGGTCATAGACCGTGACGTTCTTCACGCCCCGGACATTGCGGAGATATGCCTCTAAAATGTCCGCCTGCCGCAGCGTCATCCGCCCCTGTGCGGCGCGGATGCGCAGCCTACCGGCGGATTCGTGCAGGATCGTGCATTTCATGGTTACTCCGCAGCCTTCTCCGACGCGTCCTCGATCACCTCAGCGGCTGTCTCCTCCGCGCGCTGCTCATTGATGGCCTTTGCATCCGCAAGGATGTCCTCCGCGCCCTCACGCATGTTGGTCGCAGTCGTCATGACGCACTCCTTGGCGCGCAGCACCGCCGCCGTTGTCTGGGTATACGCCTTCTTCGCGTCCTTGCTGGTGAGAACCTTGACACCCGCCGTGCCAAAGAGCACGCCGGAAGCAAAAATACCGAGCTTTGTCCAATTCATCGTTGTTACCTCCATCATAATATCTGTATATGGCCTGCCGCATAAAACGGCCGACTTCCTGAATTTACGCGCTTTCCGCGGGCGCGCAACTGTCACTTTCCGCACCGCAGCGGTACTCGTTCGGCGGTACGCCGATCACGTCGCGGAAGGCTTTGGCGAATTTGCTCGCATTATCATAGCCAAATTGACCGGCAATGTCAAGCACTGTCCGGTCCGTTGTGCGCAGAAGCTGCGCCGCGCCGTGCATTTTCTGTGCGCGCAGATAGGCTGCGGGCGACATGCCGTACACGCCGCGGAAGCTGCTTTTGATCAGCGTCTCTGACGCGCCGAAATGACGCGAGAGCTCGGATACGGTGACTTTATTCTCCGTGTTGGCAAGCAGATAATCGCTCACGCACTTTGCAAGCTTCACCTGAACCCCGGAGTAGAGCGCGGGACGTGCTCCCGGCTCCTGTGTCGGAAATGCGCTGAGAAACAGCAGCAGCTCGAGCACCTTGACCTTAAAATAGCCCTTGCGGATCGGCTCCGGAACGGCGTAAAGCTCGGAAAAAACATGCTCGACACGTGGTGATGAGCGTGCGGCAAACCACGTGCCGCTGCGGCAGAATTTTTCCGTCAGCGCGTCGGGGCGCACATCGACGTCCTGCAAAATACAGGAGAGGCACTCCGGCGCGCAGCGCGGGTCGATCGACACGGTAATGCCGTGATAATGGCCCGTGGGGAAGCGTAGAAGCTCCTCGGTCCGCTCGCGGCAGACCACGGAAAGGTCGCCCGGAGCAAGGTAAAAATACCCCTCTGCGCTGTGGTACTCAATGCGTCCCTCACGGCAGTGGTCGATCTCCAGCAGGCCAGTCTTTGGCCGCTTGAGCGTGCAGGAGGCCGCATGCACATCATGATAGATCAGATCAATACCCGCAAAAACCGGATATCGCGTCATCACAATCTCGCCATCCGCCCCCGCAATACGCTCCACCGTATGATCCGCCCCCTGACAGGAGAGCGCGTCCGGGGCGGCCGCGCAGCCGTTTGCTGTGCACCTGCCCTGTTCCGCACCGCAGACCTTTCGCTCCGCGTCCTGCGCTGCGCTCATTTCTTCAGGAAGCCGAACAGGCCCTTTTTCTCCACGGCCTCTTTTGCGCTCACCGACACGACCTCATAGCCCGTTTCGGTGATGGCACTGCGCAGAGCATCCTCATCCAGCGCCTGCTCGGAGAGGATCACGGCCTGTCCCTTGCTGTGGGACGAGGTGACCTTTTTCACGTTGAGCTTGCTGCGGATCGCGTCATTGACGTGTGCCTCGCACATTCCGCACATCATACCGTTGATCTTTACTGTTGTTTCGAACATGATAATATACACCCTCTTTTCAAATTGTCCAGTATTTTTTGCAATTTTTTACACTTTGTTCATTCTATCCGGCCCGCCAGACGCGGGAGCTCCTCCGGCACCTGCGAGAGCACGGCGCAGACAGCGTTTGTGCAGGTCTCGCCGTCAAGCGGCAGGATCGACTGCATTTTTTTGTACAGCGGTTCAAAGCAGTCGCGGTACAGAGATGCCGCTCTTCTCCCCTCTTCCGTAAGATACACTGTGCCGTAGCGCTCCTTCTCCGTCAGACCCGCTGCGCAGAGATTGCGGATCATGGAATGTGCGCTCGGCTTGCTCACATTCATCCGCGCCGCCAGATCCACCGACCGCACGCCGCGTTCTCCCTCACCCAGATCAAAGAGCGTGAGCAGATATTTGATCGCCGCCGGCGTTAAAGCGCGTTCGTAGTTAGTCATCTTTAACCTCCAGAGTGGAATGAAGGGGAGACGCGTTCGCCGCGTCTCCCCTCTTCTGCTTTACTGCTTACCGTGGCACTGGCCGTGCATGGCGCAGTGTGCGCAGTTGCAGCCGCAGGAGGATTTTCCCTGTTTCTTCTGCCGGATCAAATGAAGGGAGATAGAGGTGACAATGGCAAGCAGGATGGCAGAGACAATGATGGTGGACAGGTTTGCGGTAACCCATGCCAGCATAGGAAATCACTCCTTTGGAAGAAAATTATCAAATGGAAGGAATATGTGCTTAGACCTTCGTGCTCAACTTCGTCGCTTCCTTGTAGGGCTTGACGAGCATGTAGACGATCAGCACGAGCGCCGCGACAGCCGCGATCAGGCCGATGATGTTCATGCTGCCGGTGACAGCGCTGCCGAACTGGTTGATCATCAGGGCGATGAGGTAGGCAAAGCCGCACTGATAAGCAATGGCGAACCAGGTCCACTTGGGGCTGTTCATCTCGCGCTTGATGGCACCGATGGCCGCGAAGCAGGGAGCGCACAGCAGGTTGAATACGAGGAAGGAGTAGGCCGTGATGCCGGTGAAGGCGCTGGCCAGAGCCTGATAGACCGTCTCGTCACCGCCGCCGTAGAGGATACCGAGCGTACCGACGATGTTCTCCTTGGCGACAAGGCCGGTGATGGAGGCGACGGTCGCCTGCCAGTTGCCCCAGCCGAGAGGAATGAAGATCCAGGCGATGGCATTGCCGATCTTGGCAAGGATGGAGGCGCTGATCTCGCTCTCATCGAGCATGCGGAACGTGCCGTCCACCCAGCCGAAGTAGGTGGTGAACCAGACGAAGATCGTGGAAAGGAGGATGATCGTACCGGCCTTCTTGATAAAGCTCCAGCCGCGCTCCCACATGCTGCGGAGCACATTGCCGAGGGTCGGCCAGTGGTAGGCGGGCAGCTCCATGACAAAGGGAGCGGGCTCACCGGCGAACATTTTGGTCTTCTTGAGCATAATGCCGGAGGTGATGATGGCAGCCATACCGATGAAGTAAGCAGAGGTGGAGACGATTGCGCTGCCGCCGAAGAGGGCGCCTGCGATCATTGCAATGAACGGGACCTTAGCGCCGCAGGGGATAAAGGTGGTGGTCATGATCGTCATACGGCGGTCACGCTCGTTTTCAATGGTACGGGAAGCCATGATGCCCGGGATACCGCAGCCCGTGCCGATGAGCATGGGGATGAAGGACTTACCGGACAGGCCGAACTTACGGAAGATACGGTCGAGCACGAAGGCGATACGGGCCATATAGCCGCAGGCCTCGAGGAAGGCAAGGAGCAGGAACAGCACGAGCATCTGAGGCACGAAACCGAGCACCGCGCCGACACCGGCGACGATACCGTCAAGGATCAGGCCGCTGAGCCAGTCCGCCGTACCGGCAGCTTCCAGCGCATTGCCGATCAGAACGGGCACGCCGGGGACCCACACGCCGTAATCGGCGGGATCAGGCTCGTCAAAGCCGTTCTCGTCAAAGTAGGAGACAGCGTCCACATAGGTCATGGGAACAGTGGACTCTTCGTCCGCACCATCGGGAATCACATCATAGTAAGCGGTCATCTCGTTGATGGCGAGGGTCTCCTCGTCCTCAACATCGACGGTCGCGGTGTCGGAATCGGGCTGGAAGTCCTTCATCTCGGCAAGCGCGGCATCCGCATCGAACGCCTCGTCCTCGGTATCAAGGCCGTAGAAGGCATCAACCGCCTCGCACGCAACGGTGTAATCGTCAGCGGCATCACCGTACTCGCCGGAACCGATGCCGAAGAGATGGAAGCCGTCGCCGAACAGGCCGTCGTTGGCCCAGTCCGTCGCGGCAGAGCCGACGGTGACCATGGAGATGTAGTAAACCAGGAACATCACGACCGCAAAGATGGGCAGGCCCAGCCAGCGGTTGGTGACGATCTTATCGATCTTATCGGAAGCGGAGAGCTGGCCGTGGTTCTTTTTCTTGTAGCAGCCCTTGATGATCTGAGCGATGTACACATAGCGCTCGTT
>CAKTOJ010000021.1 GCA_934589665.1 uncultured Oscillospiraceae bacterium | reverse complement strand
GCCTATCACCGCAACAAGTTCGCCGTGCGTCATTTCGACAAGGTCATCAACATCTGGGGCGCCGATCACCACGGCCACGTGGCGCGCATGAAGGGCGCGATGGACGCACTGGGACTTGACGGCACCCACCGGCTCGACATCGTGCTCATGCAGCTTGTCAAGCTCGTGCGCGACGGCGAGGTGGTGCGCATGTCCAAGCGCACGGGCAAGACCATTTCCCTCTCCGACCTGCTCGACGAGATCCCGGTCGATGCCTGCCGCTACTTCTTCAACGCCAAGCCCGATACGCAGATGGACTTCGACCTTGGACTCGCCGTGCGCGAGGACAGCGAGAACCCTGTCTACTATATCCAGTATGCCTACGCACGCATTTGCAGCCTTATCAAGGCACTGGCCGAGGAGGGACGCAGTGTGCCCGATGCGGACAAGGTCGATCTGTCGATCCTCTCCGGCGAGCAGGAGCACGCGCTCATCAAGGAGCTGGCAAATTTCAGCGAGGAGATCCGCGTCGCCGCCCGCGACTACGATCCGAGCTATATCAACCGCTATCTCATGCGCCTTGCCGGTGCGTTCCACCGCTTCTACAACGCCTGCCGTATCAAGGGCGAGGCGGACGATGTGGCGAATGCCCGCCTGCTGCTCTCTGCCGCGACACGTCAGGTGCTGGCCAACGGCCTTGGCATTCTCGGCCTGAGCAAGCCCGAGAAGATGTGAGAACGGAAAACCGATACCAAAAAGCCTCCCGCACACGATCGTGTGCGGGAGGCTTTTTTCTGTCAGAACAGGTTCAGCGGATCTGGCCGCTGCCGCGGATGATGTATTTGTAGGTGCACAGCTCTTCGAGCCCCATCGGGCCGCGCGCGTGGAGCTTCTGCGTGGAAATGCCCATCTCGCAGCCAAGCCCGAATTCACCGCCGTCGGTGAAGCGGGTGGAGACATTGACATAGACTGCCGCACTGTCCACAAGATCGGTAAACTTCTTCGCGGCCTCGGCATTTTCCGTCATGATGCAGTCGCTGTGGTGCGTGGAGTGCGCGGCGATGTGCGCGATCGCCGCGTCAACATCGTCGACCACGCCGACGGCAAGAATATAATTGAGAAATTCCGTGTCAAAGTCACGCGCTCCGGCAGGCGTTCCGTCGATGATCTTGGCTGCCTCCGCGTCAAGACGCAGCTCGACCGGCACAAGGCCGGCGGCCTTGCGGTCGTCCACCAGCGCTTTTTTGAGCATGGGGAGGAACTTCTCGGCGACTGCCTTGTGGACCAGACAGACCTCCTCGGCGTTGCACACGGACGGACGGCTCGTCTTGGCGTTGACGATGATGTTTACTGCCTTTTGAAGATCGGCGTCCTGATCCACGTAGACATGACAGATGCCGGTGCCCGTTTCAATGCAGGGAACGGTGGCGTTTTCCACGCAGGCGCGGATCAGTCCGGCGCCGCCGCGCGGAATGAGCAGGTCGACAAGACCGTCTGCGGTCATGAGCGTCTGCGCACTCTCGTGGCTCGTGTCCTCGACAATGTTCACGATGTCGGGATCGCCGCCGGTCTTGCGGATGCCGTCTTTGAGTGCGGAGACGATGGCGTGCGCGCTGCGGAAGGCTTCCTTACCGCTGCGGAGCATGCACACATTGCCGCTTTTGATGGTCAGCGCCGCCGCATCCGAAGTGACGTTTGGGCGGCTTTCGTAGATGATGGCGACAAGGCCGAGAGGCACCTGCACCTTGTCGATTACGATGCCGCTCGGGCGCACGACCTCCTTGAGCACGCGGCCGACAGGGTCGGGTAGCTTCACCGTGTCGCGGATACCGTCCGCCATGGCGGCGATGCGCGCCTCGTCCAGCTTCAGCCGGTCGAGCATGACGTCGGTGATATGGCCGCGCGCGGCCTCCATATCCTGCGCGTTGCACGCGAGGATCTCCGCGCAGTGCGCCTGAAGGCTGTCTGCCATGGCAAGAAGCAGCGCGTTCTTTTTCTCCGTGCCGATGCTGGCGATGCTCGTCCGCGCGGCGCGTGTTTTTTGAATCAGTTCAATTGTTGTCACGTTCTTTACCTCTTGACCAGAAAACGTGTGCCGACCGGCTTGCCGGCGGCAATATCATAGAGAAGCTCCGGCTTCTCCCCATTGGCGATGACCATTTCGCAGCCCGCGGCTGTGGCAATCTGCGCGGCGGAGAGCTTGGTGGCCATGCCGCCCGTGCCGAGGTTTGAGCCGCTGCCGCCGCCGAGGGAGATGATGCGCTCGTCGATGGCCTCAACGGTGGGGATGAGCTTTGCGTCTGGATTCTTGCGCGGATCGCCGTCATACAGGCCGTCGATGTCCGAGAGCAGTATGAGCAGATCGGCGGAAACGGTCGAGGCGACGATGGCCGAGAGCGTATCGTTGTCGCCGATGCCGAACTCCGCGGTGGAGACGGTGTCGTTTTCATTGATGACCGGAAGCGCGCCGAGCTCAAGCAGCCGGGCGAGCGTGTTATGGAAATTCTGACGGCGCTCGCCGCCCTCCTCAATATCGGGGCCGGTGATGAGAAGCTGGCCGACGATGTGATTATATTCCGTGAAAAGCTTATCATAAATGTACATCAGCTCGCACTGGCCGACAGCGGCGCAGGCCTGCTTGCTTGGCACATCCTTTGGCCGCTCGGGCAGGTTGAGCTTCCCAAAGCCCATGGCAATGGCACCGGAGGAGACAAGAATGATCTCATGCCCGGCGTTCTTCAGATCGCTCAGAGCCTTGCACAGCCGCTCCATCCGCTGAATATTTAATCTTCCCGTAGAGTAAGCCAGCGTGGAGGTGCCGACCTTTACGACGATACGCATACAATGATCGCTCCTTTTTGCATGCCGGCACCCGGCCGGCGGATCTTATCCGTTTCAAGATAATAACAGTATAGCGTGAAGTGAATTTTTTGCAATTCTTTTTTTCAACAAAATGCGCTTTTTTTGCCTGAAAAGGAGAAAAAGAAGCATGAGCTTACCGCCAAATGACAGAAGCGGACGTGTTTCATGCGTTCCTGCCCCTGCCGCCCGCTTTTGCAAAGCGCTCTTTTCAGGACGGAAAAACTGTGCTATAATGAGCCATCATCATTCGGAGGTGCGCTATGAGCTATGCGGATCGGGTCTTTCGCCAGAACTGCGAGGATATTTTGAAAAACGGCGTATGGGATACCGGACTGTCCGTCCGCCCGCACTGGGAGGACGGCACGAGCGCACACACTGTGAAAAAATTCGGCATCGTCAACCGCTATGATCTTCAGAGGGAGTTCCCCATTCTTACGCTCCGCCGCACCTACTGGAAAAGCGCGGTGGACGAGCTTTTGTGGATCTGGCAGAAAAAAAGCAACAATGTCCACGACCTCTCCAGCCACATCTGGGACGCGTGGGCGGATGAGAGCGGCAGCATCGGCAAGGCCTATGGTTATCAGCTCGGCGTGAAGCATCAGTATCAGGAGGGCATGTTCGATCAGGTCGACCGTGTTCTTTATGATTTGAAGCACAACCCCGCCTCGCGGCGCATCATGACAAATATCTACAATTTTGCCGATCTGCACGAGATGGGGCTTTATCCCTGCGCGTATTCCGTGACCTTCAACGTCTCAGGTGATACGCTCAACGCGATCCTGAACCAACGCAGTCAGGACATGCTGGCGGCGAACAACTGGAATGTCGTGCAGTATGCGGTGCTGGTGCACATGCTGGCGCAGGTCAGCGGCCTTAAGGCGGGCGAGCTGGTGCATGTCATTGCCGACGCGCACATTTACGACCGGCATGTACCCATCATTGAGCAGATGCTTGCCGAGCCGGAGAAGCCCGCGCCGCGGTTTTTCATCGATCCGAAGGTTACGGATTTCTACGCATTTACAAAGGACAGCTTTCGCCTTGAGGGCTATGATCCCAGTCCCTTTGAGGCGAAGATCCCCATTGCGGTGTAAAGGAGCGGGAGAATGGACGCAATCGTGTGTATAGACAGGAACTGGGCCATTGGCCAGAATAACGGGCTGCTTTTTCACATTTCGGCAGATCTTAAGCGCTTTCGCGCGCTTACGGTGGGGAAAAGCGTTATCATGGGGAAAAATACGCTCCTCTCGCTCCCCGGTGCGAAGCCGCTGCCGAAGCGGCGGAACATCGTTGTGAGCACAACAATGGAGCCGCGTGAGGGGATTGAGCTTGCGCGCAGTACCGGCGAGGCGGAAGCGCTGGCCGGTGGGGATGCAGTGCTTATGGGCGGCGCGCAGCTCTACCGCGCGCTGCTGCCGAAATGTACGCGTGTGTTCGTCACACTGGTCGACGCCGCGGCAGAAGGTGCAGATGCGTGGTTCCCTGATCTTGACGCGGATGCCGCATGGACGGCGGAGCGCGTGGGGGAGTGGCAGGAGGAAGATGGATTGCGCTTCCGCTATGTCGATTATGTCCGCACGGCGGAATGAAAAAGGAAAAGAGCCGTTTGATCGGCTCTTTTTTCTCGGAAAATGTTTGCGTTTAAAGCAGCTTCTCGCGCAGGATGCCATGGTATTTCCCCTCGGAGCAGATACCGCAGGGCAGGTAGCCGGCAGCCTCGTAAAAACGGTTGAGTGCTTCGCTGTCGGCGGCGCAGTCAAGCCGCAGGGTATCCATGCCGTTTTGGCGGGCGAGCTGTTCCACGCGTTGCAGGAGGGTGCGCCCCGCACCCGATGCGTCCGGCATGGAGACCAGATTGTGGAGATAATATGCCCGGCGGGGAGGATGCTCCGACCAGCGCTCGTCCTCCGTGAGCAGAACGACAGCGCTCAGGATTGGGCCGTCCGCAGCATGCAGCGCGTAGAGCTGGCCTGAACGGCTCATGCGCTGAAAGTAGGACAGAGGAAAATAGTGTAGATAGTCCGTTTGGTTCCAACTGTGAAGTCCCTGTTTATCCATCCAGGCGATCCGCAAGCGGATCAGGTCGTAAATAGCAGCGGCGCCGGCTTCTGACGCGGGCTGAAGGTATTCTGCCATGACGGTTTCCTCCCACTTCGGCCGGATGCTTCAGTATAGCACGTTGGGCAGGACGGTGCAAGCGTTGGGCGTAGTCATAAATTTATGTCGGGCTTCAATAGCTTACGACAGGATAAGCGGCTATACTGAAAGAAAAGGCATAAGGAGGAAATCATATGGCCGCTGAAGAATGGAACATCGATGTACGATACCTTAAGGGCGTCGGCGCGAGGAAAGCGGAGGGGCTTGCAAAGCTCGGTATCACCGATCTTAAAAGCCTGATTTCCTATTTTCCCCGTGCTTATGAGGACCGGCGCGAGACGCGCCGCATCGCGGAGCTGGAGATCGGCGAGAGCGCCTGTGTGACCGCGATGGTGGCCGCACAGCCGCGTGCCTCACGGATACGCAAAGGGCTGGAACTCGTCAAGCTGCGTGTGGTGGATGAAAGCGATGCGCTGGAACTGACGTATTTTAATCAGATCTACCTCAAGAATACGTTCCGTGCGGGAGAAAGCTACACCTTCTATGGCCGTGTGGAGGGGACGCCGCGGAGTAAGAAAATGATCAATCCCGTCTTTGAGCGTGAGGGACGGCACAGCGTTACGGGCTGTATTGTGCCGGTCTACCCGCTTACCGCAGGCGTGGGACAGGGGCTGCTTCACAGTGCGGTCCGGCAGGGGCTGGACAAGGCGGCGGGCCGCTTTGCCGACATTCTGCCGGAGGAGCTGCGATGCCGGTATGCGCTTTGTGATGTGCGGGAGGCCTATGAAAACATCCACTTCCCGGCCTCGGACGAGGCGCTTGCCGCCGCACGCCGCCGTCTGGCGTTTGAAGAGCTCTACTTCCTGACGCTGGGGCTGCGTCTGCTGCGCGCACGGCGCACGACCGTACAGGGCAGAACCTGCACGGAGACAGACCTGACGCCATTCTTTTCGGCGCTTCCCTTTTCCCTCACCGGCGCGCAGCACCGCGCGGTGGAGGATATTCTGCGTGATATGAGCGATACGCGGCCGATGAACCGCCTTGTGCAGGGCGACGTCGGCAGCGGCAAGACCATGGTTGCGGCGGCGGCGGTCTATTGCGCGGCAAGGAATCATCTTCAGGCTGCGCTGATGGCGCCGACGGAGATATTGGCGGAGCAGCACTATCATACGCTTGCACCGATGCTGGAGGGGCTCGGCGTGCGCTGTGCCCTGCTGACGGCTTCAACCCGCGCGGCAGTGCGCCGCTCGATCCTCGAGCAGCTTTCGTCGGGAGAGATCAATTTTGCCATCGGTACACACGCGCTGCTCACGAGTGACGTTTCCTATCAAAGGCTCGGCCTGGTCGTAACCGACGAGCAGCACCGCTTCGGCGTGAACCAGCGCGCGGCGCTGGGGGCCAAGGGGGAAAATCCTCATCTGCTCGTCATGTCGGCAACGCCCATCCCGCGCACGTTGGCGCTGATGATCTACGGCGATCTCGACGTATCGGTTATCGACGAACTGCCGCCGGGACGGCAGAGCATTGAGACGTTCGTACGCTCGTCCACACAGCGCGGCGCGGTTTACGAAGCCGTGGAAAGACAGCTTGCGCAGGGCCGGCAGGCCTACATTGTCTGCCCGATGGTGGAGGAAAACGGCGAGCTGCCTGACGAGCGCAAGGCGGTTACGGTTTACGCAGAGAAGCTGCAGAAGGAAGTGTTTCCGCACCGCACGGTCCGCTTCCTGCACGGCAGGATGAAGCCAAAGGAGAAAGAAGCGGTCATGCGCGCGTTTTCATCAGGAGAGATCGACGTACTGGTTTCCACCACGGTGATCGAGGTCGGCGTGGATGTGCCGAATGCGACCGTCATGGTGATTGAAAACGCGGAGTGCTTCGGCCTCTCGCAGCTCCACCAGCTGCGCGGGCGCGTGGGACGCGGAAAATGGAAGTCTTACTGCGTTTTGATTTCGGACAATAGAGGAGAGGACAACAGGGCCCGTCTGGAAGCGATGTGCCGCACGCAGAGCGGCTTTGCGCTTGCAGAGGAGGATTTGAAGCTGCGCGGGCCGGGCGATTTCTTCGGTGCGCGTCAGCACGGTCTGCCGACGCTGCGCGTGGCGGACTTTACCTGCGACATGCAGCTTTTATATGAAGCGCAGAGCGCGGCGGAAACGCTGCTTGCCTGCGATCCGTCGCTTGCAGAGCACAAAGCGGTCTCCGCGCGTGTGCGGGAGCTGTTTGATCTGAACGCCGAGGCGCTGAACTGAGCGCACGGCAATCGCTGCAGCTGGAGCGGACGGAGAAGAGAGAAAGAAGGGAAAGAAAAGCATGGCAAGGACGTCCGGACTTGATCTGACAGAGGGAAAGCTCAGCCGCCAGATCCTGCACTTCAGCATCCCGCTGATGTTTTCCAACTTATTGCAGGTGCTCTTCAGCATGACGGACCTTGCGGTCGTCGGGCGCTTTGCCAGCGCCGGTGCGCTCGGCTCAGTCGGCTCGACGACAATCCTCGTCTTTCTTTTTACGGGCTTTCTCATCGGGCTGGGCAGCGGCGTCAATGTTCTCGTCGCTACGCACTACGGTGCGCACAGCGAAAAGAATGTGCGTGAGTCGGTGCATACCTCGGCAGTTGTCTGCCTGCTGGCCGGTGTGCTGATCCTGCTGGCGGGGCAGGTGTTTTCCCGCCCGCTGCTTGAGCTGCTCAACACGCGGGAGGACCTGCTGGACGGAGCGGTGCTCTATCTGCGCATTTATTTCCTCGGGATGCCCGCCATGGCGCTTTATAACTTCGGCAATGCCGTGTTCAGCGCGGTGGGGGATACGAAAACGCCGCTCATTTATCTGGCTGCAGCCGGTGCGCTGAATGTGGTGCTTGACCTGCTCTTTGTCATTGCCTGCGGCATGTCGACCGACGGCGTGGCGCTGGCAAGCATGCTCTCGCAGTGCGTCAGCGCGGTGCTGATCGTCTGCGCGCTGCTGCGGCGCCGCACGGAGGTATACGGCCTTTCCCTGCGTGAGCTCAGAATCTATAAGAATAAGGCACTGCGCGTGCTGTCCATCGGCGTTCCGGCAGGCTTTCAGAACGCGATCTTTTCGGTGGCGAACCTCTTTATTCAGGCGGGTGTCAACTCGTTCAGCACGGTCGTGGTCGAGGGCAACTCCGCCGCGGCCAATGTGGATAACCTCGCCTTTTCCGTGATGAACGCGTTCTACATTGCAAGCTCCAGCTTCATCGGACAGAATTACGGCGCAGGCCGACCGGAACGTGTGCGCCGCAGCTATGTGCTCACGCTCTTCTATTCCTTTCTGACCGGCGCGATGGTCGGTGCGCTGTTTTTGTGCTTTGGACGCGAGTTCCTTGCACTCTTTTCGCCGGAGAGTGCCGTGATTGACGCAGGCATGGAGCGCATCCGCGTGATGAGCTTTTCGTTTATGATCTCCGCCTTTATGGACTGTACGACCTCGGCCTCGCGCGGCCTTGGCAAGGGGATGGTGCCGATGATCCTTGTGTTTCTCGGCTCGTGTGTGTTCCGCGTGGCGTGGATCTATACGGTGTTTGCCTACTTTGGCACGCTGCGTTCGCTGTATATGCTCTATCCGTTTTCGTGGGGCATCACCGGCGCGGCGGAAACAGTATATTTTATCTATTGCTACCGCCGGTATGTCAGACCCATGGAGCACGGCGGGGAACGGACAGAGATGCAGTAAAAATAAGAAGCGTACCCCGGGCATTGGCCCGGGGTACGCTTTGCTTATCAGGAAATATCGGCAAGTTCCAGATACTTATAGCCATTTTCCGCGATGTGATCTTTTCTTCCCTGAAGATTGTCGCCCAGAAGAAGGTCAAAGACCTGCGAAGTCGCCTCCGCGTCCTCGGGCATGACCTTGATGAGACGGCGCGTTTCCGGATTCATGGTCGTCAGCCACATCATCTCCGGGTCGTTTTCGCCGAGACCCTTGGAGCGGTCGACCTTGTAGCGCTTGCCCTCCAGCGTCTTAACGATGTCGTTCTTCTCCTTATCGGAGTAGGCGAACCATGTTTTATCGCCGCAGTTGATCTCGAAGAGCGGTGTCTCGGCGATGTAGACATAGCCCTCACGGATGAGTGTGGGGCAGAGCCGGTAGATCATTGTGAGGATCAGTGTGCGGATCTGGAAACCGTCCACGTCCGCATCGGTGCAGATGACGACCTTGTTCCAGCGGAGATTATTGAGGTCAAAGGCGTTGAGCTCCTTGACCGCCTTGCCCTGCACCTCCACGCCGCAGCCGAGCACCTTGAGAAGGTCGGTGATAATCTCGCTTTTGAAGATGCGGGCGTAATCGGCCTTGAGGCAGTTGAGAATCTTGCCGCGCACGGGCATGATGCCCTGAAACTCCGCGTCACGCGAGAGCTTGACCGAACCGAGGGCGCTGTCGCCCTCGACGATATAAATTTCGCGGCGGGACACGTCGCGCGTGCGGCAGTCCACGAATTTCTGCACGCGGTTGGAGATGTCGATATTGCCCGAGAGCTTTTTCTTGATGTTCAGGCGCTGCTTTTCCGCGCTCTCGCGGCTGCGCTTGTTGATGAGCACCTGCTCGGCGATCTTGAGCGCCTCGACACGGTTTTCGATGAAATAGGTTTCCAGACGGGATTTGAGGAAGTCGGTCATGGCTTCCTGCACGAATTTATTCGTGATGGACTTCTTCGTCTGATTTTCATAGCTCGTCTGCGTGGAGAAGTTGTTGGACACAAGCACCAGACAGTCCTCAACGTCCTGCCAGGTGATTTTAGATTCGTTCTTCTGGTACTTGCTGCTGTCCTTGAGGTACTTGTCGATGGCGTAGACAAAAGCGGTCTTTGTCGCCTTTTCCGGCGCGCCGCCGTGCTCGAGCCAGGAGGAGTTGTGGTAGTGCTCAATGACATTCACGCGGTTTGAAAAGCAGCAGGCGCACGAGAGCTTGACCTTGTATTCGGGCTTGTCCTCGCGGTCGCGGCCGCGGCGCTCCGTCTCCCAGAACACAGGCGTGGTCAGTGCGCCCTCTCCGGCGAGCTCGGCAACATAGTCGACGATGCCGTTTTCATAAAGGAAATCCTGCGTCTCGAACTTCCCGTCCACCTGATCGCGGAAGCGGAAGGTGATGCCCGCGTTCACAACTGCCTGACGGCGCAGAACGTCGGTGAAGTACGAGGAGGGAATATTGATGTCGGTGAACACGTCGAGATCGGGCAGCCAGCGCGTGAGCGTGCCGGTTCGCTTGCCGCGGTCGGTCGGCTCGATTTTGAGCTCCTTGCCCTTCTCGCCGGTGATCTGTCCACGCTCGAAGTGGAGGGAGTATTTGTTCCCATCGCGCCAAACGGTCACGTCCATGTAGCGCGAGGCGTACTGCGTGGCGCAGGCGCCGAGGCCGTTGAGGCCGAGGGAGTATTCATAGTTGTCGCCGTCGAGGTTATTGTATTTGCCGCCGGCGTATAGCTCACAATAAACCAGCTCCCAGTTGAAGCGCTGCTCCTTCGGGTTCCAGTCCACGGGGCAGCCGCGGCCGTTGTCCTCGACCTCGATGCTGCCGTCGGCGTAGTGCGTGAGCGTGATGAGCCGGCCGTGACCCTCGCGCGCTTCGTCGATAGAGTTCGAGAGGATCTCAAATACCGCGTGCTCGCAGCCGTCGAGTCCGTCCGAGCCAAAGATCACGCCCGGACGCTTGCGCACGCGCTCTGCGCCCTCAAGGAGCGAGATACTGTCGTTTCCGTAATTCTTGCCTGTTTTTGCTGCCATGATGTCTCTCCGTTTCCAGTAGGATACTATTCCTTGTATATTATAGTGGGTTTGTCCCACAATGGCAAGTGTTTTGCGCGGGGCGCGTTGTTTCCCGTTATTTGTTAAAAATATGTGCAGGAAGCGCGAAAAGTTCCCTCTTTCGTCGAAGCATAACAGTGCGTCAACCGGTAAAATGATTGTAAAATCAAGGTTATTCACAGTTTCCACAGAGTTATCCACAATTATTATGTTAACAGATAATTTTACGAAAAATACTGTTTTCCCCGTTCAGCCGACATCCTGCGCCCACCTCTGCCTGGACGGGACATCCATGTGCCGTGGACAAATAAAGCGGCGGAGATCCCAAAGGAAAAGTTTTTCTTGACAAATCCTCTCTAATCCGTTAGAGTAAAAATACACTCTAACGGATTAGAGAGGAGAAAACAATGGAAACGCCGAAGATTTTTGAGAGCGAATACCGCTTCTGCCTTATCCTCTGGGAGCATGAGCCGGTGACGAGCCGCGAGCTGGTCGCGCTGTGCGCCGAGCAGCTCGGCTGGAAGCCGACGACGACCTACACGGTTTTAAAGCGGCTAGGTGAACGCGGCGTGCTGAAAAATGAAAAGAGCGTTGTGACCTCGCTTGTATCCAAAGATGAAGCACAGGCCGCTGAGGCGGAGGAGCTGGTGGAAAAGCGCTTTAACGGATCGCTGCCCGCCTTCGTCGCGGCATTCACGCGTTCGCAGAAAATGAGCGGTGCGGAGCTTGACGAGGTGCAGGGAATGATCGACCGCTACCGAAAGGAGCACTGCCATGAGTGAGGTATTTCTTGGCTTTCTCAACCGCAGCATCACCGCCGGCTGGCTGGTGCTGGCGGTTCTGGTGCTGCGCTTTGCGCTCAGACGGGCACCGAAGTGGGTGGATGTGCTGCTCTGGGGTATGGTCGCGCTGCGGCTGGCTGTGCCGTTTTCCATTGAGAGCGCGGTGAGCCTGATCCCCAGCGCGGAGACCGTCAGCCCGGAGGTCGTGCAGTTCGACCCGGCGCCGACTGTCACAAGCGGCGTAACAGTCATTGATAACGCCGTGAACCCCGCGCTGAGTGAAAGCTTCGCCGCTGACCCGGCCGCAAGCGTCAACCCGCTTTATGTCTGGACGGAGATTGCGGGTGTCGTCTGGCTCATCGGAGCTGCCGCGCTGCTCGGCTATGCGCTGGTGAGCTATCTGCGGCTGCGGCGGCGCGTGCGGACTGCCGTGCGGCTGCGGGAGAACATTTATCAGAGTGAGCATGTTGCCTCGCCCTTTATCCTCGGCGTGCTGCATCCGAGGATCTACCTTCCTTTTTCGATGAGCGGGGAGAATATGGAATGTGTTCTCGCGCACGAGCGGGCGCATCTCGCGCGGCACGACCACTGGTGGAAGCCGATGGGCTTCCTGCTGCTTGCGCTCTACTGGTTCAACCCAGTGCTGTGGCTGGCGTATGTGCTGCTCTGCCGCGATATTGAGCTTGCATGCGACGAGCGCGTGGTAAAGACGCTTGATCCCGCGCGGCGCGCGGACTACTCGCAGGCGCTGCTTGCATGCAGTGTGCCGAGACGGATGATCGCCGCCTGTCCGCTCGCCTTTGGCGAGGTCGGTGTGAAGGAACGCGTGAAAAGCGTGCTGAACTATAGAAAGCCCGCATTCTGGGTGATCGTCCTTTCCGTCGCGGCCTGCGCCGTTGTGGCGGTCTGCTTTCTGACGAATCCGCAGCGGGAGACGATGCGGTGGGCGAGAGAGCTGCGCGCGGAGGATGTGACGCGCGTGGAGCTGGTTGTGCTCCCGCAGGCGGAGAACCGGCAGTATAAGGAGCTGAACGCGGACGAGATCGGGAAAGCGGTCATGCTCATCAATGAGAGCCGCGGGCGGCACGTCCGCAATGAGGAGCCGCTGAATGGCGGCGTGATCCGTCTCTTTGTCACCACGTCTGACGGTGTGCGTCACCATGTGGGGAACAACGGCAACGTCTATCTTGAGATCGACGGCGACAGCTACAAAGCAGATTACGCCTGGCTGGAAGCATGGCCCTTTACCGAGGGCGACGCTCCGCTGCCGGAGGACTTTGATTTTGACTTTACCTATCCCACCAATACGATGCTGGCGCAAACCGAATATCCGATCGCTGAAGAGACGGTCACGGCGGCGCTGCGCGCCGCGGAAGTGAACGGAACGGTCACAGACGGCGGTGTGCTGGATGCCGGCGGCGCGTTCAGCTATCAGATCAGCTGTCCGGACGAGAATGCGGAGCTGAGCGTCAGCGGCGCTCTGTATGACGGGATGCGGGAGTTGAGTGTTTCCTACGCGCTGCCCTTCGATGGCAGCAACACGCTCACCGGGCCGGAATGGACGGACTTCAAAACACCGCTCAAGCTGGCCGCGCGGTTCTACGGTGGTTTTACCGATGGGCAGGAGCTTTACCGCGCCTGTGCCGCATCGGAGCTTGCGCGGGAGGAGAATGTCCTCTATCAGGGGCAGCTGAACGGCGGCTACTGCGTGGTGCGCGTCAACTCGCCCGTCCGCTACTGGACGGCGAACAGCCTGCGCAAGCTCACCGTCGAGGTATATGAGTCCACAGAGGCCTTCGCGCAGCATAATGGGACGGTAGAGGCCGGCCGCGTTTATGTGGACGAGTGGAGCCTCCAGATCCCGGACGGCTGGGAGCGTGAGGGAAGCGAGCCGATCTGGCGCTCGAGCGCCGGGACGGGCTCCTACCTCCGCGTTACGGAGGAAAGCGGCTTTGACGAAACGCTGATGGGACTTTATAACGCAGGCTATGAGCTGGAAAAGTTCTACGACCACTACCGCTGTGTCACGCAGGAGGGCATGAGCAACACGGTGGTGTACCTCTACCCACAGCCGGAGAGCATTGCGTTCTATTGGATCGAAATGCATTGGAGCTATGAGAATGCGGACGAACGGCAGATCCAGCTGGAGGAAATGCAGCTCAAGGCCATGGGACACACCTTTGCGTTCCGCTCGCAGGAGGAGGTGTGGAATGTGGAGCAGCTTCGCACGGTTTTCGACCGGCAGGCGGAGAGCGGCTGGCGGTTCGTCGCGGCCGTATCGACAGATCTGTATGAGGACCTTGTGGGCGCTGTGCTCTACCGGAGGATGGGCGATGAGATCCCTATCGGCGTGATGTTTGTCACACAGGATGGCATCGGCTTTTCCTGCGGCCTTGGCGGAGAGCTGGCGGAAGATCCCGCTTTCGTCTACCGCGGGGAGGGGACGGTGGCCTTCCGTGTAAAGACGGACGATGGCGGCCGGGCGATTATGACACTCCAGCGGACGATCGACGGCCCGCAGAGTTCGGTGCTCTATACGGCTGCGACAGAGGAGATCCCTACCATTACGGGCTTTGCCGCTTATGATAATCTGCTCGCCGACGTTTCTGCCATGCGCCGCATCAAAAGCAGTATCAGCGACTATCAGGCGGAGTTTGGTGAGAGCGCATGGCAGCTTGCCAAAGAGGACGAGACGGGATGGCTGCTGCGCGACCTTGACGGAGACGGTGTGCCCGAGCTGCTGCTTGGCGTTTCGTGGAGCGGAAACAATACCGTCATCTTCAACATTTTCCGGCTTGAAGGAGACCAGGCGGTGCGGCTGGTGGATGGCTGGAACCGCTGCCGCTATTACCTCTGCACCGACGGCAGCATTGCAAACAGCGGCGACGGCGGCATCTATGAGTACAGCGACGCCTACTACCGCTATATCGACGGGGAGCTGAAGCTGCTGGAAATGGTGCAGTACACGGCAAGCGACGCCGGCGGCGAGGTGTGGTACTATTCGGATACCTCCGATGATTTCCTCCTCGAGCAGCCGGACGGCACGCACAAGCGGAATCCCGCGTTCCATGAGATCAGCGAGCGCGAGGCGGGTCGGATCAATAGAAAATACACTTATGAGATTCTGCCGTTTACGCCGTTCGAGGCATAAAACAATGCACAAAAAAGCCGGAGGACGTACCGTCCTCCGGTTTTTCATGCCATATTTATTTCGATACGCTCAGCCAGTCCTCCAGCACAAGGCCGGGATTGTGCTTGGTGAGGAAGCCGACGCTCCACTCGCCGCCGAAGGCGATGAGCCTGCGGCCCTTGAAATCCTCAAGCAGACGAGAACCCGTGCAGAACATCAGGTCCTTCGGATCACCTGGGCACTCTGCAATGAGCCGCAGGTGCTCATAGGGCAGCGAGCGCATAATGAGATCAACGCCGTATTCGTTTTTCATACGGTACTCGAACACATCGAATTGCAGCGTGCCGACGACGCCGACAACAATATCCTCAAAGCCGGAATCCGGCATTTTGAAAATCTGGATCGCGCCCTCCTGGGCGATCTGCTCCACGCCCTTGACGAACTGCTTGCGCTTCATCGTGTCCTTGGGACTGACGGACATGAAGTGCTCCGGCTCAAAGGTCGGGATGCCGCCGAAACGGAACTTTTTGCCCGGCACGGTAATGGTGTCGCCGATGGAGAAGATGCCGGGATCGAACACGCCGATGATATCGCCGGCATAGGCCTCATCTACGATCTCACGCTCGCTGGCCATCATGGTCTGCGGCTGGGAAAGACGCATTTTCTTATTGCCCTGCACATGGAAATACTCCGTGTCGCGCTCAAACTTGCCTGAGCAGATGCGCATGAACGCAAGGCGGTCGCGGTGGGCCTTATTCATGTTGGCCTGAATTTTAAAGACAAAGGCGGAAAAATCGGGGGAAAACGCGTCGATCACACCCGCGTCGCTCTCGCGCGAGAGCGGAGCAGTCGTCATGCGCAGAAAGCCCTCCAGGAACGGCTCCACGCCGAAGTTCGTCAGCGCGCTGCCGAAGAACACAGGGGAGAGCGTGCCGTTCCGCACCGCGTCAAGGTCAAACTCGCGTCCCGCGCCGAGCAGCTCGACCTCCTCGGCAAGGTTATCGCGCCGCTTCTGGCCGATGAGATCGACCAATGCGGGATCGTCCAGCGTGATCTCCGTCACGCCGGCCTTTCTTGCGTGGCCTGCATCGGTGAAGTGAATGATGCATTGCTTTTCGCGGTCATACACGCCTTGAAACTCCTTGCCGCAGCCGATCGGCCAGTTGACGGCATAGGTGTCGATGCCGAGCTCGCGCTCGACCTCCTCGCAAAGCTCCAGCGGGTCGCGCGTTTCGCGGTCCATCTTGTTGATGAACGTGAAGATGGGGATGTGGCGCAGGGCGCAGACCTTGAAGAGCTTGCGCGTCTGCGGCTCGACGCCCTTTGCGCCGTCAATGACCATTACCGCGCTGTCCGCCGCCATCAGCGTGCGGTAGGTGTCCTCAGAGAAGTCCTGATGGCCGGGCGTGTCGAGGATGTTGATGCAGTAGCCGTCATGCTGGAACTGCATGACGGACGAGGTCACGGAAATGCCGCGCTGCTTCTCAATCTCCATCCAGTCGGATTTCGCCGCGCGCTCGCGCTTACCCTTAACCTCGCCGGCCTGCGCAATGGCACCGCCATAGAGCAGGAATTTTTCCGTCAGTGTCGTTTTACCGGCGTCAGGGTGCGAGATGATGGCGAAGGTCCGCCGGCGCGAGATCTCTTCGTGTAGTGTGGCCATAGTCATACTCCTATCTTATCTTACAAATCCGAATCAGAAGTTTATCATACGATAGAGGGATTTGCAAGCCGCCGCTGCTGAATTTTGAAGGAAAATTAAAAATACGGCTTGACAACCGGGAGAAAATCTGGTAATATTCTCTTTGTTCCGCGGGCGTAGCTCATCTGGTAGAGCGCCACCTTGCCAAGGTGGAGGTAGCGAGTTCGAGCCTCGTCGCCCGCTCCAAAAAAATAACACCACGATATTGTCGTGGTGTTATTTTTTTGGATTCCTTCCGGAAAATCGAAATGCTTGGACGAAGCATCTGCAAAGCGCACCGCGGTTTGGACCGCGGTGCGCTCGTATTATGGCAGGTTTTTGTGAAAGAATGTCTGTGCATTTTGATAGAAAATGCCATCGGCATCCGCCTGTGAAATGCCGCGGGAGAGCAGATACTCGTAAAACGATGCGGCCTTGGCCGGCGTGTTCAGGCATTCCGGCAGACCGGCCCCATCAAAACCGGAGCCGCATTTTCATCTATCGGACCGGTGACGATCGGTTCATAATTTTATGGAAAGAGCTCTTCATTTATTCCGCTTCTGCGGAGAGCAGAATTTCCACAATACCCGGTTCTGCGGTGTCGGGATAAAATGCAACGGGCCACGGCGCAGACAACTCCTGTGCCGAACGCAGGCCGGAGAGCTCGGCCTGCACAGCATGGATCTGATCCTCCACGCCGCTCCGGTCGGTGGAGAAGTAGGTGACGCGTACAACGAGGGATGTTTTGCCCTCCTCGGCCGCGGTGCGCAGCAGATCGGGAAGAGCCTCGGTGCTCGTGGCGTTTATGATGCTCTGCTGCTCTTCTTCCGTGCGGCGATAGCCGAAGCGGAGCGTCAGCTCATAGAAGCCGCGCTCCTCCTGACCGGAGTAGGTGATGTAATCGAGCAGATACGCCCCCAGCGCCGTCTCCTGCTGGACCTCGCTGCACGCATCGGCGGCAAGCTCAGTATATTCCACATCGCCGCCGAAATAGCAGCGGACAACGCCGCTTTCGGCGTGATCATCCACGAGCAGAAGCAGCGTGTTGACGAGATCCTGATAGCTGTCGGCGCGCAGCGTGTCGCGGCCGCCGTCCTCCCAGTAGCCGGCGCTGTGCGGCGTGACCGACGACCACGAGCGCGAGAGCAGCGTGCTGCCGCACCCGGTGAGCAGCAGACTCAGCGCCGCGGCGAGAAGAATGATTTTCTGTTTCACGGCACGCCCTCCCCGGTTCGATCGTTTAGTAGCCCAGCGCCTCGTCAATCAGGACGACCTCTGTTTCAACGTTGAGGATCGGCTCCCACAGCACGGCAAGGCCGCGGCAGATGCGTTCGGGGCTTTTGCAGTTGTAGCAATGGTCAGCGTTCACAGCGCAGGGCGTCTTGCGGTGCAGGCGCTGTGCGTTCTTCGGCGCGGCGATGTTGCGCGCACGCCAGAGCGCCTCGTCATAGGTCGGGGCGACCTTGTTGCTGCCTGCGACGATCCACAGCTTTTTGTGCCCATAGAGCATGGAGGCGACACGGTTGCCGCCGCCGTCGATGTTGATGATCTCGCCTGTCTCGGCGATGCCGTTGGCCGAGAGCATGTAGTGCTCGCTCTCCGCCGCCTTGCCGCGCACCTGCGGCACCGTGGCGCCCTCGGGCAGATGCCAGTGGCTGTAGACGGTGTTATGCGTACCAAGAGAATCGTAAAGCCCCAGCTCGTCAAGGGTGACGCTGCCTCCGAAGCCGATAGTCGCCCCGTCGAGCTGGGCATTGAGGTAGTCCGCAGCCTCTTTTCCCGTTTCAAAGCAGGACACCTTGAACCCGCGCGCAGTCAGCGCATTTTTGATCGTTGTGAAATCCATTGTCAGTTTCTCCTTTTTTTAAAGCCCATCGGGCTTGTATTCACTGAAGCCTTCGCCAAGCACCTCGCGCGCGTCACAGACGATAAAGAACGCGGCGGGATCGATCTCGTTGACGAGCCGTTTAACGGCCACAATCTCGCTGCGGCGGATGGCGCAGAGCAACACGGGCTTGTCGTCGTGCGTATAAGCGCCTTCTGCCGTCAGGCGGGTGACGCCCATGTCGCGCGAGAGCAGCTCGTGCGTGATCTTCTCCTGTTCGTTTGAGATGATATAGGCAAGCTTGGCTGCGCTGCCGCCGTAGACGACCATATCCATCACCTTGGTGGAGATATAGAGCGCGATGCCGCCGTAGAGTGCGTTTTCCAGACTGCGGAATACCGCCGCGTAGAGTGCAATAATCGTCAGGTCGATGCACAGGCAGAGATTGCCGATGGAGAGCTGAGGGATGCGGAACTTCAAAAGCCATGCGCCGAGCTCCGTACCGCCGGTAGTGGCCTCTTCGCGCAGCAGCCAGCCGAGGGAAACGCCCACGAGCACGCCGCCGTAAATGCAGCCGAGGAGCTTATCCATGGGCTGAAAGGTATAAAGAGCGTTGATGAGATCGATGAAGATGGAGTTGACCGCCACGGCGAAAAAGGAGCGTACCAGAAAGCGCCTGCCGAAGCGCCGGAGGCTCAGGAGGAAAAGCGGCGCGTTGAGCAGAATGACGGTGATACCGACCGGAAGTGCGGGAACAAAGAAATTGATGACCTGCGCAATACCGGTGAAGCCGCCGAGCGTGAGCTCATTGGGGGCGTAGAACCAGTCAAAGGCCAGCGCCATGAGCGCACAGCCGAGCGTGATGGAAATGTATTGTTTGAACAGCTTCAAGCAATGACCTCCCTTTTAATCCATCAGTGAAATTTGTTTTTCGTCGCTGTCTTCCGTTTTGAGCAGCGCGCCGGTCGCGGGCAGGCTGCGTCCGCGGTAACGCGTGAGGTTTGTGATGCCGGTTGCTTCGGCGGGACAGGCGTAATCAAGCGTGAATTTTTTCTTCAGCGTCAAAACGGCGACGCCCTGCGTGGTGCGTGTGGCCTTCACGCCGAGCAGCGCGGTGGAGAACACCAGCACGCGCGGTTCGGTGGAGTAAACGGCCAGCTCACAGTCCTCGCGCAGGCACAGTATGGTGCGCAGCGGGGACTTGTCCGAATACGCACCGGTGAGCTTGCGGCGGTTCGAGGTCGTCTGGTAGGCGGAGAGCTCCACGCGGGCGGCCTTTCCGTTTTCAAAGAAGAAGACCAGACAGCCGCGGTAATCACCGGGAAGCACCATGGAAATGACGCTCTCCCCCTCATCCATGCCGAGCCTTGCGGGTAGATAATCGCCCAGCACGGAGGCCTTGGCGTCGTCAAAGTCGGAAAGGCGGGCCTTGTAGACCTGACATTGATCCGTGAAGAACATGACCTCGGCGGCATTGGAGGTCTCCGCGCTCTGCGCGAGCGCGTCACCCTCCTTATATTTCTGCTCGGCGTTCATGCGCAGCGATGCGGGTGTGATCTTCTTAAAGTAGCCCCCGTGCGAGAGGAACACAGACACGGGATAGTCGTCCACTGCGTTCTCCTCCACGTATTCTTCGACCTCGTGGCCGTAGACAATGCCGGTTCTGCGCGGCTCGGCGTACTTTTTGCGCACATCCTCCAGCTCGGTGACGATGATCTTCTTCACGCGTGCGGGACGGGCAAGAATGTCCTCAAGATCCTCGATCTCGTCCTGCAGGGCAGAGGTCTCCTCCACGCGCTTGAGAATGTATTCCTTATTGATGTTGCGCAGCTTGATCTCTGCGACGTATTCCGCTTGAATCTGGTCGATGCCGAAGCCGATCATCAGATTCGGCACCACCTCGGCCTCGGCCTCGGTCTCGCGGATGATGCGGATGGCCTTGTCAATGTCGAGCAGGATGCGCTTGAGGCCCTTTAAGAGGTGCAGCTTATCCTTCTTTTTGCCCATCACGAAGAACACGCGGCGGCGGACACACTCCGTGCGCCATGCGCACCATTCCTCCAGCAGCTCGCGCACGCCCATCACGCGCGGCATGCCCGCGATGAGGACGTTGAAGTTACACGACATGGTGTCCTGCAACGTGGTGGACTTCATCAGCTTCTGCATGAGCTTGTCGGGATCGGTGCCGCGCTTGAGGTCGATCGTCAGCTTGAGGCCGTTGAGGTCGGTCTCGTCGCGCATATCGGTGATCTCCTTGACCTTGCCGGCCTTGATGAGCTCGGCGACCTTATCCATAATGGCCTCGGTCGTGGTGGTGTAGGGGATCTCGTAGACCTCGATGAGGTTTTCCTTTTTGTCGTAGCGCCAGCGGGC
>CAKTOJ010000020.1 GCA_934589665.1 uncultured Oscillospiraceae bacterium | reverse complement strand
AGGTGTTCCGCACCCAGCGCGGCGAGATGAGCGTGCGCGCCAAGAAGATCACGCTGCTTTCCAAGTCTCTGCGCCCGCTGCCCGAGAAGTTCCACGGCCTTACCGATAAGGAAGCGCGCTATCGCCAGCGCTACGTGGACCTCATCATCAACCCTGAGTCCAAGCGCAATTTCGAGATCCGCTCGAAGTTTGTCGCCTACCTGCGCCGCTACCTCGACTCCATCGGCTTCATGGAGGTCGAGACACCGGTGCTCAGTCCCATCGCGGGCGGTGCGAATGCGCGTCCGTTCATCACGCACCACAACACGCTTGATATCGACATGTACATGCGCATCGCCACCGAGCTGCACCTCAAGCGCCTGATCGTCGGCGGCATGGAGCGCGTGTACGAGGTCGGCCGCATCTTCCGCAACGAGGGCATGGACACCAAGCACAACCCGGAGTTCACCACCTGCGAGCTTTATCAGGCCTACACGAACCTTGACGGCATGATGGACATTTTCGAGGCCATCCTGACCGGCGCCGCGAAGGAAATTCTCGGCACCTATCAGCTCCAGTGGCGCGGCCACGATATTGACCTGACGCCCAGCTGGAAGCGTGTGACGATGGCAGACGCCGTTAAGGAAGTGACCGGCGCGGACTTCATGGCCATCGAGGGCGACAGCGAGGCTGCCGTCGCCCTCGCCAAGAGCGTGGGCGTCGATATGGACGGCGTGGACAAGACCTGGGGCAACGCGCTCTACGAGACCTTTGACCAGAAGGTGGAGGAGACGCTCATTCAGCCGACCTTCATCACCATGTACCCTGTCGAGGTCAGCCCGCTGGCCAAGCGCAGCCCCTCTGACCCGCACCTGACCGAGCGCTACGAAATGTTCATCTGCGGCTGCGAGATGGGCAACGCCTTCACCGAGCTCAATGACCCCATGGATCAGTACGAGCGCTTCAAGGCACAGGTCGAAAAGCGCGCCAATGGCGATGATGAGGCCGAGATGATGGACGAGGATTACGTCACCGCGCTCGAGTACGGCCTGCCCCCGACGGGCGGCCTCGGCTTCGGCATCGACCGCTGTGCGATGATGCTCTGCGGTACAGATTCCATCCGCGACGTTATTCTCTTCCCCACGATGAAGCCGATTGATACTCCCAAGGCGGAGAAAAAGCCCGAGGAGGCTGCTGTCATCGGCGGCGCTAAGGGTGCGGTCGAGGTTGAAATTAAGGACGAGCTTATCGACTTCTCCAACGTCCAGATTGAGCCGCTGTTCGCCGATCAGGTCGATTTCGAAACCTTCTCCAAGTCCGACTTCCGCGCGGTGAAGATCAAGGAATGTGAGGCCGTGAAGAAGTCCAAGAAGCTTCTGAAGTTTGTTCTGGACGACGGCACCGGCACGGACCGCGTGATCCTCAGCGGCATTCACGAGTATTATGAGCCGGAGGAGCTGGTCGGCAAGACGGCCATCGCCATTACGAATCTGCCTCCCCGCTCCATGATGGGAATTGACTCCTGCGGTATGCTGATCTCCGCCGTCCACCATGAAAACGGCGAGGAAAAGCTCCATCTGCTGATGGTCGATCCGCACATTCCGGCGGGTGCAAAGCTGTATTGATCGGCTGCGGCCGCCTTTTATACTGCCGCGGCGGATCTGCCCGGCGAGTATGATGCGATCCTGATGGATGTCCAGATGCCGCGCATGAACGGTCTGGAGGCGTCACGGGCTATCCGCGGCGGCGCGAATCCGCTCGGCAGGACCATTCCCATCATCGCCATGACCGCCAATGCCTTCACCGAGGACATTCAGAACTGTCTTGACGCGGGAATGAACGCGCATGTGTCCAAGCCTCTCGACATCGCCGTGCTGGAACGGGTCCTGCGGAGCATCACAAACGGAAATGCTGCGGGGGGGGGACACTTGTTCGTCACAAAAAAGACATAAGTGACCCGACCTGCCTTATTTCCTAAAGTGTGTACGGCGGAAGAACAAAAAAGATATGAAAAGGCGGAGCCAGTACGTATCGTACCGGCTCCGCCTTACCCTATATGTCATGGTTTCCGCTCCCGCCTGCGGCAGAGGGAGAGGTGGGAGATCAGAGGGATTGACTCTGCGTGCTCTTTGGACGGCAGTAGCGCGCGATAGCTGCCACCAGCTTTTGGATCTCAAGCGGCTTGGACAGGTGCGCGTTCATCCCGGCCTCCAGACACCGCCTCGCGTCCTCGTCAAAGGCGTTGGCGGTCATGGCGATGATGGGAATGGTTTTTGCGTCGGGGCGCTCCAACGCCCGGATCGTCCTTGTGGCGGTCAGACCATCCATTTCCGGCATCATGACGTCCATCAGGATCGCGTCAAAGGTTCCGGCGGGCGTGTGCCGGAAGCGCTCTACCGCCTCAAGACCGTTGTGAACTGTCGTGACAGCGGCGCCTTCGTCGGAGAGCAGCATTTCCGCGATCTCGGCATTGAGCGCGTTGTCCTCGACCAGCATCAGGTGCAGTCCGCGGATGCTCTCATGCTTTTCCGCGGCAGGCGCGCAGAGGCCGGGAGCCTCGGCGGTATCAAAGGGGATGGAGATGACAAAGGTTGAGCCGACACCCTCTTCGCTGGTGATCCCGATGGTGCCGCCCATGAGGTCGACAAGGCGTTTTACGATGCTCATGCCCAGTCCGGTGCCCTGATAGACGCTGCGCGCATCGGAGCGCTCCTGCGAGAAGGAGTCGTAGACATGCGTTAAAAATTCCTTGCTCATGCCGATGCCGGTGTCCGTGATCGTCCAGCGGTAGGTCGCTCTGCCGTCCGCGGCGGAGGGACAGTCGAGGGAGGTGGTCACGCTTCCGCCGGGGTGGTTATACTTGATGCAGTTGCCGTAGATATTCAAAAAGATCTGCCGCAGGTGCAGCGGGCTCGCGTAGATGTACCGCATGGGAAGCTCCTGCTTCTCATAGTTGAGGGTGACGCCGAACTCGGCGGCCCGCTCGGCGATGATTGCTCTGACCTCCTGTGAGAGAACGGCCAGATCGACCGGCTCGTGGGCGAGCGTGACGGAACCGTCCTCCAGCTTGCTTATCTCCAGCACGTCGTTAATAAGGGAGAGCAGATGGTCGGCGGAGATGAGCATTTTATCGTGATTGATACGCACGAGCTCTTTATCCTCAAAGTGGGCCTTGTCGATCTTCAGAAGGCCGATGATCCCGTTGAGCGGCGTACGGATGTCGTGGCTCATGTTAAAGAGGAATGCGGACTTGGCGCGGTTGGCTGCATCCGCCGCCACGGCGGCCTTTTGCAGCTGCTCCTGATAGGCCAGCTCCTTCTCCCGCTGGCGGCGGAGGGCAATGTAAATCCATGCTGCGAGCAGAATGGACACGCCCACCGCAACGCATGCGGTGTGGAACGTGGTACGGCTGCTCTTGCTCAGAAAAACGTAGGTATCCTCCACATCCATCTCCATGCACAGCGCGCCGATGACCTCGCCGGAGCCGTCTGAGGACATGACCGGATAGCAGGCGGTGAAGATGTGTCCCCATGTGGTGTCCACGATCTCTCTGGAATAGATGGTCTCGCCGGAGAGCGCGGCGTCGATGTAGGGGATCATTTCCTCTTCGATATACGTGCCCGGATAGGCGAAATCCTCCGCGTCCAGATCAAGCCCGTCCACCAGGTAGACCAGGGCACCCTCGCCGTTGCGCCCGGCAGTGTAGAGATAACGGGTGGAATTGAGCGTGCGGAGCTCGTTGAGCTCCTGCTGCAATTCCTGATAGCGCGCGGAGGACATGTCGTCCATGGAATTGATGGTTTCAAAATCTTCCTTCATGAATTTGTTGGACACAAGTTGATGAATGGCGTCCGCGCAGCGGGTATTGCGGGTCAGCGCCGCCTCCTCCGCATTGCGGGTGTAGCCGAGCTGCAGGAGAACCGTATATACGGACAGCAGCAGTACCGTCACAAGAAGAAGCAGACCGACGGTGAATTTGAGCTGGTAGCGTTTGTTCATATCTGCCCCTCCTGAAAAAATGGTTCTCTGTGTGTAATGGCCCGGTGCGTCCGAGCGAAAAAATGCGGAGACTTACACTGAAAAATAAAAAACAGCATAAACTTCCGCAGAATATACTTATTCTATTTTCTTCATTATACCATACCACCTGATCCGACCGATTACAAGAGCAAAAACGCCGGAAACAGAGCAAAATAGGCTGTTTCCTCCGGATCATCCCTCCGTGCGGCGCAGGTTCAGGCGCGCAGGAGACGGAGTGTCGGGCGGACAAAGCTGCCGGAAAGGAAAATTTATTATTTTCTCTGTCGATTTTTATTGAACGAAAGTGAATTGTGGGCTATACTGGAAAATATTACCGGCCCAAACGCATCTGATCCATGCTGCGGCCATGCCAAATAATAGGGAAGCGCCCTATGGAAAACGAGGATAGCCACATGATGTTGGAAAGCGGATATCGGAACCTCTGTACATACGGGGGAACCAGTCTGTCACGGATAAATTGCAGGAGAGCATCCCGGCTCTGCTGCGCGAGAATCACGGCGTAGGGATCATTGGCGGCCATTACGGACAGGGACTTCCCATCTGCCTGATCAGTGAGCTGGCCGTGAAGATGCTCGGCTACGGCACGGTGGGCGAGTTTGAAGCGGCGACGGACGGCTCCATGGCCGCGCTGCTGTGCGAGGACAGGCTCTCGGAGGAAAAGTTCATCGCGCTTGAGGGCGCGGAGGAGGCGCATCTGCGCGCCGAGAACGGTCCGCTGTGGGTGCGTGTTGTCAAGCGTGAGCTGCTGGATGGAGAGGACCGGCTGTGGCTGATCTCCGTGTGCGATATGGACGCGCTGTATCAAAAGGATCTTCTGGTCAACCAGATCATGTTTGAAAAGCGCCGGCAGGAGATCATGCAGCAGGAGGAGCTGAGAAAGGCAAATTACCGGCTCGAGCAGCAGAAGGCCGAGCTTCAGCAGGCCTACACCCGCGCGCAGCACGCCAACACGGCAAAGTCCGACTTCCTTGCCCGCATGAGCCACGATATCCGCACGCCCATCAACAGTATCATCGGCCTGCTGGAGATTGCCGAACATTTCTCCAGCGATACGGCGAAGCTCAAGGACATCCGTATGAAGTGCCAGACGGTCGCGTGGTATCTGCTCTCTCTGGTGGACGACGTGCTGGATATGAGCAAGCTGGAAAGCGGCAAGGTTCATCTGGTCGATGAGGCGTTCCGGCTCGATGAGCTGCTCACGCAGTGCTACGACATCATCGCGCCGCAGGCGGCAGAAAAAAGACATTGCGTTTACGGTTGAGAACCATTTGCAGGCGGAGGACTGTTCGCTTGTCAGCAGCCCGACGCACCTGCGCCAGATCCTGACAAATTTTCTCTCCAACGCGGTCAAGTACAACCGCCCGCATGGCACCATCACCGCCGAGGCAGAGAAGGAATACGCGGATCAGGAGAGCGTGACGGTTCGCTTCACGGTGGCGGACACCGGGCGCGGCATCAGTGAGGAGTTTCAGAAGGAAATGTTTGAGCCCTTCACCCGCGAGCTTTCGCAGGAGGCTGCGATCTCGGGCACCGGACTGGGTCTGCCGATCGTCAAGAAGCTGACCGATATGCTCGGCGGTTCGATCTCTGTCCAGAGCCGTCTGAACGAGGGCACGACCTTTACGGTCGTTCTGCCGTTCCGCCGGGACGGCAAGACCGACGCCGCCGAAGTGAGGCAGGAAGCGCACAAGCAGGATCTTCGCGGCATGAATGTCCTTCTGGTGGAGGACAACCTGCTGAATCTGGAGATCACGGAGTTCCTGCTCAAGGACGAGGGCTGCACGGTTCGAACGGCGGTCAACGGACAGGAAGCGGTGGAGCTTTTTGCGCAGAGCGAGCCCTTCCATTTCGACGCGATACTGATGGATGTGGTCATGCCTGTGATGGACGGCTACGCCGCCACGCAGGCCATTCGTGCCATGTCCCGTCCGGACGCGAAGGAGGTGCAGATCGTCGCCATGACGACCAACGCCTTTGCCGAGGATGTGGTCAAGTGCAAGGAAGCGGGAATGAACACGCATCTGCCCAAGCCCTTTAAGGTCAACCAGCTGGTGACGGCGATCTCTGAGCGCAGAAAGTAAGCTGTTCGGTGCGGCCTGCCGCTGTATAGCGGAGAGATGGCGGAAAAGCCTTCCGGCACAGCGGACGCGCGGCAGGGTGAGGCCAAGAGAGTATAGGATAAAACGGCGTCTCTGCGCGGCAGAGACGCCATACCTTTTTCATCTGGTTAAGGTAATTTAACTGTTTGCCGAAATTTAACAAAAATTCATATTGACAAAGAACAGTACGGCTCCTATAATAAGCGACAGCTTGTCATTTTGCGACAGCTTGTCATATAGGAGGAGAGACCATGCCGACCGATACCTTTTTCCGATTAGCGGAGGAGAAACGCGCCCGGATCATTGACTGCGCCTGGGAGGAATTTACGCTCGTTGCCTACTCGGATGTTTCCATCAACCGCATCATTCAGAAGGCGCGGATTCCGCGCGGCAGCTTTTACCAGTATTTTGAAGATAAGAGCGACCTGTTCTTCTTTTTAATGGATCAGTCGCGTACACAGTTTATTGAGTTATTCCGCGATGAGCTCAAGCGCGCGGGGGGCGACCTCTTTGACATGATGCTGGGTGTATACGACGCGCTGTTTCAGGGAAGCGGAGAGGTTGCACCGCCGTTTCGCAGGATCTTCGAGCTCTTCCGCCTCAATGCGAGCATGGATGTGCCGCGCATGTTTTTTGAGCGGCCGCGCGAGGAGCTCGAGCCGCTCGAGCGGCTGGCCGACGGTGTTGATATGACGCGGCTCAAGCGGGCAGACAAGGAGTATCTTACAGAGGTGTTCACTCTGCTCACCAGCGCGGTGGGCTGCACCATTGCGCGGACGCTGCAAATGCCGGAGCAGCATGAACAGGAGCGCCGGCATCTGCTCGGCCAGATCGAAATTATAAAAAACGGCAGTGCTGCCGTACCCGAAGGAGGACATAGCAAATGAAAAAAAGGGGGACTGCTCTGCTGCTGGCGCTGGCCATGCTTTCGGCACTGGTCATCGGCGCGCTGGCGGACGAGCAGGAAAAAGACGCGGCGGCGCAGGAGACTGCGCAGACCACGCAGGATGCGGCAGGCACGTTGAGCTTTGAAAATCTCGGCGACCGGATGAAGGCTGGCAGCTACTCGCTGCTGGCGCTGGAGGAGAACATTGCTCTCATTGAGAGCACGGACTATGAAAAGATCGAGGACGATTTGCGCGAGGCACTCAACCAGATCGCGGATACCCAGTGGAGCATGGCGCAGCTGGGAAGTCTCGGGAGCCTTGCGGGTGATCAGGGGAGCGGCGCGGCGATCAACGCGCTGGGAAATACGGTCGGCTTGCTTGGCAGCCAGAGCCTTCAAAGCAATTACGACGCGCTGAAAAAGCAGTTTGACGCGGTGCGCGATGGTGATTTGCAGGAGGATAACGCCGATCTCGTCCGCCAGCTGCGCAACACGGAGGACACGGTGGTCATGATGGGGCAGTCCCTTTATGTGACGCTGCTGGATCTTACCGTGCAGTCCGCCGCGCTTGCGCGGCAGGATGCGGCGCTCGACCGCACGATCGAGGAGATGGAGCTGCGCTATCAGCTCGGCCAGATCAGCGCCATGACGCTCCAGCAGGTCAAGGCCGGCAAGACGCAGCTTGAAAGCGGCAAGGCGACGCTGGACATGAACATTGCCGCTTTGCGCCGCCAGCTCAATTCGATGATCGGCGAGGAGCTGACCGCGAACCTTTCGCTGCAAAAGCTGTTGGCGGTGACATCGGAGCAGATCGCCGCGATGGATCTGGAGAAGGATCTGGAGAAGGCAAAGGCGGCGAGCTATGAGCTCTATGCCGCAAAAAAGACGCTCGATGACGCGGACGAGGCCTATGAGGACAGCGGCGCGCGGGACAATTACGTTGCCACGAATTATAAAAAGGTGCAGGCGAGACATACCTGGCAGGCCGCACAGTATACCTATAATGCCACCGTGCAGAGCTATGAGCTCTCCTTCCGCTCGCTCTACGACAGCGTGAAGGACTGCGCACAGATCCTGACCTCGGCGCAGACGTCGCTGGCAGTCAAGCGTGCAGATCTGGAGACGGCGCAGCTCAAATACGATCAGGGCTCCATTTCCGAGAACGCGCTGCACACGGCGGAGGATGACCTCTACGCCGCGCAGGACACTGTGACCGGCGCCGAGCACGATCTGTTTACCGCATACAACAATTACCGCTGGGCTGTGGAAAACGGCCTGATCAACAGCTGAGGAGGGCTGCATTGATGAAGAAAAGAGTGATTTCCCTTGCGCTGGCTCTGGTGCTGGCGCTGTCCCTCGCTGGCTGCGGAGAGAAAACCACGGAGGACACGACGCCCACTGGCGTGGCCGTGCAGGTCCAGACAGTGGCATCGCAGGATATTTCAACAGAGAATACGGTTTCCGGTCAGGTGACGGCCGGCAGCGAGACGAGCGTGTACGTCACGGCAACGGCCAAGTGTACCGCCGTTTATGTAGAAGCGGGCGACGCGGTCAAGGCGGGCGACGTGATCTGCTCGCTCGATATGGAAAGCTCGCTGGCGCAGTACCGCGCGGCGGAGATCGGCTATACGAGCGCCATGTCGAGCTATGAGAGTCAGAAGGACGTGCTCGATAAGCAGGTTGCGCTGTACGAAAAGACGTGGAACGACACCGAGGCGCTGCTTGCCATCGGCGCTGCTTCGCAGGTCGAGGTGGACAGCGCGGAGCTGCAGTACCTTTCCGCCGCGGCGCAGCGCGATTCCACGCTCGCCCAGCTCGAGGCCGGCGTGCAGAACGCGAAGTCGGGCTATGAGCAGCTTGCGCTTGCCATGGAGAATATCGACAGTCAGGGCAATGTCATCGCGCCGGTGGACGGCGTGCTTGCCTCGCTGACCGCGAGCGAGGGAAGCCTCGTCTCGCCCAACTATGCCGTTGCCGTGATCGACGGCGCGGAGCAGATGAAGGTCAGCGTCATGGTGTCCGAGGCGCTGGTGCCCAAGATCGCCATTGGCGACACCGTGAAGGTAAACGTCAATGCGGCGGACGCCTCGTTTGACGGCACGGTCCGTTCGGCGGAGAAGGCTGCCAACATGCAGACCAAGCTCTACACTGTGACGGTGACGGTTCCCGCTGAGGTAGAGGGACTGCTCAACGGCATGTTTGCCGATGTGACGTTCTATACCGCCGTGTCCGAGGGCGCGGTCGCCGTTCCGACCGATGCCATTCTCACCAGTGGTGAGACGCAGTACGTCTTTGTCGTAGAGAACGGCACAGCCCGTCAGGTGGAGGTCACGACCGGCCTGAACAGCAGTGGTGTGACCGAAATCACGAGTGGGCTTGAGGCGGGCGTGCAGCTCGTCACCGTCGGCCAGCAGTACCTCACGGATGGTGACGCCGTCCGCATCGTGGAGGGCTGAGCTCCATGAGCATTGCAAAATTTTGTATCAAGCATAAGGTGACGACGCTGCTGGCGGTCATCATGATCTCTATTTTCGGCGTGATCTTCACCACGCAGCTTCAGATGTCGCTGCTGCCGGACATGGAAGCGCCGATGGCGGTCGTTATGTGCTATTACAATGGCGCAACGCCCGAGGACATTGAAGAGCTTATCAGCCGCCCGCTGGAAACGGCTGTCATGTCGGTTTCCGGTGTGGACGAGGTGTCCTCTACTTCGTCCGACGGTGTGAGCACGCTCCAGATCACCTATGTTGACGGTACGGATCTCGACATTGCGGCGACGAAGCTGCGCGAGAAGTTCGATATGCTCTCGCTGCCGGATGGCGCGATGGACCCGATCATCGTCAACATGAACATGAGTGACATGATGCCGACGGCCATGATCGCCCTGATGGGCGACGACATCACCAAGCTCCAGACGCTGGCGGAGGATGTTGTTTCTCCCGCGCTCGAGCGCATCGACGGCGTAGCCTCTGTGGACGTTTACGGCGGCGTGGACCAGCAGATCGCCGTGCGCGTGGACCGTGCGCGTGCGACAGGCTACGGCCTGAGCAACACCTACATTTCCCAGATCCTTGCGGCGGAGAACCTGCTCTACCCCGGCGGCGATGTGCAGAACGGCTCAAAGAAGCTGACCGTCACCACGGACGCCAAGTTCCAGACTGTTGAGGAGGTGGCGAATATGCTCGTCCCGCTGCCGACCGGCGGCAGCGTCCGCCTCGGCGAGGTGGCCAATGTCAGTCTGGAGAATGAGGACGCGAGCACCGTCGCCAAGATGAACGGCAGCAACTGCGTGCTGCTGCGTGTTTCCAAGCAGTCCGGCGCGAACGAGGCGGCAGCCTCGAACGCGGTCGAAAAGCGTATGGAGACACTGGCGGCGGAGAACCCATCCGTGAAGTACGCCACACCGTACCTCGCCTCTGATTACATCAATATGTCTGTGCAGTCTGCGATGGAGAACATCCTCCTCGGCGTGATCCTTGCGGCGGTCGTGGTGTGGCTGTTCCTGCGCCGCTGGGGTGCGACACTGACCATCGCGGTGTCTATGCCCGTTTGTATCCTGACGGTGTTCGTGCTGATGAACGTCTTTGATCTGACGCTCAACATGATGAGCCTCGGCGGCATTGCCATGGGCGTCGGCATGATCGTGGATAACTCCATCGTCGTGCTGGAGAACATCTACCGTTTCGCTGCGGAGGGACATGACCGCATGACAGCCTGCGTGGAGGGCACAAAGGAGATCACAGGCTCGGTGGTCGCCTCGACGCTTACCACTGTGGCGGTGTTTCTGCCGCTGGGCCTTACCACCGGCATGGCGGGCATGATGTTCAAGGACTTCTGCCTGACCATTGCGTTTCTGATCCTCTCGTCCCTCATCATCGCGCTGACTTGGGTACCGTTGCTGTGCTACATGCTCCTTGACGAGCAGAAGCTGCGCGAGGAGCAGCTCAAGCGTGCGAATAAGCAGCCCGGCCGCATTGCGCAGACGGTCGGCGGCTGGATCAAAAAGCTCAACGACCTTTACATGCGCCTGCTGCGCCATTTTGTCACGCACCTCAAAACGGGAATGCTCGTCTCTGTGGGGCTTGTCGTGTTCTTTCTCGCTTGTTGCCTGTCCACCAAGATGGTACTCATTCCTGAGATGGATCAGGGCGAGGTGTCCATCTCCATCTCCATGCCGATCGGCTCAAGTCTGGAGGAGTCATCTGCGATCGCCGATCGCGTGAGTGAGATCGTGAACGCTGAAACACCGGAGCTCGAGAGCATGTACTATATGGTGTCCAACGGCAGCTCGATGATGAGCAGCGGCTCGACCACGATGGGTGTCACGCTTGTGAGCAAGAGTGAGCGCAGCCGCAGCGCTTCGGAGATTGCGGACGATCTGCGTACAAAGCTTCAGGATATTGCCGGCTGTGAGATCACGGTCAGCACGTCTGATATGACGTCCATGATGGGCGGCAGCGACATTGAGGTCGACATTACCGGTGACGATTACGATACCCTGACCATGATCGCAAACGATCTGGAAAAGCAGATCGCGGCGCTTCCCGATGCGGTGGATGTTTCCAGCACGGTGTCTGAGCGTGTGCCGCAGGTGACGGTCACCATCCAGCGCGAGGCTGCCTCGCGCTACGGCCTGACTGCGGCCTCCATCGGCGCAGCCGTCCGCTCTGAGCTGACCGGCAGCACGGCCACGACCGTTACCATCAGCAACAAGGAGCTTGATGTGGTCGTCAAGGGTGACGGCACGTCGTCAACAGATATTGATGCGCTGCGTTCCATGCCGATTCCGACGGCACTCGGCGGCTATGTGCCGCTCAGCTCTGTGGCGACGGTGGAGATTGTGCAGGCGCCTCAGAGCATCCAGCGTGTCAACCAGTCCCGTCAGGTGACCATCAGCGGCGATACCATCAGCGGCGACACGACGGCCATGACGCAGCAGATCCGGCAGATCCTGAACGGCTACACGGTTCCGGAGGGCTACAGTGTGGAGACCGGCGGCTCGTATGAGCAGATGATGGATAACTTCGGCAGTCTGGCGCTTGCGCTGCTTGTCGCGCTGGGTCTGGTGTACTTCGTGCTGGCCGCACAGTTTGAGTCCTTCCTCATGCCGGTGATGATTATGATGATCCTGCCGGTGGCGTTTACGGGCGCGCTCTTCGCCCTGCCGCTCACAGGACGTGACCTTTCGATGATCTCGCTTGTTTCGCTCATTATGCTGGCCGGTACGGTGGTCAACAGCTCCATCATTCTGGTCGACTACATCCGAATCCGGCGCGAGCAGGGCGAGAGCCGCGAGGAGGCCATCCTGCATGCCTGCCCGCTTCGTGTGCGCCCGATCATGATGACCACGCTCACCACTGTCCTTGCCATGGTGCCGATGGCGCTCGGCATCGGCGACACGAACGAGATGATGAGCGATATGGGCGTGACGATGATGAGCGGTATGATCATCTCGACGGTCATCACGCTGCTCTTCACGCCGGTCTACTACAGCGTGATCGACAACCTGAGCCACCGCAAGGAGCGCAGAAAAGCCAAGAAACTCAAGGCCGCGCAGGCGGAGTAATCGCCTGACCGGACGGCAAAACGGAATAACAGGTGTCCGAATACTGACCGGATGCCATATGCAAAAAGCCGCAGGCGAACCGCCTGCGGCTTTTCATTCATTATAAGGGCTTTGGTGCTTTGGCCGGTTATCCACGGTCCAATTCTTCGGGTTCGTATCATCCGGGGCAAGTCCGGCAAGGATTGCCTCATAGTGCGCCACCTTTTCATCCATGTATTTTGCGGTTGCTTTTGCTTCTTCCACACGCTTATAGGCTTCCGCTCGCTGCTTCAGGATAATGGCGTACCTTGCCCACAGATTTTCCTCGGATTCTTCCGCAAGGCACAGCCGGCAATACGCCTGAATATCCTTGATGGATGCCCCGCAGCCCTTCAGGCATTTGATACCCTGCATTCAGTTGACGGATTCCTCATTGAATACCCGGCGATTGCCGCTGTCCCGTTCACAGGGCAGCAGGCCCTTATCCGTGTAGAACCGCAGGGTGTGCTCTGTGACATCGAACATCTCTGCCATTTGCTTGATCGTATAATACATAGCCAAACCTCAAAGTTTCTCTTGACTTCGTGTTACTCGAACTTGTTACAATCATTATAGCATAGCAGTTACGTCTATGCAAATGCGAGTTTGGAGGACGAATATGGAATATTTGACTTTGAATAACGGCGTTCAGATGCCGCTTGTTGGCTTCGGTACATTCATGTTGGGCGGCGAAATTTGCAGAAACGCGGTTGCAGCGGCAATCGAAAGCGGCTATCGTATGATCGACACAGCAGAAGCCTATGGTAACGAAAAGGCTGTGGGCGAGGAAATTAAAAAGAGCGGCGTTGACCGCAGGGAGCTGTTTCTTGTCACCAAGGTAAACTTCAAATCCTACGAAAACGCAGAACAGACGGTTGTGCAGTCGCTTGCTAATCTGCAAACAGACTATATTGACCTGTTGCTCCTGCACTGGCCCTTCGCTAACTATTACGCGGCATGGCGCGTTTTGGAGAAACTGTACGCCGAGGGAAGAGTCCGTGCCATCGGTGTTTCCAACTTTGAGCCCGATCAGCTTCTTAATTTGATTGCCCACAACAAAATTGTCCCGGCGGTCAATCAAATCGAAACGAACCTCTACTGCCAGCGCGGCACTGAGCGGGGATGGGTGGACAAAAAGCGGGTGGCTCACATGGCCTACGCCCCGCTGGGTCAGGGCAACCGCAATGAAATGTTCACCGAGCCTGTCGTACTTGCATTGGCAGAAAAATACAACAAGACTCCGGCGCAGGTGCTGCTCCGCTTCCTGACCCAGAAGGGCATCGCTGTGATTCCCAGAAGCACTAAGCCGGAGAATATCAAAGACAATTTCGACCTGTTTGATTTTACGCTGACCGACAACGAAATGGCACAGCGGGGAGTGCTCTTGCAAAGAAGCTGCTTGCCGACACGGACTGTCACCTCACCTTGTTTGCCCGCCATGCAAAGGATGTGTACGCCGACACCGACCGCATTGCGGCAGTCAACGGCGATGCGGAAAATCTTGAAGAACTAAAAGCAATCATGCCGGGGCACGATGTCGTGTACTGCGCCGTTTCCGGGGATGCGCTGCCCAAGGCCGCGGAAAACATTGTTGCAGCCATGACGGAAAGCAGCGTAAATCGGTTGATCTTCATGGGTGCGGTAGGCATTTACAATGAGATCCCCGACGAAATTGACGGCGATGATAACCTTGACAACGAGCCTGCACAGATTCCCAACCGCAAGGCAGTAGATGTGGTGGAAGCCAGCAGCCTGAACTATACTGTCCTCCGTCCCGGCTACTTGGGAGAGGGAGACGAGGATGATTATGTTCTAACGGTCAAGGGAGAAGCTGCGAAGGGCTATACCACGCCCATCCCGACACTCGTGAATTTTGCGGTGCGGCTGATTCCTGATGACCGGCTTTACAGCAGAGAAAGCGTCAGCATCACGCACAATGCTTCAAGCAAATAAACGAAAAAACAACGCCCAGCTATCAAGCGGTCTGATAGTTGGGCGCTGTTCTCATTTTATTATACCCATAAGTTTAACGATTGGCAGCGCCTACGGCAGAAAAGCATAGAAAAACGGAAATCCCGCTGCGGAATAGCTCAGCAGCGGGATCAATTTATAAGCTAAGACAGCTGAAAAGCTTACATCAAGGGAGCTATACATAGAAAAACACCACCGTAATTCTCTCAAGATTACGGTGGCATCTTGGTGCGCGAGGCGGGACTTGAACCCGCACGTCCGTAAAGGACACTAGAACCTGAATCTAGCGAGTCTGCCAATTCCACCACTCGCGCATAAGCAGCCTTAGAAGAAAAGATGGTGCGGATGGCGGGACTTGAACCCGCACGTCCATACGAACACTAGCACCTCAAGCTAGCCTGTCTGCCAATTCCAGCACACCCGCATTTTCATCAGCCTCTCAAACGACCGCTTTGCTATTATAAGCCTGTTTGGGCGCAAATGTCAACCTTTTTATGAGGAAAAAGAAAAAGTTTTTGCGTCGAATTCAGGATGGGCTAAAAGCTGAACTTATAGCTGTGAGAGCGCCTCGCCGACGGCTCCTGTGATGATGAGATTTGCGCGCAGATCGCCGCGCAGAGGCGTTTTGTTAATGACGACCAGCTTGTGTCCACGGTAGTAATCGATCAGCCCGGCAGCGGGATAGACCGCCAGCGAGGTGCCGGCGATGATGAGCATGTCGGCCTCGGAAATATACCTCACAGCTTTCATAAGCGTCGTTTCATCCAGCCCTTCTTCGTAGAGCACGACATCCGGCTTGATGCGGCCGCCGCAGGAGCAGTGCGGCACACCGGTGGAGCGCAGAATGTCGTCTATGCCGTAGAATTTGCCGCATTTCTCACAGTAGTTGCGCAGAACGCTGCCGTGGAGCTCAAGCACCTCCCGGCTGCCGGCGGCCTGATGGAGCCCGTCAATGTTCTGCGTGATGACCGCCCGCAGCTTGCCCGCGCGCTCCCATTCCGCAAGCTTCAGATGCGCGGCGTTCGGCTTTGCACCGGGACAGAGGAGCTTGGCGCGATAGAAGGCAAAGAACTTCTCGGGATAGCGCTCGTAGTAGGTGTGACTCAGAATCGTTTCGGGGGGAACGTCCCACTGCTGATGATAGAGTCCATCGGTGCTGCGAAAGTCAGGGATGCCGCTTTCGGTCGAAACGCCGGCGCCGCCGAAGAAAACAATGCGGCTGCTGCCGTCGACGAGCTCTTTGAGCCGTTTGATTTCATCCGTCATATTATGTGTCCTTTCTATTTGGTGTAATCCTTGTCGATCTGGACGACGGCAAAATAACGTCCGTCCAGCGTCTTGACGGCGTCGCAGATCTCCTGTGCGACCTCGCGGTCGCTCAGGCGGAAGCCGAAGGGCACCACCGCATCAAAAATAACATTCGTGTGCGTGGGACCGGTGACCATGCGGAAGTCGTGAATGGTGATCGTCTCATCGATATTTTTGACGAGCTGGGCGATTTTCTCACGCGTGTCGCGGGTGACGGCATCGTCGGTTACGATAGGGTCCATATGGATCACGGCCTCACACCCGAGCTCGCGGCGCAGGGCCTGCTCGGCGTTGTCGATTTCGTCGTGCATCTCCAGAATATCGCCGTGGGCGGGAACCTCTGCGTGCAGCGAGACCATCACACGGCCCGGACCGTAGTCGTGAACAACCAGATCATGGATGCCGCGGATGTGCGGCGAGGAGAGCACGATCTGCTCCACGCGGCGGACAAATTCCGGTGCGGGCGGCTGCCCGAGCAGCGGAGAGATGGTGTCGCGCGCGGCCTGAAGCCCGGCCCAGAGGACGAGCAGCGCGACGACAATACCGCACCAGCCGTCGATCCGCAGCGCGGTGAAATGGCCGATGAGCGTTGAGGCAAGGACAGCGGCGGTGGCGGCGCAGTCGGACAGACTGTCCATGGCTGTGGCCTCCATCGCGGCGGAACGGATCTTTTTCCCGGTTGTGCGGTTATAGAGATACATATAGAGCTTGACGAGAATGGAGACAAGCAGGATCGCGCCGGTGAGGAGCGTGAATTCCACCGCCGCGGGGTGGAGGATCTTCTCCACGGCACTTTTGGCCAGTTCAAGGCCCATGAGCAGAATGACCATGGAGACGATCAGACCGGAAATATACTCCAGCCGACCATGACCGAAGGGGTGTTCGGGATCGGGCTTCTGACCGGCCAGCTTGAAGCCGAGCAGCGTAACGATGCTTGCGCCCGCGTCGGAGAGGTTGTTGAAGGCGTCGGCGGTGATGGCGATGGAGCCGGAGAGCGTGCCGGCAAGCAGCTTGAGTGCGAAGAGCAGAAGATTCAGGCAGATGCCGACCGTGCCGCAAAGCACGCCGTAGGCCTGACGAACGGCAGGCGAGGAGACGTCGGCACTGCTTTTGATAAAGGTTCGCGCGAGCAGAGCAATCATAGGATTTTCTCGCTTCCTTTTGATTTTGCAGGGAAGAAAAAGCGCTTGGTGAACAGGTAGCACAGCGGAACAAGATAGAGCAGGCAGGCGTAGGGCACTGCGGCTGCACTGACCTCCAGCGCGCTGAGGGGAACGGAGCAGGCAATGCACCACGGGATCAGCCCGGCGATCATAACACCGGAGTTTGCAAGATCCATGGCAAGCTCCTCATGCTCAGCACCGTCTCTGGCGTAGACTGCATCGACAAGCTCATGCTCGATCATAACGACGATGGTCTGGTTGCACAGAACCATGGAGGCAGGGACGCTTAAAAGCACCATGGTGGGGAAACGGCCAATGCGGTCAGAAACCCTTTGCAGAAGGGCCTGCGCGGGCTTGAGCACATCGGTCCCATCGAGAATGCCGGTATAAAAAGCGGCAAGCGGGATCATCAAAAGCGGCGTTTTCATGCTGATGAGTCCGCCGCCGGAGATCACGGAGGCCAGCACGCCCTCCGTCGGGTGATAGCCGAGAACCATGACGCGGAGCGTGTCGAGCACACCGCCGCCCTGTATCGTGACGGTGAAGAAAAAGGACAGCGCGGCGCTGATGGCCATGGCTGTACGAATCGGCACGCGTAAAAGCGGCAGAACCAGCATGATAAGCGCGGGGAGAAGCGCCCATGGGGAGATGACAAAGCTTTCCTCAAGCGCATGGAACATCGTCTCGTCCACGGTGGTGATCGGGTTGCGGAATGAGAGCACGGTGTAGACCGCCAGGCAGAGCGCATAGGGAAGGGCCGCTGTTTTGAACATGCGGCGGACATTGCCGTAAAGGTCGGTTTCCGTCAGCGCGGCGACAAGGCTGGCGCACGACGAGGTCGGCGCGCCGCGGTCGCCGAAGTAGATACCGGAGAGGATCACGCCGGCGGTTACGATCTCACTCACGCCGCCGGAGCGGGCAAGCGTCATGAGCACGACGCCCACCGTGCCCGCTACACCGAACGAGGTGCCGAGAGCATAGCTGACGATGACCGTCAGCAGGAAGGCCACGAGCAGGAACAGCTGCGGCGTGATGATGCGGATGCCATAGTAAATAAAGAAAGCGATGGTGCCGCACGAGCGCCACAGTCCGGTGAGCAGGCCGATGAAAAAGAGAATGCGCAGCACGATCATGCTCTTCGGCATTTTGCTCCATGCCATTTTGGCAAGCACACCTGCGCTGTAGCCGCGCTTTAGGCCAAGGACAAAAAAGAGCGAGAGTGCAAAGAGCAGCGCCCACGCAAGGGAAAAGCCGCGGATCAGGCAGGACAGCATGGCTGCGAGAAAGAGAAGAAAGCAGACGACGGAAGCCATCAGGAGTTATCCTCGCTTTCCCGGAATTTGCAGTGTCATGTGGCAGCACAGACGGTCAAGATCCTCGTCCGTCGCCGCGCCGATGCGCAGCTTTGCCCCGCAGTCCTCGCAGATCAGGTCGACGGCGGCGGGCCGGACCTGCATCCGGTAACGCTCGCTGCCGCACCTGCAGGTGATGCCGTGCGGCCGTGCGGCGATCTCCTTTAATTCCGAGAGAACTTCGTACATAATGACTGTATCGGTGAACGTCTCGGGTGAATCGCCCTGTGCGGCCTGCTTTTCCGCCGTGATCTGAAGCTGCTCAAGCGCGCGCTCAACGGCGTAGTCTTCACCGATGAAGCAGCACAGCTCCGACGTTTTCGGGCAGGCAAGGCCGATGCCCTCGCCCTTGAGCAGGCTTTCGGCGCCGCACTCGGCCAGATGCTCTTCACCGCAGACGCCGCAGGGAACGCTGATGCGGAATTTTTCACCGTCGAAGTCGATTTGAAGCTCGCTCTTGCCGCACTCGCACTGCACGATCGCGCCGGAAGCGGCGAGGGCGAAGCGGGAGCGGAGCTGTTTGACGGGCTTTTTGCAGTGCGGGCAGAGATACCCGATCGAGCGCATTTCCTCTTTCATATGGAAATCCTCCGTTAAGAAGTGATAGTCTGTTTTCATTATACATCCACCGGTACGGAAATGCCAATCCTTTTTAGCGCATGCGGGATGGATGCATTTTTTGAAGCTGGACTCAGCGGGAGCGCTCGGCCGGGGGACGGCGAAGCTCGCGGCGGATGGCGCGGAAGCACTCAGGCACCTCGGATTCATCCATGCTTTGCAGCGCGTCCACGCTGCCGGCGGCCCTGGCTGCTTCGTAGTACCAGCATTTGTACTCTACGGTCTCCAGCGTGTGCTGCATCTCCTCGATCTGTGCGCGGAGCACCTCGCGCTGGTGCGTGAACATGGCAAGGCGGGTTTCGATGGTGTCATCGCCGCGCAGCGCGAGTTCGATATACTGCCGGATGTCGCGGATGGACATGCCGGCCTTTTTCATGCAGCCGATGACCTGAAGCCACTCGAAGTCCGATTCGCGGAACATGCGGATTCCGCCGGAGGAGCGCTCCACAAAGGGCAGCAGCCCTTCCTTATCGTAGTAGCGCAGCGTGGAGGCGGGAACCTCGAGCAGCTTTGCCATTTCGCCAACCGTATAGACCATGAAAACCTCCGATTTTTTTCAAATTGCCACTTGACTGAAAGTATACTTTAAGTTGTAGAGTATAGAAGAACTTTAAGAGATCATACAGCGGGGCATTCCCGCTGTCAAGCATTGAAGGAGGAGACAAGATATGAACAAGCCTTATATCATATGCCACATGATGACATCTGTGGACGGGCGCATCGACTGCGCCATGACCGAGCATCTGCCGGGTGTGCAGGAATATTACGACACGATCGCCCGGCTTGACGCGCCCACGCGCGTGAGCGGACGCGTGACCGCGCAGCTGGAAATGGCGCGTCCGGGCAGCTTTCAGAGCGAAACACACACGCCGCTGGGGCAGGAGGCCTTTTTCAAGGCGTCGGATGCCGCGGGCTATGAGATTGTGGTCGATACCCGCGGCACATTGCTTTGGGACAGCGTGGAGGAAGAGGACGGGCGGCCGCTGCTGATCCTGACGAGCGAACAGACCGGCCGCGAATACCTTGCCTATCTGGAGAGCAACCATATTTCGTGGATCGCCTGCGGAAAGGAGCATGTTGACCTCCGGCGCGCGTGCGGGCTTCTTGCGCGGGAGTTCGGCGTGGAGCGCATGGCCGTCGTCGGCGGCGGGCATATCAACGCGGGCTTTCTGGCCGCAGGACTGCTCGATGAGGTCAGCATCCTCATCGGCGCGGGCATCGACGGGCGCGGCGGCATGAGCGCCGTATTCGACGGCCTGCCGGCGGAGCGCGGCGTTACGCCGCTCACGCTCGAGAGCGTGAAGCAGTACAGCAGCGGTGCAGTCTGGCTGCGCTATCATGTGGAGCATTGAACGAAAACGATACAGGAGGCATCAGAGCAATGAAATATGAAAACAGAGACGCATTTGAAGCGAACAATCCCTTCGGCACCGGAGCGCCGAATACGGCGTATGCGAAATTCTTCGTCGGCGATTCCTTTCTCAATCCGCTGACCGATCCGGCAGGCGGCCTGTTTGCTGCCAATGTCACCTTTGAGCCGGGCTGCCGCAACAACTGGCACATCCACCATGCCGCGAAGGGCGGCGGCCAGCTGCTGCTGTGCACGGCTGGCGAGGGCTGGTATCAGGAGGAGGGCAAGGCGGCGGTCAGCCTGCACGAGGGCAGCGTTGTGATGATCCCCGCTAACGTCAAGCACTGGCACGGCGCGAAAAAGGACAGCTGGTTCTCCCACATTGCTGTGGAGGTCCCCGGTGAGGACTGCCGCAATGAATGGTGCGAGCCGGTTTCGGATGAGGAATACGCAAAGCTGTAAGAAGCGGAAGAAGACAGAAAAAGCGTCTCCGGTTTCCCATCAGGAAACCGGAGACGCTTTTTTTCAGAATATACTGCAGGCCGCGGAACGCATCGCGGTGCATTATTCGTTTGGCCTGCCCTCACGTTCGATCTTATCCAGCGTCTCCTGACGCAGCAGCTGGCGCAGTTGCGTCAGGTAAGGGGAAAAGGCGGCGTTTTCCGTGCCGTAGGTCAGGTTGAGCGCGTACTCGTGCGGCTCCCAGGTCGAAATATCGGACTCGTTGTGCGAAACGATGGCCTCCAGCTTGTCGATGGCCTTGTATAGCTTGGCTTCCCGCGTTTCCAGCGCGGCCATTTCGCGGTAGAGCTCGTGCATTTCCTCGCGGCAGGGAGAGGGAAGCGTATCCACCCAGGCATGGAGGAGCCGTTCCTCCGTGTCCTCGTCCTGCGCGGTTTTGTCAAAGGCGGGAATGTCGCCTGTGAAGCACTCGCCAAGGTCGTGGATCAGACACATTTGAATGACCCTGTCCATATCCGTGTCCGGAAATTCATCGCGCAGAAAGAATGCTGTCAGTGCCGCACGCCAGCTGTGTTCGGCAACGCTTTCGTGCCGTCCACCGGAGGTGTAGCAGTGGCGTGTGGTGTCCTTCAGCTTTTCCACCGTATGCAGTGCGGCAAGCAGTTCGTCCGGTCTCATGGTCATGACCCTCCATGGTGTTTTTTCATGTCCGCCCAAAGTTTGAGCACGGAAATGACACTTCCATTATAACCATCGCTGTCAAGCGCCGCAGAGCAAACAGAGGAATGGCTTACAGCTTCCAGCCGGAGGTTTCCTTTCGGTTGCCGACAAAG
>CAKTOJ010000019.1 GCA_934589665.1 uncultured Oscillospiraceae bacterium | reverse complement strand
AACGTCGGCAAGGTCGTGCTGGAGGGCATCGGTGAGTGCAAGGGCCATACCGCCTATGTGGAGTTCCAGAACGAGAACCTGACCGCCACTGTGGATGGCGAGATCCTCGCCACCACGCCCGACCTGATCTGCCTGGTGGACACGGAGACCTTCATTCCCGTCACCACCGACGCGCTCAAGTACGGCAAACGCGTGATGGTCGTGGGCCTCAAGTGCTTCCACCTCTGGCGCACTGAAAAGGGCATCGAGCTCGTCGGCCCCCGCTATTTCGGTGTTGATACGGACTATATCCCGCTCGAAGAGCGCTGCAAAGGAGGTCATTGACCATGTATAAGCTTGGAATCGACGTCGGCGGCACGAATACGGACGCTGTTCTCATCGACGAAAACCGCACGGTGATCGCGGACATCAAGTATCCCACCTCCGCCGACATTTATGACGGCATTTTAGGCGCGCTGCGCACCGTGCTGGAGGTCTCCGGCGTGGACCGCACGCAGATCCGCCAAGCCATGCTTGGCACGACCCAGTGCACCAACGCCATTGTTGAGCGCAAGAACCTCGCCCCCATCGGTATCCTGCGCATCGGCGCTCCCGCCACCACCGGCATCCGCCCCATGGTGGACTGGGCCGAGGACATTCAGAAGATCGCGGCCGGCAGCGTTATCATCGGCGGCGGCTTCGAATATGACGGCAAGCAGCTCGCCCCGCTGGATGTGGAGGCCGCCAAAGCGTTTTTCACGGAGATGAAGGAGAAGGGCGTAAAGTCCATCGCCATCTCCTGTGTGTTCTCCACCGTCCGCAATGACCATGAGCTCGAGGCAGCTAAGCTCTGCCGCGAGCTCATGGGTGAGGACGTGCATATTTCCGTCTCCAGCGAAATCGGCTCCATGGGTCTCATCGAGCGCGAGAACGCCACCATCCTCAACGCCGCGCTCTGGCAGGTTGCAGAGCGCTTCACCGAGGGCTTTGCCAAGAGCCTGCGTGACGAGGGCATTACCAACGCCGACGTCTACCTCAGTCAGAACGACGGCACGCTCATGACCATGGAGCACGCCCGCCGCTATCCCATTCTCACCGTGGCCTGCGGCCCGACGAACTCCATCCGCGGCGCCAGCTACCTCTCCTCCCTCAAGGACGCCATTGTGGTGGACGTGGGCGGTACGACGACCGACCTCGGCGTGATTCAGAACGGTTTTCCGCGCGAGTCCAGCGTGGCCGTCACCATCGGCGGCGTGCGCACAAACTTCCGTATGCCGGACGTTATTTCCATCGGTCTCGGCGGCGGCTCCATTGTGCGCGTCAAGCCGGATGGCAGCGTGACTGTCGGTCCCGACAGCGTGGGCTACGAGATCACGAAGAAGGCCCTTGTGTTCGGCGGCAGCGTGATGACGACGACCGATATCGCCGTGCGCCTCGGCATGGTCGAGCTGGGCGACAAGTCCAAGGTCGAGAGCATCCCGCAGGACGTGGCCGAAAAGGCCATGGCCGTCATCCGCTCTCTGGTCGAGGACAGTGTGGATGCCATGAAGGTTTCCAACGCGGACGTGGATCTGATTCTCGTCGGCGGCGGCTCCATCATCCTGCCCGAAAAGATCGGCGGCGCGGCGTCCGTGCTCAAGCCCGCGCACTTCGGCTGTGCCAACGCCATCGGCTCGGCTATTTCCAAGGTAAGCGGCACGTATGAAAAGCTGATGAACTATGACGAGCTCCCCCGCGAGCAGTCGCTGGAAAAGGCGAAGAAGGAAGCCATCGAGCTGGCCGTCGAGGCCGGTGCGGTGCGCGAGACCGTCGAGATCATCGAGATGGAGGACGTTCCTCTGGCTTACTACCCCGGCAACACCAACCGCGTGAAGATCAAGGCTGCCGGCGATCTGAGCGCCTGATCTCTTCTCATATTTTTCTCATATCTCTCTTATCCGGCGAAAAGGAACGGACAGGCACACAGCCTGTCCGTTCCTTTTTCCTTGCCGCGCGGCGGCATCCGTGATAAAATAATTTACGCATTTTATTGTATCGGAAAGGAACACCATGAACCAGAAAGAGCTTAACGAGATCCGCCGGCGCTTCCGGCTTGATAAAAATAACTTCAGCCGCGTCTATGGCTGTTATGTCAATTCCAACCGCGAGGTCATCTCATGGATCGACGCCTCTCTCGGCCTGATGCGCGAGGACGAGCAGGAGATGTATCTGGGGCTGCTGAAGAAGTCTCTCTCCGGCACGCTAAGCCGGAACCTCGTCGACATCGAGTTTTCCACAGCGCAGGTCGCGGACAGCGACGAGCACCGTCTGCTCCAGACGCTGCGCCAGACGGAGTGCAAGGACGCAAACGCACGCGAGGCGCTGTGCCGTAAGATCATTGAGGCGATCGATATGGGGGAGACCAATTACCTCATCCTCCTTGCCGCCGACGCTTACGACGTCCCCTACCGCGGCAGAGACGATGAACTGCAGGCGGACGCATCGAGCGACGTATACAAGTATTTCGTCTGCTCCATCTGCCCCGTGAAGGCCCCCACGCTTGAGCTGCGCTACGATACGGACGAGGAAGCCTTCCATCCGAGCTCCACCGGCCACATCGCCCTCGCGCCTGAGCTTGGCTTTCTCTTTCCCGCCTTTGATGACCGCGCCGCAAACATCTACAGCGCACTCTTTTACAGCAAAAACGCTGATCTGCTCCACACGGAGGTCATCGACGCGCTCTTCCGCGTCGAGCCTCCGATGTCCGCCGCCGAGCAGAAAAATGTGTTCGACACGGCGCTGGCCGAAACGCTGGATCAGGATTGCAGCTATGATGTGGTGCAGTCAGTGCACGAGCAGATCCGCGGCCGGATTCAGGAGCACAAGGAGAGTAAGGACCCTCAGCCGCTAGAGCTGACCGTCGGCGATGTAGGCGGCATCCTCTCGAGCAGCGGCGTGAGCGCAGAAAAGGTCGAAGCGTTCAAGGCGGAGTGCGAAAAACAGTACGGCGCGAATGCCGCGCTCAACCCCGGCAACATCATCGATAGCAAAAAATTCGAGGTCACAACCCCAGAGGTCAAAATCACCATCGCCCCCGAAAACAGCTATCTCATTGAAACGCGCATGATCGGCGGGCGGCGCTATCTGCTCATTCCCGCCGACGACGGCGTGGAGATCAACGGCATCGGCGTGAGCATCCCCCGCGCGTCAGGCGAAGCGGACGCACAGTAACAAAAGGCAAAGCGGAGACTGATGCAGTCTCCGCTTTTTTATTTTCACTCAGCTCTTCTGCGCAACCGCTTCGGCGGGAGCACCCGAACCGGCGCCGTCCCCGGAAGAGGAGGGCCGGTCGGGCGGCATCTGACCGCTGCCGAAGTCCGGCGCTTCGCCGTCGGGCTTTTCAGGCGGCGTGCGGTCGCTGCCATCTCCGCCGGGGCGCTGGCCACCCATGCCGCCGGCAAAGCCGGAGGAGACCGTTCCGGTCTGCGCCGACGCGGTTTCCACATCGGCGCTGTCGGTCGAGAGCGTATAGCTCCCGCCGTCGGTCAGGTCGGAGGAGGAGAAGAAAACATAATTGGTATCGCACAGTGCCGTGCCGCTGTAAACGACATTGCCGGAAGCATCCCGGATCGTAAAGGCCTCGCCCTTGGCGATGCTGGCGGTTCCGGTTCCGCTCATATCACCGAACGCCGCGCCATCAGGCAGCTCACCATCCGCCGGCTTTTCAGGCTTCTGTGTCATATCCGGCACGGCGGGAGCACCGCTTTGTGCCGCGGTATCGGTGCTCTGCGCAGCGTCAGGGCGTTCACCCGGCGTGCCGGGGAATCCGCCGCCAAAGCCGCCCATGCTGCTTGAACCAAAGGTTGCAAAGGGCTGTTCGGCACTGATGCTCACGCCCATGCCGCTGCTTCCGCCCGCGGCGATCACCGTGCCGCCGGTAATGGTCAGTGTGCCGTCTGCATCAAGAGGCTGATTGTCCGCGCGGTTCGCCGCCCAGACCGCGACCGTGCCGCCGGTGATGGTCAGATCGCCGTTGGAGTCAAAGCCGTCACCGCTGGAGGAATAGGCGTTGATCGTACCACCGGAGATGGTCATGGAGAAGTCATAGCCGCTCAGGCCGGAGTTGGCCGCATTCATGCAGTCGTCGGAGGCATTGATGTCTATGTCGCCGGAGAAAATATTCAGCTCCGCCGCCTCAAGGCCCTCATAGCACTCTGTAATATTGATGGCAGGGCCATCCGTTCCATCCGCACCGACATTCATCACAAGGTCACAGTGGAGCGCGTCATCCGCCGCCGAAACCGTGATCGTACCGCTTTCGATGTTCAACAGCTGCTCGGCGTTCACCGCGTCGTTGACCGGCGCTGAAATATTGAGCGTCAGATCGCGGATGGTAAGGGACGCCTCGCCCTCTTCCTCCGTCGTCGCGCCGGACTTGATGCCGTTCTTGCCGTTGGCGACGATGTTGAGCGTGCCGGTGCCGCCGAGGGTCACGGTCGATCCGTCCTTGCACTTGAGCACGGCGTTCTCCGCATTTTCATTGTCAGGGTACGCATCGTCGTTGTTCTCGGCCGCATCGGTGAGTGTGTTCGTTGTGCCGTCTGCGGCGAGAATCGTCACCTCTGTTGACTTATTGCAGGAAATGGGAGCGGTATCCGCGCTTGTGAGCGACAGCCCATTGAGCACCAGCGTCACACCCTCCGTTCCCTTTTTCACCGTCACAGAGCCGTCCGCGCACGTACCGGAGAGCGTGTAGGTCCCCGCGTCCGTGATGGTCAGGGCCGTACCGTCGATCTCATAGCCGTCCGTGCGGCTTCCCGAAGCGGTAATGCCGCTGTCGGTAAATGCGAAAGCAATACTTTGCGCCGTCTCACCGCCGCTGGCATTCGCCGTTTCGCCGCAGGCGGCAAGTGAACAGGCCAGCGTCGCCGCGCAGAGCAGTGCAGGCAGAAATTTCTTTTTCATCAAATGACCTCCTTGTCATCGTACTTCATTTTGTTTTCCCGACGGAACGTCCGTCCCACTCTGAGGATGCGCTCATCATAGCCGCGCAGCCTAAAAGCAGCCTAAAGGAAAATCATAAGCTTTCTTTAGGTTTCCTTTAGGTCGCGCGGTTATCATGCCACCATCAAGGAGGTGCCCGATATGGCAAATCAGATCCAATGCTGCTTTGAGCGCTACGAAAAGAAATACTGGCTCACGCCATCCCAGCAGCACGCGCTGCTTGAGGCGATGGAGCCCTATACGGTGCCTGACCGGTATGGCCGGTACACCATCTGCAACATTTATTATGATACGCCCGACTATCGTCTGATCCGTGCGTCGCTGGAAAAGCCGGTCTATAAGGAAAAGCTGCGTGTGCGCAGCTACGGCGTTCCCTCCGAGGACGGCAGCGTGTTCGTTGAGCTGAAGAAAAAGTATGACGGCGTGGTCTACAAGCGCCGCATCGCAACGGAATGCCCCAATGTTGCCCCGCTGCTCACCGGCACGGTCCCCGCAGCGGACTTCGGTCAGATCGGGTGCGAGATTGGCTATTTCCAATCCCTTTACCACACACAGCCGCGCGTCTTTCTTGCCTACGACCGTCTCGCCTTCGCCGGACGTGAGGATTCCGAGCTGCGTATCACCTTCGACACCAATCTGCGCTGGCGCGATACAGCGCTCGATCTGCACGCGGGCGATTTCGGCGCACCGATCATCGACGGCGGCGCTGTGCTGATGGAGCTCAAGCTGCCCGGCGTCTGTCCTCTCTGGCTCAGCCGTCTGCTCTCGGAGCTTGGCGTGTTCCCCACCTCGTTTTCCAAATACGGCGAGGTTTATTCCCGCCATATTCTTGCAAAAGCATCCCAACAAATCAAAAAGGAGGCCCTTTTCTGTGCTTAATTCGATCATCGGTGCGGAGCTGACGTTCTCCGCCTTTCTCATCTGTACCGCATCCTCTCTTCTCCTCGGCATCGGCACGGCGCTTGCCGCGCAGTACCGCTCCCGCTCCACGCAGAGCTTCGCCGTCACGCTGGCGATCCTGCCGGCAGTCGTACAGGTCGTCATCATGCTTGTCAACGGCAATCTCGGTGCAGGCGTGGCCGTCGCGGGCGCGTTCAGCCTCGTGCGCTTCCGCTCCGCACCCGGTACGGCGCGCGAAATCGGCGCGCTCTTCCTCGCCATGGCGCTCGGTCTGGCCACCGGCATGGGTTACGTCGCGCTGGCCTTTTTATTCTTCCTGATCCTCGCTGCCGCAATGCTGGCGCTGACCGCCCTGAAGTTCGGCCGGCCCTCCGCCGCCGAGCGCGTTCTCAAGATCACCATTCCGGAAAATCTTGATTACGAGGGGCTCTTCGACGATCTGTTCGCGCAGTACACGAAATCACATGAGCTTGTGCGCGTCAAAACCAGCAGCATGGGTACGCTCTACGAGCTGGAATACCGCGTCACGCTTCCCGGCGAAATCGTCCCCAAGGCGTTCCTCGACGCGCTCCGCTGCCGCAATGGCAATCTCAACATTGTCTGCGGGCGCGAGAGTGTGAAGGACGCACTGTGAGCGCTCTTGCATTTCCGCTGTCTTTTCGTTATACTCAACGGATGAGACCTGTCCGCGCAGTTCCGGCAGGCACGCCGCGCATAAGCGCGCAAATGAAAGCAAATGGCAGGTGAACAAGGATGAAGCTGCTCATCGCAGAGGACGAACTGGATCTGGCCGAGGCGCTGACGGTCTTTTTCGAAAAAAACCATTTCACGGTGGACGCTGTGCACAACGGCTTTGACGCCTATGAATACGCCGTATCGGGCGCATACGACGCGCTGATTCTCGACGTGATGATGCCGAAGATGAACGGGCTTCAAGTGCTCGAACGGCTGCGGAGCGAGGGTATAAAGACGCCCATCATGATGCTCACCGCCAAGGGCGAAAAGGAGGACCGCATCACCGGCTTCAACGCCGGCGCGGACGATTATCTCCCCAAGCCCTTTGACCCCGACGAGCTTTTGAGCCGCGTGCGCGCCATCCTGCGCCGCAGCGAGGCCTACCGGCCGAGTGTGCTGCTCTATGGCGACCTGACGCTCGATCCCGCCACGGGCGAGCTGCGCTGCGGCACGGAGAGCATTCGGCTCAGCGGACGCGAATTCCAGATCATGGAGCTCTTTCTGCGCTCGCCGCGGCAGGTTTTTTCCGCCGAGCGCATCATGGAGCAGGTCTGGGGCTGGGACGCTGACGCAGAGATCAGCGTCGTGTGGGTCAACATCTCCAATCTGCGCAAGAAGCTCAAGTCTATCGGCTCACGGCTCTCGCTCCACGCCAACCGCGGCCTTGGCTATGTGCTGGAGGAGGGCGTATGATCCGTCGGCTGCGCAACCGCTTCATCCGCATCGCCACGCTTTCGGTCGCGGCGGTCATGCTGCTGCTGACGGTCGTTGTCAACGCGGCAAACTACATTTCCGTCAACTCCGACCTGACGCAGACGCTTGAGCTCATCGAGCGCAATCAGGGTACGATCCCTTTTTCCGCGCCTCCGGTCTCCCCGGAGGATGGTGCCGTGCCGCCCCCCGATAAAAAGGGGACAGACGGTGAGCGGCACAGCGGCCCTTTCGGCCCCGAAACACCCTTTTCCACCCGTTTTTTCGTCCTGCGCTATACGGACGACGGCACGCTGACAAGCGCCGAGCTCGGTAAGATTGCCGCCGTCACCGAGGATGACGTAGCGGAATATCTTGCCGTCGCGCTGCGGCACGGCACGGGCTTCGGCTACTATTCCGGTTATAAATACCTTGTCACGGACGATGGCAGCGGCCTGTGCTCCGCCATTTTTCTCGACTGCTATCAGGCCATGCGCACAGTGCGCACGCTGGCGGTCTGGTCGCTGGCCGCGGATGTCGGATGCATTCTGCTGGTCTTTGCGCTGGTCGTGCTGCTCTCCCGCCGCGCCATTGATCCGGTCGTGCGCTCCGCCGAACGGCAGAAGCAGTTCATCACCGACGCAGGGCACGAGCTCAAAACGCCCATCACGGTCATTGCCACAAGCCTGAAGGTTCTGGAAATGGACGTCGGGCATCAGAAATGGATCGACAAGGCGCTTGCTCAGACGGATAAGCTCACCGAGCTGGTCAGCTCGCTCGTAACGCTCTCGCGCATGGACGAGGAAACCTCACCGCTTAAGCTGGAGGATTTTCCCATCAGCACTGCCGTGAGCGAAACAGCGGAATCCTTCCGCGATTTTGCAGCCTCCGAAGGCCACGCACTGACGCTCTCCATCACCCCCGATCTGATCTGCCGCGGTGACGAGTACGCCGTGCGCCAGCTTGTCTCCATTCTGCTTGACAACGCTGTAAAATATGCGCTCCCCGGCTCTCCCATTTCGCTCACGCTGGAAAAGACGCGGCGCGGCGTGGTGTTGCGCACCTCGAACCGGTGCGACACCTCCGTGCCGGTTGACACCTCGAAGCTGTTCGACCGATTCTACCGTGCCGATCCCTCACGCAGCGCGTCCGGCGGCTTCGGCATCGGACTTTCCATCGCACGCAGCATTGCCGAGGGACACAAAGGGTCCATCCGCGCGGATATCAGCGGCGATGTCATTACCTTCACCGCCGAGCTGCGCTGAAAACCATATCCCACCGTCCGGTTTCAACAGAAGCCGGACGGTTTTTGCAATCTCCGCAGAACATTTTATCTCATCCGCTTGACAAAATCGAATAATTTCAAATATAATAAATAAATTGACAATGATTCCAAGCGGTGCATAGCCTCCGCAGAAGTTGAGAGACGACCATTCATGTACGAAAAAGAAGGACTGGACAAAGTTGCATACCGAACCTTTATGACCGGCTTTTATTCCTGCAGCTATCACCCCGGTGAGATCCTTGACCCGGCTGAGCTGGCGGAACGGTACGGCGTGAGCCGGACGCCTGTCGTTCAGGCGCTCAAGCTGCTGGCAAACGAGCGGATCATCGGTGTCGGCGGCAACGGACGCTTCTTCATCCATACCCCTACCGAGGCCGAGCTCCACGACATCTGCCGGACACGGATTCTCTTTGAGCAGGAGGCCGTCCGCTATCTCACCCGAAGCCGGGATTTCGCCGTAATCGACAAGCTGTGTGCAATGGCGGACCAGTGCCTTTTTGAAACGGAAACCGGCAACCCTGTTGAAAGCATCAAGCGGGACATGGACTTTCACCGCACATTGATCGCTAGCGCGAAAAACAGCTGCATGCAGGAACTCTATGAAATCGTCCTGAACCGCTACATCAGCATCAAATATGTTCTGCGCGACCCGTATCATAGCCGGCACAAGGCCAGTCAAGGTCACCTGGAGCTGATGCACTGCATTGAACGCGGCGGCGTCGAGGCAGCGGAGAAATGCGTTGACCACCATATCAGCTCTGCCATGGAGTACATCATTCAGGCGCTTCGCAGCCGCGAAGCCAAAGCAATCTGATATTGGAGAGGAGCGGTTCCGGCACCACGGAAAACTGCGGAAGTATAAGCTCACCGCCGTGCAGACGTTTACGATCTGCATAGAAAGCTGAACTGACTAACTCGGGAAACCGCGCGGCCATCCCCTTATACTCCTCTGCTTTACATAAAAAAGCCCCCGGCACAGCGTGCCGGGGGCTTTTTTATCAGCCGCTCCCACTGTTTTTTTCGGTCATTACCGTGCCATGGCCAGCAGCGACAGCGCCAGCATATGCACCGGGTAAAATGCATAGCAGGCATACTGGAAGGGCTTGCTGTGATAGCCCTGACGGCCGCGGTAGAGCCAGATGGGAACCAGTGCAAGCATCGCAAGTCCCTGCTCGCACAGCTCCAGTTCCGTGCCGAAGAACGTAAGGGGGAGCATCAGCCCGCCGAGCAGCTCGACATTGATCCAGTACAGCGCCGCAAGCTGCCCGAGCAGGCACCACCACTTCCGCCCATGAAAGAAGTAAAACGCAAACACGGTCAAAACGCCCGCGCCGTAGTAGTCTACCATACCGAGCATACCGAGCGCGAAGCCCAGCACAACAGTCAGCACACAGGTGCAGGCATAAAGCCAGCGTTTTCTCGACGCGCGGGCCTTCTCCATCAGCCGGATGCCGAGAATACCGATAAGCAGCGTCCAGATGACGTTCTGATGAACGGGGTAGAACACCGTCCCGCCGTACATCAGGTCAAACGGGATCTCGGACAGAACAGCAAAGAGCAGCATCCGCAGCGCATAGCGCCGGAAATTACTCGTGTGGAAACAACCCTCCACCGCCATAAAGGCGAAAATTGGAAACGCCAGACGCCCCACACAGGTCATCCATTCCTGTGATGAGAAAAACGTCGCCCACAGATGATCCATCAGCATAAATGCCATGGCCAGAATATGCAGCGCCGCAGCGCTGAGATCCCATTGTTTTTTCATACAGTTCTCCTTTGTCTCTCTTTTCCCGTCAGGCTTTTGAGAAGTCAGTATAGCATACTCTGCAGCAAAATGCACGCTGTTTTTCGCGCACACGGCATCTCTTTTCCGCCGCGCGCCGTATGAGCCGCACCTGCGTTGGAAATACTGTCCTTACCAGAATAAGGAGGTCATTCCATGTCAGAAATGTTTTGCTTTCAATGTCAGCAGACCGCCGGCGGAAGCGGCTGCGTCCGCACGGGCGTGTGCGGCAAGCAGCCTGAAACCGCGCATTTGCAGGACATCCTCATCTGCCGTCTGATCCGGCTGGCGGAGGTCTGCGGGGAAAAGGACGAGCATCCGCGCGAGGTCACGCAGCTGCTTGCCGACGGTCTGTTCACCACGCTTACAAACGTGAACTTCGACAACTCCGCCATCCGCGCCTTTACCGCGCGCGTGGAGGACGCTCTGCGGGCGCGCGGCAGAGACGTCCGTGATGAGGATGCCGCATGGCTCTGGCGCGGAGAAACAGACATTGTCTCTCTGCGTTCCACGCTGCTTTTCGGCCTCAAGGGCATGGCCGCCTACGCGCATCATGCCATGCGTCTCGGGCAGGAGGACGCGGAAGTGAGCGTCTGGTTCTATAAAGGTCTTGCCGCACTTGCGCAGGAGCACAGCGTGGCCGATTGGCTTGCGCTCATCACGGAGTTCGGGCAGGTGAACTTCAAATGCATGGCTCTGCTCGACCGCGCAAATACCGGGGCATTCGGCGATCCTGTCCCCACACGCGTCCACACGGATATCAAAAAGGGACCGTTCATCGTCGTCTCCGGCCACGATTTGGAGGATTTGCACCAGCTTCTCGAGCAGACCGCCGGAAAGGGGATCAATGTCTACACGCACAGCGAAATGCTGCCCGCCCACGGCTATCCGGGGCTGAACAAATACCCTCACCTTGCCGGCAACTTCGGCACGGCCTGGCAGAACCAGCAGAAGGAGTTTGCCAATATTCCCGCCCCCGTGCTCTTCACCACCAACTGCATCATGCCGCCGCGCGAGAGCTATGCCGACCGTGTTTACACCACCTCGGTCGTCAGCTATGAGGGGCTGCGGCACATCGAGGAGGACGCACAGGGGCACAAGGACTTTTCCCCGCTCATCGAGCAGGCCCTTGCCCTCGGCGGCTATGAGACTGACCGCAGCATGAGCGGCATCAACGGCGGCCACATGCTCACCACCGGCTTCGCCCACGCCGCCGTGCTCGCACAGGCGCCGCAGATCATCGAAGCCGTCAAAAGCGGCGCGATCCGCCACATCTTTCTCGTCGGCGGCTGCGACGGCGCGCACCCCGGACGCAATTACTACACAGAGTTCGTCAAGCGCACGCCGATGGATTCGCTCATCCTCACGCTCGCCTGCGGCAAGTTCCGTTTCAACGATCTCGACCTCGGTGAGATCAACGGCATCCCACGCATCCTCGACGTCGGACAGTGCAACGACGCCTACAGCGCCGTACAGATCGCGCTGGCTCTCGCCGGCGCCTTCGGCTGCACGGTCAACGACCTGCCGCTCACGCTTGTGCTGACATGGTACGAGCAGAAGGCTGTGTGCATCCTGCTCACGCTGCTCGCCCTCGGCATCAGGAATATCTGTCTCGGCCCCACGATGCCCGCCTTTCTCTCGGAATCGGTGGTCAAAACGCTCGTGGACGCCTACAACCTTCAGCCCATTACCAATCCGCAGCAGGATCTTGATGCGATCCTGCACCGCGGCTGACACTTCGGCGATACGGCAATATGTAAAAGGAGGCTCGTCCCTTCGGACGTGCCTCCCTCTTTTTTACTGTCTGAGAAACTGCCGCGCCAGCCGGCCTGCATCCGTGTTCTTGAGGAACACGACGTTGAGCTCGTGCGTTCCCGTCAGCGGCGGGCAGGCAAAGCGGCCAAAGCGCGGATCGTCCTTCACAACCGCTTCGTAAAGGAAGCTGATGCCGTAGCCGTCACAGACCAGCTCCTTGATGAGCTTGAAGGAGCTGACGCAGGCGCACTGTGCGAACGCCGTGGTGCGGTAGCCCTGCTGCGCCAGCTCATCCTCCAGAATCCGCCGTGTGCCGGAGCCCTCCTCGCGCAGGATCAGGCGCTCGGAGAGCAGCTCTTTGATCGACACGCACCGTCCGGAGAGCGGATGCGACGCGCTGCATATCCCGATGTAGGGCTCGGGACGAAGCAGAAAGCTATCGTAGCGCTGCTTGTCAAACACGCCCTCAAGCACGACAAAGTCCAGCTCGCCCGCTTCCAGCTGCGCAAGCAGATGTGCCGTGTTATCCACAAGAAACAGCAGCTCGCTCTTCGGCTGGGCAAGATATCCCCGGATCTCAGGCAGCAGGATATAATCTCCGATGGACTTCGTCGCGCCGATGCGCAGCTGCGTCGGCGGCTTATCGTGCAGCGCAGCGCGCAGCGACTGCTCGTTGTAGCGCAGTGAAATGGCGTACTGCTCCAACAGCTCACCCTGCCGCGTCTTGCGCAGCCGGCGGTTTGCATAGGTGAAAAGCGGCGCGCCGTACTCCTCCTCGAGCGACTGAATATGCTTGCTCACCGCCGGCTGGGAAAGGTTCAGCGCCTCCGCCGCACGTCCATAATGCATGGTCCTGCACAATGTAAGAAAGGTTTCCAGCTTCTGCTCCACGGCGTCCTCCAATTATCACGAAATAGAATCGTTCCATTCTTTTTTATGCCTTTATTTTATCAACCGTCCGTACTAAAGTAAATAGGCAGTTTGAAAATACTTGGAGGATCACCCATGAAAAAAATCACGAAATTCATTCCCGGCATGGCCCTGGCGCTGGTCATCGCAGCGGCAGCCAAGCTTTTAGAGGGGCTGGAAGAGCAAGCCGGCCTGCACTTTATCGGCGCGTCCGTCATCGCCATGTTTATCGGCATGGCCGTCAACGCCGTCTGGAAGCCGACGCCCGTGACTGCCTCCGGCATCAAGTTCACCTCGAAGAAGATTCTGAAATTCGCCATCATCCTGCTCGGCGCCAGCCTGAACATCCGCACGGTGCTGACCGTCGGCCGCTTCTCCCTGACCGTCATGGTCTTTACGCTCGCCACGTGCTTCGGCCTCGGCGCGCTGATTGGACGGGCGCTCGGCCTGAACTGGAAAACGAGCAGCCTCATCAATGCCGGCACCGGCATCTGCGGCGGCTCGGCCATCGCGGCCATCGCGCCGGTCATTGAGGCGACGGATATGGACATTGCCTATGGTCTGTCCGCGACGTTCCTCTTCGACACCGTTATGATCGTGGTCTTTCCCCTTCTCGGCCGCGCGATGGGGCTCTCCGACGCGGCGTTCGGCCTATGGGCCGGCACGGCGGTGAACGACACCTCAAGCGTTGTCGCCACGGGCTACGCCTTCAGTGAAGCGGCGGGTGACTTTGCCACCATGGTCAAGCTCACGCGCACGCTGGCCATCATCCCCGCCGTTCTGGTCTTTGCCGCCGTCAGCCTGCACCTGAAAAAGAAGGAGCAGGCTGAGAGTCAGGGCGTCAAGGTCAGCATCAAGTCCATCTTCCCCTGGTTCATCCTCGGATTTCTCGCCATGTCCGCGCTTACAAGTCTCGGCCTGATCCCCGCTGCCGCGGCCGCCGCGCTCAAGAGCGTGAGCAAGTTCCTGATGGTCGCGGCGCTCGCCGCCATCGGCCTGAACACCGACTTCAAGGCGCTCTGCCGCTCCGGCGCAAAGCCGATGCTGCACGGCTTCATCATTTCCCTTCTTGTCGTGCTCGTCGCAATCGCCGTGGAATTTGCCATCGGCGTCGCTCCCAACGGTACGCTGTAATCCTTGCACTCCCGCAAAAGCCCACCGGCCCGAACGCTGCGCATGCGTTCGGGCCGGTGTTTTCTATTCTCACGTCTTTCGGCGTTGTTTCTGGTCTGCCGCTTTCGCAGTGTTCTGCCGGGCGGACAGCTGCCCTCAGAAGATTCCTGACTGCCTTACGTTTCAGGCTATGCACAAAGACTAACAAATAACCTTTAAAAGAACCTAAAGGCGGCGTGAACAATTTGTAAACAGTGTGCACTGTCTTGACAAGCACCACACACCGCGCTAAAATACGAAAAAAGCCGCCGGTCACGGGCGGCATTTGAGCAGTCCATCGGTTAGATCATATTAACTGCCCTGTTTTCCGCAGCAGTTAGATGAATCTAATAAAAAGTGCGCAGGCATGGCAAAGGGGTGTCGATCATGGCAGAGCATAAAAACTTCTGGGACAGGAACGCGGACCGGTATGACCGCTTTATGCGCAAGGATTCCGCCGCCTACGCGCGCATGTGCGAACTGATCCGTCCGGCCGTACGGCACAAGTCGGTTCTGGAGCTAGCCACCGGCACGGGTCTGATCGCCAAAAGCATCGTCAACGCCGCCGACCAGATTGAAGCGACCGACGCCTCGCATGAGATGATCGCGCAGGCCCGGCGCGGCAACCTGTCTGCCAAGCTGCACTTCTCCGTGCAGGATATGTTCCATCTGCCCTATGCCGACCAGAGCTTTGATGTGGTCATTGCTGCCAACGTCCTGCACGTCATTCCGCAGCCCGAACTGGCGCTCGCGGAGATCCGTCGCGTGCTCAAGGACGACGGCGTGTTTATCGCCCCCACCTTCACCCATGCCCGCAATTCACTGTTCGGACGACTGCTCGCCTTTTGCATGAAGCTTGCGGGCTTTCCGCTTGAGAGCAAGTGGTCGGACACGGACTATCTCGACTTCCTCCGCCGCAGCGGCTGGAGCGTATGCAGAAGCGCAGTGCTCAAGGCATCCTTCCCCCTGACCTATGCCGAGTGCGTCAAGGACGCGCAGGCACAGCGCCCCGCCGCCTGAAGCGTTTGCAAAAAGCCCGGCGGAAAACGGCAAACCGTTTTCCACCGGGCTCTCTTTTTTTCCAATATGTCCGTGCGCTCCCGCGTCACGGCGGAGCAGCCGTCTGCGCGGCCAATCATTTTTTTGCCGGCTTTCGCCGCACCGGCGCGGGATCTGTGAGTTCCGGCACCGCTCCGCCGGAGACCTCCCACAGATACAGGCTTGCCACGCTGCCGCAGGGGCTGAAGCGGCGGCGGTATTTTTCAAACCGCTCGCGGTCGATGCTGCGGTGGCGGTAGACCATCCGCAGTCCGCGCTGAATGGCAAGATCATCATAGCTGAGCACATCAAGCCGCTGCATGCAGAAGAGCAGGATCATCTCTGCCGTCCATACGCCGACGCCCTTGAGCGCGCTGAGCGCGCGGACGGCCTCCTCATCGCTCATGTGCCGGACCGCATCCAGATCAAACGCGCCGGTATGGACCTTCTGCGCGAAGTCCGTGATGTACTCCGCCTTGCGGAAGGTCATGCCGAGCGCCTGCAGCGCGGGTACGCCCGCCATCAGAACCGTATCGGCGTTCACCTCGCCCAGCGCCGCGCGCAGGCGCTGCCAAATCGTCTCCTGCGCCTTGGTGGAAACCTGCTGGCCGACAATGTGATGGACGACGGAGGAAAACAGGTCAGTATCCACCACGCGGTCAATGTGCCCCACGCGGTCGATCACCCCGCCCAGCCGCTTATCCTTCTGCTTGAGGTAAGAAATCTCCTCTTCTCCGTACGCGAAGTACATCACGCCGTCTCAAATTCCTTCGCCACATCCTCCAGCAGCTTACGGATCGGCAGATGCTGCGGGCAGACCTTTTCGCACCGGCCGCACTTGATGCAGTCGGACGCCTTGCGGCCCGGCGCGGTATGGACGACATTGTAGTAATAATCCGCGTTCCAGTCGCGCAGGATCTGCCTGGTGTTCATGATGGCGAACAGGTCAGGGATGGAAATGTGCTTCGGACAGCCGTCCGTGCAGTAGCGGCAGGAGGTGCAGGGAATGAGGTGCTTGCTCTTGAAGATCTCCTGCACCTTCCGCACCGCGGCCAACTCCGTCTCATTGAGCGGCTTGAAGTCCGCCATAAAGGAGATGTTGTCCTGCATCTGCGCCATGCTGCTCATACCGGAGAGCACCATCAGCATTCCCTCAAAGCCAGCCGCAAAACGCAGCGCATAGCTGGCAGGGCTGCCGCCGTGGAGGTCGTTGAGGACAGCCTTTGCCTCCTCGGGCAGGTTCACAAGGTTGCCGCCCTTGACCGGCTCCATGACGATGACGGGCTTATGATGCCGGCGGCAGACCTCGTAGCATGCACGGCTCTGCACCGCGGGATCGTCGTAGTCGACATAGTTGAACTGGATCTGCACGCCCTCGATCTGCGGATACTCCATCAGGATCTGCTCGAGCACCTCGGGACGGTCGTGGAACGAAATGCCCACATGGCGCACCTTTCCCTCGGCCTTGAGGGCAAACGCCGTTTCATAGGCGCGGCACTCTTTAAAATGGCCGTAATTCGACGCGCCCTGTGCATGCATCAGGTAAAAGTCAAAATAGTCCACGCCGCAGGCGGCAAGCTGACTTTCAAAGAAGGGACGGATATCCGCCTCCGTTTTGAAAAAGTTCGCCGTCAGCTTGTCCGTCAGGACGTAGCGGTCGCGGGGATAGCGGCTGGTCAGGCACGCCTTGAGCGCCGTCTCGCTTCTGCCCTGCAAATAGCCGTGAGCCGTGTCGAAATAATTGAAGCCCGCGTCGAGGAACGCATCCACCATGCGGCTCGTCTCGGCGAGGTCCACCTCGCCGTCCTTCATCGGCAGACGCATAAAGCCGAAGCCGAAGTTTTTCTTGATTCTTTCCATGTCAGGTGCTCCTTCCTGTTTCATAAGCCTGTTAAAGTGCCGAACGGCGGCGCGCACCGCCGCCCCATATGCCGGTACCGGCCTGCCCCGCGACGGGCAGGCCGATACTACCGCCTCAGGCCGGTTTGTTCTATTCTACCGCTTCGCCGCGCCGTTATCAATCTCTCTTTTGCGTGCTTTCACATCAGAAAAACTGATGCGGCTCATTCGGGTATCCCCTTACAGTCCAAGGCCTTCGATCCACTTCTGCACAGTCTCGGCGCTCTCACGGCTGCTCAGGCGCTTGCCGGGAAGCCACTTCGTGCCCTCTGCGCAGCAGGGCTTGAGGATGCTCTCCGTTTTTCCCATGCCGCTGCCACCGGAGGTGGCAAAGGGGATCACCGTCTTGCCCGCAAAGTCATAGCTTTCGAGGAACGTCTCAATAATGCGCGGAGCCTGATACCACCAGATGGGGAAGCCCACAAAAACGGTGCCGTACTGCGCCATGTCGCCCACGCGCTCTGCGATGGCGGGGCGGCTCGCCGCGTCGTTCATCTCGATGGTGCTGCGGCTTTTCGTGTCGTTCCAGTTGAGGTCGGCGGCAGAGTAGCGCTGCACCGGCTTGACCTCAAAAAGATTGCCGCCGGTCACACCGGCAATGGTCTTTGCCAGCCGGGCCGTTTCACCGCTGGCAGAAAAATAAGCGACTAAAACCTTTTTCATCGTATGATCTCTCCTTTTTTCGTTATGCTTTCTTCTCCGGCAAGGACCTCATTGATGCAGCCCAGCGCGTTGAGCGTGCGGGGGAAGCCGATGTAGGGGATGCACACACTCAGCGCGGCGAGAAGCGTTTCCTTGCCGTTGCCCACGGCGGCGTTGCCGCCGACATGCGCCCTGACCTGCGGCTCGCAGCCACCCTGTGCGCAAAGAACGGCAAATGTCAGCAGCTCGCGCTCCGGGATGGTGAGGAATCTGCGGGTGTAGAAATCACCGAAGCAGTAGGCAGACAGATAATCCTGAATGTTCTTCTGATTCTCCGGCGCAGCGGCACGCATGGCGTCAATGTGATCGCCAAAGATGGACTTCTGGGCGGCAATGCCGTCGGCAAGGCGGCTCTCCTCCGTGACCGTCCGGCCGCCCTCCAGCGGAAGGGCGATCTTCTTTTCGGCAAACACCTCATTGACGGCAGCCACAGCATTTTCGGCCTTACCAAGTCCGATGTAGGGTGCGCAGTGATAGACCGCCTCCTTGATCTCCTCCGGTCCCACACCGGCGGCGAGGGCCGCCGCGGCATGGCGTCTGACCTCGTTCATGGTCTGGTTCGTCACCGCCACGACAAGGATAACAAGCTCGCGCAGCTTTGCCGAAAGTCTTTCCTCGGCGTAGACCTCACCGTAAATGAGCCGCTCCTTGATGGCGGCAAACTCCGGGTCCGTGCGCTCAAGCGGCGCGTGCGCCGTTCCGTACAGTGCCTGCATGGTCCGTTCGGCGCGATCGGCTCGATTCATCATGCTCTCCTCCTCTTATTTGCCGCTGAATACCGGGAAGCGGCTGAACTCCCCGTAATTCTGAATGGGCGAAGCCTGCTTGAGCCGTTCCATATCGTCGGGCGCGATGGAAAAGTCGACCGCCGCATTGGCCTTCATATGCTCGCGGTTGGCCGTTTTCGGCAATGCGACTGCGCCGAGCTCGAGCACGTAGCGGATACACAGCTGCGCGGCAGACACGCCGTACTTCACCGCCATCTCCGCGATCATCGGATTTTTCAGCGCCTCGCCGTGCGCGATGGGCGAATAGGCCTCCACCAGAATGTCCTGCGCCCGGCATGTATCCAGCAGCGCAAGATCCGTATTGCTGATGTGCAGCAGGATCTGATCGACCATCGGCTTCACGCGGCAGCCTGCAAGGATGTTGTCCAGATCCGGCTTACGGAAATTGGAAACACCGATGGCGCGCAGCTTTCCGGCGGCATAGGCATCCTCCAATGCCCGCCATGCCTCGCGGTTGCCCTCGGCATAGTCGCCGCCGCGGAAGTCCGCCCAGGGCTGCGGGCTGTGAATGATCATCATATCAAGATAATCCAGGCTCATTTTCCGCAGCGTCTCATCGATGGAGCGTGCGGCGGAATCGTAATCCTTATGCTCAGCGGCCACCTTGCTGGTGACGAAGAGCTGCTCGCGCGGCAGCCCGCAGGTGCGCACGCCCTCGCCGACACCTGCCTCATTTTCATAGGCCTGCGCGGTATCGATATGCCGGTAGCCGAGCGACACCGCGGTCCGCACCGCTTCCGCCGCCCCATCGTCGGGGATAAACCACGTGCCAAGTCCCAGCTTCGGGATGACCACGCCATTAGTGAGCGTATAGGTCTCATTCAAAATCATATGTCATTCCTCCTTGCTATCCTTCCTGATCTCGCGGCGCAAATAGTCAAGCCGTGAGATCTGACGTTCACGAAAGTGGATCTCATCGAGCGTTTCGTTCCGCTTTTCCTCCACCATCCGCAGCCTCTGTCCGCCGCTGCCGGGCTGCTCGAGCAGCAGACGCATATAGGTCTCCACCTCTTCCGCAGTAAACCCGATGTCGTGCAGCGTCATCATGGTGCTCAGCCGTTCGAGATCCTCATCATCGTACTGCCACGCGCCCATGACTTTTTTCACCACGCCGCACAGTCCCCAGCCCTCATACTCCCGCAGGATGGAAACCGGAATATGATAGCGCTCGCTTGCTTCCTGCCTTGTCATTTGCTCAACTCCTGAAAAATCCGTAGCAGCCGGGCTTAAAGGTATCGTACCTTTTCCTCCGTGGGCTTGCGTTTGGGCGCCATGGGAGTCTCCGCAGGATAGCCCATCGACACGATGGCAGTCACATACTGATCCTCCGGCACCTCCAGCAGCGTGGGAACCTTATCCTCATCGTAGATCCCCATGATGCAGGTCCCCAGTCCCTGCGCCCATGCTGCCAGACACAGCGTCTGGCACGCGATCCCCGCGTCGAACATCTCCCAGCGGTCCTCCTTTTGCGTGGAGAAGCTCCCGTCGCGCTCGTAGGCGCAGCGCTTCCTCCGCGTCGTCATAACCACGGTCACCGGCGCCGTGGAAACGGTTCTGGCATTATACGAGGGCAGAATCTCCATCAGCGCCGCCTTCTTCTCCGGCGAGACGATCACAACATAGCCGGGCGTCTGCGTATTCTTCCATGACGGCGCCATCTGCGCGGCAGCAAAAACCTTGTCCAGTGTTTCCCGGCTGACCGGGCGGTCCTCATACACGCGGACACTTCTGCGCGTGAGAATATTTTCCATCGCTTCCATTGTACAGCTCCCTTTCTCGATTCGGGGCAGATAAGCCCACACTCCTGCCTATCAAAATAAATACAGGTGTTCTCTTTCGGAACACCTGTATTATAAATCAATGCTTTAGCTGTGTCGAATGCCTGTTTTGCACATTCAAAAATGCCTGATCCGCATTTCTGACGAACTTGAGAAACCGCTCCGCTGCCGGAGAATCGATCTGGTCCTTCTTCCACGCCAGCACCGTTCCCGTCTCCAGCGTCGGAGAAAGCGACACAAAGGTCAGTGCGTCGGAGATATTGTCCAGATCAAAGCACAGCGCCGCGCCGAGGCCGTTTTTTACCATGTTGGCGGCATTGAGGATGAGGTTATAAGTGGCGGCAATCTCTATTTTTTCAAAATCGCTGCCAAACCATCCCGCCAGCTCGTTCTGGATCGTTTCACGGCTGCTGATGAGCAGAGGGACGCCCGTCAAATCCTTCGGCGTAACGCCTTTCCTCCGCGCAAGCGCGTGCTCCTTCGGCACCAGCACGCCCCAGCGGTCCTTCTGCGGCATGCGCAAAAACGCGTAGCGCCCGATGTCCACCGGCTCGGTCAAAAGGCCCATGTCCAAAAGTCCCTTTTCGATATGCTCCTTCACATCGTCGGCGTTGGCGCTGTAAATGCGGAACTGCACCTGCGGATACAGTCTGCGGAACGCTCCGATATGCCGGGAGAGAAACGTCATTGCCACCGTCTCGCCGCAGCCAATGGCGACCTCGCCGGCCAGTTCCGTCTGCGTATGCTGCAATTCCCGTTCGGCCTTGTCGGCCAGCTCCACGATCTCCTGTGCGCGCCGGCGCAGGAGCATCCCGTCATCCGTCAGCACAACGCGGTACTGGCTACGTCGGAAAAGCTTCACGCCCAGCTCCGCCTCCAGCTGCATCAGCTGGCGGGAGAGCGTCGGCTGCGTCACATGGAGCAGCGCCGCCGCCTTCGTGATATTCTCCTCCCGCGCCACGGCGAGAAAGTAACGCAAAACTCTCAGTTCCATCCTACTCACCTCATCAGAAGGATATCATAGCACAGGCATTACCGCAATGCAAAAATGCAGAAAGCGTATCCCCCTTCAGCCCCAAACCTCTTCGGCGATCTCTTTGACAAGCGCAAGCTTGGCCCACTGCTGCGCCTCGGTCAGCTTGTTGCCGATCTCGCAGCTGGCAAAGCCGCACTGCGGGCTCAGGCACAGGCGGTCGAGCGGCAGGAACCTTGCCGCCTCATGAATGCGCGCAATGACCGCATCCTTCTCCTCCAGTTCGGGACGCTTGGTTGTCACGAGGCCAAGTACGACCTTCTTCTCCCCGCTCACGGCGGCAAGCGGCTCAAAGCCGCCGCTGCGCGCATCGTCGAACTCCAGATAATAAGCACCGACGTTCTCGCGGGCAAGCAGCGTTTTCGCCACGCTGTCATACGCGCCGGAGCTGGCATAGGTCGAATGGAAATTGCCGCGGCAGACATGTGTGTTGATGACCAGATCCTCCGGCTTGCCGGCGATCGCCATGTTGTTGACGGTCAGCATCTGCTCCTTGATCTCCTCGAGTCCTTTGGCGTCGGTATCGAAGATCATGCAGGCGCGCGGGTCAACCAGCATACCCCAGCTGCAATCGTCGAACTGGAGG
>CAKTOJ010000018.1 GCA_934589665.1 uncultured Oscillospiraceae bacterium | reverse complement strand
TCTTGCCGATGAGGTGCTTGAACTTCTCATCCTCCGGGTTGACCGCCACGCCAGTATCGCCCATCATCGTCTCGGGACGGGTGGTGGCGACAACGATGTCGCCGCTGCCGTCGGCGAGCGGATAGCGGATATACCACAGGTGGCCCGGCTTATCGATGTATTCAACCTCTGCGTCAGACAGCGCCGTCAGGCAGTGAGGGCACCAGTTGATGATGCGGCTGCCCTTGTAAATGAGTCCCTTGTCGTAGAGCTCGCAGAACGTCTCGCGCACGGCCTTGGAGCAGCCCTCATCCATGGTGAAGCGGGAGCGCGACCAATCGCAGCTCGCGCCCATCTTCTTCTGCTGCTCGACGATGCGGTTGCCGTACTTCTCCTTCCACTCCCACACGCGCTGAAGGAACTTCTCGCGCCCAAGGTCGTAGCGGGTCAGGCCCTCCTTGGTGCGCAGTTCCTCCTCAACCTTGATCTGTGTTGCGATGCCTGCGTGGTCGGTGCCGGGAAGCCACAGCGCCTCATAGCCCTGCATACGCTTAAAGCGCGTCAGGATATCCTGAAGGGTCGAGTCCATCGCGTGGCCCATGTGCAGCTGACCGGTGACATTCGGCGGCGGCATGACGATGGAAAAAGGCTTTTTGTCCGGATCCGGCGTTGCCTTGAAGCAGTCGTGATCCATCCACATCTGGTAGATACGTCCCTCGACCTGTTGGGGCTCATACACTTTCGGTAATTCTTTCATTTGTTTTCTCCTGCCTTTATGGTAAATTTCAAACACTTAATGCTTAAAAAGCTGGTACTTTGCAGCCATAAGCTGCCTCTGGCGGCGTTCGGAGATCGTGAAATACTCCACTTTTTTCCCTTCTCCAAGCCAGCGGTCCATATACGCGCGGAACTCGTCCACCGTTCCCTCCCGCAGCGCATCCTTGGGGAGCGCAAGGTACTGCCGCGGCCGTCCGGCGCGGGAGAGCTCGAAGATCGTGTCGCTCTCCGTCACGCGGCAGAGCCGCTTGAAGCTCCACTCACCAGCCTTGCCGTCCTGATTGTAGATCTCGACGGCATCGCTGCCCTCGCTGATCTCAATGCGCAGCAAGGCGTTGAGATCATCCATGGTCTGCTCCCTCCGTCCGCGGTAGAGCATCTTCAAATACGCCTTCGGGTTGCCGCTGGTATAGTCCAGATACCCCTGCTGGAACAGGATCATGCCGACAACCAGCGCGGCGACCTGCGCAACCTTCACCGGATCGTCATGCTTGAAGAGCACGAGGGCCGTACCCATCAGCACAGTCATGCCGCACAGCGCGGCGGCCGTGCACCATTTGCGCCTGCGGTCGCTGACATGGCGCAGCAGGATCTCCTGCTCGGCGGCAAGATCGTAGTCGCTCGCTTTGGCTTCAAATACAAATTTCATAAGCCCTCTCCTCATTATCGTTTCCGTCCGCGTTCAGAACGATTCGACCATCCTGCCGGTTTTTTCCTCAATAAAAGCACGGAAGTCCGCGCTGTCACCGACCACGAAGCAGTCCTCGGGAAGAATATAAGCATGCAGCCTGTCCACGAAGAGGAAGTAACGTCCCCGGTAGTGGTACAGCCGTTCAAACGCGCTGTACGGTACCGTCGCTGTGGCCTTGTCGCTCGACTGCGTCAGTCCTTCGTCGCTGAACTTCATCGTAAGGTTCTCGACCTTGAGCGCCTGCTTCCGCGCGCCCCACGCATTGAGTCTGCTGCGGAAAAAGCAGAGCACCAGACATAAGCCGCCAAAGAGCAGCAGCGTGGCGGTCAGTTCAGACATGCCCTCGTCGGACCTCAGCATCAAAATGCCGGACAGGAAGGCAAACAGCCCGACCACAAACCCGAACAGTGAGATCACGCGGCCGCTCCATTTGCGCGTTGTCTTATCTGCAAGCCCGCTCAGTGCGCGGAAGTCCTCTTTTCGGTAGCTGTGGTCAAATCGGAGCACAAAATAGTCCATTGTTTCCTCCTGCGTCAAAAAAAGCGCCCTGAGCACTGCTGCTCAGGGCGAACCATAGTCCGTGTTACCACCTGTTTTCCCGCCGGATGGGCGAGCACTCATGCACTCTGTAACGGGAGTTCCCGTCCGGCCTACTCTCCCTTCGGCACGGCCGCTCCGCGGCGACTTCACGAACCGCTCCCGGTAAGGCTTGCACCGACCGCCCTCTCTCTGCACCGCGCCTGTCCGTTACTCTTCCGCATCTCTGCGTTTAACGAATTGCATTATACCATATTTTTAATTTATCGTCAATATTTCTCTCAGGACAGGCGCAGGATTTCTTTTTTCAGCCGCGCGATGATGCGCTTTTCCAGCCGTGAGATATAGGATTGTGAAATACCGAGGGAATCCGCGACCTCTTTCTGCGTCTTTTCCTCTCGCCCATTGAGGCCGAAGCGGAGCGTGATGATCTCCCGCTCGCGCTCACTGAGCCGGTCGACGGCCATGCGCAGCAGCTGACGGTCTACATCGTCCTCCAGCGGCCGGAGCACTGTATCCCCGTCCGTGCCGAGAATGTCGGAGAGCAGCAGCTCGTTGCCGTCCCAGTCTGTGTTGAGGGGCTCATCAAAGCTGACCTCTGTTTTCTGGTTGGCGTTCTTGCGCAGATACATCAGGATCTCATTCTCAATGCAGCGCGAGGCGTAGGTCGCCAGCTTGATGTTTTTGTCACTGCGGTAGGTGTTGACCGCCTTGATGAGACCGATGGTGCCGATGGAAATGAGGTCCTCAATATTCACGCCTGTGTTGTCAAAACGGCGGGCAATGTAGGCGACCAGCCGCAGGTTATGCTCAATCAAAATCTGGCGCACCTCGAAGTCGCCCTCATCGAGCCGCGCGATCATCTCCGCCTCCACATCGCGCGGGAGCGGCGGCGGGAGCGTATCGCTGCCGCCGATGTAAAAAATGCCGCTGCGCGGCAGCAGCCCGTGCCGTGCCAGCCACGCGCACAGCCTGCCTCTAAGCCGTTTGAACCAGTCCATGATCCGCCTTCCTTTCCTCCAGCCGCCATACGCCCTGAAAGCCGCCGTCTCCATAGAGCCCCGGCGCCGCGGCGACCAGCCGCCGCCCGAGCTCCACACCGTCTGCGCGCATGCTGTCGCAGTAAAACGCGCGCAGCGTTCCGCTCCCTCCTGCCGTCGTACATGGGAGCAATATGTAATCGTCATCCTTCGGCATCAGCGGACGCAGCGCACTCTCCCCGATCACGGGAACACTCTCCCCTGTTGCCGGATCGCAGAGCAGATTCCCACTGTCGTGCAGCATGCGGAGCGTCACACTCCTTCCGCCGCGTGTGAGCCGCACGCGCAGCAATTCCCCGCCGCCATGCTTCGCTCCGCCGCGGAAAACGGTCGAGAGCAGCAGATAGGTCGCGCCTGCCGCGCCGAAGAAAACGCCCCACGGAAGCCGGGCAAGGAACACACCGCGCGCCACGCGCGCAAGCGAGCCGCAGCATGCGCCGAGCAGCACCACCCCGCCGCCAAGAGTGCAGGAAAGCAGTCCGAAGAGCAGCGAGAGCTTCATCCCCCGTCCTGTGCCGGCAAAGGCTGCCGCACTTATTGCGGCAAAGGCCGCCGCCATCAGCCACACAGAATGCGGCAGGAAAAGCTGCAAAACGGCATACGCCGCGCCAAGGCCGGCAGCAGCCGCCAGACGCGCCCTCGGCAGGGTGCGGCCCGCCAGACGCGCGGCGGAAAGCAGCAGGAGATAATCCGCCGCACCGTTAACCAGCAACACAAGGTCCCAGTAAACGACCATACCATCTCTCCTCCCGTCTGTCTCAGCATACCATGCCGACCAAACGGAAAAAGGACGAAACAAGGCCGTCCGGACAAAATGTCCGAACGACCTGTGTTCTCTTTTCATGGCGTTACAGGAACGGCACAATCATGCCGGCCAGCAGTGAAACAATCATCACAACGACCAGAATCAGCGCCAAAATACGTGTTTTGCTGCTCATTTGTCCTCTCCTCTCTCGAGAATCCGTTTGATGCCCTTCTCCGCCTTGGCACGCGGCAGCATGACCTCATGGCCGCAGCCGGTGCACCTGAGCTTGATGTCCATCCCCACGCGCGTGATCTCGAAAATCTTTTCGCCGCAGGGATGCGGCTTCTTCATCTCCACGCGGTCGTGAAGCTTAATGTCCATCGGCATGCTTGATCGCCTCCCAGTATTTGGCCGCGGCCTGCTCGACCTTGTTGTCGCCGTAACGGTAATAGACGGCGTTTTTGATGGGATCGGGCAGATACTGCTGCCTGACCCAGTGATGCGGGAACTCATGCGGATATTGATAGCCCTGCTCACGCTCAAGCCCCGTGGAATCCGCGTGGACGTTTTGCAGTTCACGCGGGATATCGCCGGTCCTTCCACGCTTGACGTCGGCCCACGCAGCGCCGATGCCCTCGACCACGCTGTTCGACTTCGGCGCGGTGGCAAGCAGTATCGCCGCCTGTGCCAGCGGGAGCTGCGCCTCCGGAATGCCGAGCTGCATCGCCGTGTCGACACATGCCTTCACGATGGAAACTGCCTGTGGATAGGCCATGCCGATATCCTCGCTCGCCGAGCACAACAGCCGGCGGCAGGGCGTCACGAGATCGCCCGCTTCCAGAAAGCGCGCGAGATAATGCAGCGCCGCATCCGGGTCACTTCCGCGCAGCGACTTCATCAGCGCCGAGGCCATATCATACATGGCGTCGCCGCCCTTATCGTAGTGCATTGCGCTGCGCTGCGCCACTTGTAAGGCGTCCTCACTTGTCAGAAGGAGTTCTCCGTTCTTCGTCTCCGCCGCCTCGTAGAGCAGCTCGCAGGCATTGATGGCCTTGCGCACATCACCGCCGCACTGTGTCGCAATCTGCTCTGGCACGCCGTCCTCCCACCGAAGCGGCAGCGGACTGCGCTCTTTCAGGATGCCGAGCGCACGCTCGACCGCCGGCAGCAGCTCGCGCGGCTCGACTTGCTTGAACTCAAATACCGTCGAACGTGAGAGCAGTGCATTATAAACGTAGAAAAAAGGATTTTCCGTCGTGGACGCGATAAGCGTGATGGAGCCGTTCTCCATGAACTCCAGCAGGCTTTGCTGCTGCTTTTTGTTGAAATACTGAATTTCATCCAGATACAGCAGGATGCCGCCCGGCGCCATGAGCGTGCCGACGCTGGCAATGATGTCCTTGACGTCCTGAAGGCTCGCTGTCGTCGCGTTGAGGCGGTAGAGTGTTTTATTTGTCTTATTCGCTATGATGTTGGCGATCGTCGTCTTACCCGTGCCGGACGGACCGTAAAAAATCATATTCGCGCTCGTCCCCGCGTCGATCAGACGGCGCAGTACGCCGTTCGGCCCGATCAGATGGCGCTGGCCGACGACCTCGTCCAGACTCTGCGGACGGATCTCGTCCGCAAGCGGTCTTGCCATTTGCTCTGTCCTCCTCAATTGCTGCGGCTGCACTTTTCCGCGTCGATGGCCAGCACGACCATCAGCGCGCGCAGCGCGTCGGCGGGATCGGACACATCGATCACATAGGTGTCCGTCCAGTTGAAAAGCTCCTTGCTGATGGTGGCCACCGTCCCGCGTGAGGCACTTGTAATGGTATAATCCCACTCCATAAACTGCCCGTCGACCTCCCAGTCACTGCCCTCGATCGTAAAATGAGGCACAAAGAAGCTGAATTCCTTCACGATCTGGCCGATATACTGCTCATGCTCATAAAGCTCAAACTTCGGCAGAAAGGTCAGCACACGCTGCTGCACCGTACCGATATGCTCGCCCGAGGCGTTGAGAATGTGCAGGCAGTGCCCCCACGAGAGCTTGCCCTCGACCGTGTAGACCGTCTCACCGTTGTCGTCGTAGATATCATAGCTGTCAAACCACGAGAAAAAACGCTGCTTGAAGAGTAAGCGCATGTGTGCACCTCCCCGAAAAATTCTTTTTTATTGTACCATAGATTTCCGGGTTTGCACACATTTTTTCTGTCGATTTTTCGGGAAAAGTGTGGTATGCTTCTTGTGCTAAAGGGGCAGTGCCGTCTGTGACAGGCCGCGCTGCAAATCGTTTCAGGAGGTCGCAACATGAAATCCAAAGCCGCCGTCCGCCGCATTGTGGAGGAATTGAAGCTTCTCTATCCCGACGTGCTGTGCTCGCTGCAATATAAAAAGGATTATGAACTGCTCTTCGCCGTGCGCCTGTCCGCGCAGTGCACCGACGCACGCGTGAACATGGTCACACCCTCGCTCTATACAAAATTTCCAACACTGGAGGCGTTTGCCGCCGCCAGCTATGAGGAGGTCGGCGAGGCGATCAAGTCCTGCGGCTTTTATAACACCAAATCCAAGGATCTTGTTGAATGCGCCAAGCTTCTGCTTGAAAAATTCGGCGGCAAGGTCCCCGGCACAATGGAGGAGCTGACAAGTCTCCCAGGCATCGGACGCAAAACCGCGAACCTCATTCTTGGAGACATCTACCACCAGCCCGCCTATGTCTGCGACACGCATTGCATCCGCATCACAGGCCGCCTTGGCCTGACCGATGGCAGCAAGGACCCTCTGAGCGTGGAAAAACAGCTGCGTGTTGTCCTCCCTCCCGAGGAGTCGAGCGACTTCTGCCACCGCATGGTGCTCTTCGGCCGTGACCGCTGCACCGCCCGAAAGGCAAACTGCGAGGGCTGCCCGCTCAGGGCTGACTGCGACTTCGGAAAAGCGCAGGAAAAAGCGAAAAAATAAGCGAAAATACGCCGTACAGGTATCCTGTACGGCGCACTTTTTACAGTTTTCTACTCTTATATAAGACAAATATTCCGCCGCCAAGCATCGCAAGGAGAAGAAGCATCCACCAGAGAAGCTCATGTCCGCCATACTGGAGCGTCGGAAAGCACAGTCCCGCCGCACCCCAGAAGTGACAGAAGCTGCAAGAGTCCCGCCGCCAGAACACACCACTTAGCCCACGGCTTTTTCCAATAAGTATAACCGCACGTTTCCTGCACAGTACTCCCCTCCCGTCAGCATTATCACTTTCATGGTAGCATATCCGCCCATTCCATGCAAGTCTCAGGCACGTTTTTCCCTCTCTCCTCATATACTGTCCTGAAAGAATCGGAACGGAGGCATAAACATGGACAATAAAACGGCACAGCTGATTGAAAAATTCCGAAGCAATCCCGCCATGGCGCAGTCTCTTCTGCAATCGGGCGACGGGCAGAAGCTCATGCAGCTGCTCACCCGGCAGGACGGCGGCGCAGCGCTCAGCCGCGCTGCACAGAGCGCCGCGATGGGCAACACGAAGGAGCTTGCGGCAATGCTTTCAAATCTGATGAAAAGCCCGGAGGGCATGGCGGTCATGAGCCGCATCAACGACAGCGCGAAAAAATAAGCAGGGCAGGAGGCGGACGGCATGAGCGAGCTGGAAGAAAAACTCAATAGTCTGCTCTCCAACCCAGACGCCATGGCGCAGGTCATGCAGCTGGCACAGAATCTGTCTCTTTCGGGCGCAGAGGACAGTGGGAACGCGCAGACGCCTCCTCCCCCGCCGGGCAGTGGAACAGCATCGAACGGCACACCGAACGCGGGCGACCTCAGTGCAATGCTCTCACAGCTCACCGGCGGTCTGGACCCCGAACTTCTCACGCGACTGCTGCCGGTCGTAAGTCAGATGAACCGACCCGAGAGCAGCGAAACATCCGCGCTGCTCTATGCGCTCCAGCCCTTTCTGCGCGAAAAGCGGCGCGATAAGGTCGCGCGGGCGGCGCAGCTTGCCAAGCTCATCCATCTGGCCAAGATATTTCTGACAACGCGGGAGGGATAGGCGTGTACAACCGTTATCTGCGCAACGATCAGGGCGTATATACCTGCATCCCGCAAGAGGAAAAAAGTCGTTCCGCACCACCGGAGCAGAACAGGCCGACGCACAGCGAAGCGCCCACTCCCCCACCGGAGCCGAGCGAACCGCCGCGCGGCGGAGCGCCTCCTCCACGGCAGGAAATGCCTCCGGTCGGAGATGAATCGCGGAACGGCGCGTTTGAAGAGGGCTTCCGTTTTCTCAATGGCATATTGGAAAAACTTCACCTTCAGGATCTCGACGGCGCAGATCTGATGCTTCTTCTGCTGCTCTTCTTTCTTTTTGAGGAAAAAGCGGACGACGAACTGCTCATCGCGCTCGGACTGCTGCTCATTCTTTAATAAAAAACGGCTGGCGGAAGCTCCGTCAGCCGTTTTCATTTTCTTCTGTCTCCTTTGCCGCCATAACCGGCTCGTAGAGCACCGTCCCATCCGGCAGTGTAAACGCCGCCACGTCCACACCGCCCAGCTCGACACTCAGCGCGGCCATGCGGTAAACGACCGTTTCGTCCTGCGTCCGCTCTGCAGCAACCAACAGCCCCGTGTCGACGCCGACCCAGTAGCGGTCCACATAACCGCTCTCGTCCGGCACCGTCTCAACATAAATACAGTTGATATCCTCCAGACTGCGGTAATCCGCCGCCGCGATCCATTCCGTTGGAAGAGCCAAAATGTCCTCATAGGTCAATATGCCCTGTTCCGCGTCCTGCGAGAGCGCTGCCGCTGAGCTGACATAGTGCCAGCCGCTGCCATACCAGACATAGGTCGTCCCATCGCCTGTGATTGTGTGCCGCGTCTGGCCGCCCCCGGCATAGGAGATGTCCAGGCGCATCCATCCGTCCGCCGCGCGGGAGGTAACTGTGCTCACGCCGCTGCCGCCGTTCCAATAGCGTTCAATCGTGATGGTGCGGCTGTATACGTCTGGCCGGGCAAGCACCTCGATCACGCTCTGCACTGTGTCCGGGCGGACCTCCACGCGGCGAACCGTTTCCTCCCTTGCCGGGCCTGTGTTATCGCTCTCCGACGGCTCGGCCGGCAGAACGATCTTCTCCGGCTGACGCAGGCTGCTGCGCACCATGAAGGCGACAACCAGCAGGATCAGGACACCGAATACGACGCTAAACGGTGTCATCTTCTGTTTTCCCACATGCCGCCTCCTTTCGCTCCCTCAGACCGGCGTGCCGCCGTCCGAGTCCTCCGGCTTATCCGGCTCGGATGCAAGCGGATTTTTCTCCGCTTCCGTCTGAGCCTCTTCCTGCTTCTCGCGGGCGGTCTCCGCAATCTCACGCGGGAAGATCACACGCGAAGCGACATAAGCCACCGCGGCCAGCGCAATAAGCAGCGTCATCGCCTTAAGCTCTCCGCTCGTCGTGAGCACAACGGCGGAAAGTCCGAGCAGACTGCTCACCACATACAATGCCGCGACGGTCTGCTTCTGATTGAGGCCCATATCCATCATGCGGTGATGGATATGCCCGCGGTCAGGCGTCATGGGGCTCTGCCCGCGTGCCACGCGACGCACAATGGCGAAGGCCGTGTCGAAAATGGGAAGGCCCAGCACAAGAAACGGCACTGCAAAGGACACGATGGCGTAATACTTGAACAGTCCCTGAATGGAATAGGTCGCCAAAATATAGCCAAGAAAGGTCGAGCCTGTATCACCCATGAACATTTTTGCCGGATTCTTGTTGTACGGCATGAAGCCGAGGCACGCCCCGGCCAGCGCCGCCATGACCACGGCGACCTGCTGCTCCGAGACGAGAATGGCAATGACCAGCATTGTCAGCGCGCTGATGGTAGACACGCCGCTCGCCAGTCCGTCAAGACCGTCGATGAGATTCACGGCATTCGTCACGCCGACGATCCAGATCAACGTGACCGGCACACTCAACCAGCCGAGCGACCAGTATGCCTCATCCGAAAAGACGTTTGGATTTGACAGCAGCCGGATCACCACGCCATGGTGCACCGCGACCAGCGCCGCGAGGATCTGCACGAGAAATTTGAACTTTGCGCGCAGCGGCGTCATATCGTCTACCACGCCGAGCACTACGATGATGACTGCGCCGAGCAGGATTCCCTTCATCTGGTGGTCGATGTGCGCAAAGAGCAGGATGCTGACCATAAAGCCGAGGAAGATCGCAAGGCCGCCGAGCCGCGGCACCGGCTTTTTATGCATCCGCCGGCTGTCCTTCGGCACGTCGATCGCACCGATCTTGTAGGCAAAGGACTTGACGAGCGGGCACATGATGAAGCTCACCACCATCGCACATACGAGCGCGGCGCCCACCCACAGCAGCAATTCTTTCTGAATGTCCATCTTCCCTCTTATCTGGCCACAAAGCCAACCTTTTTGTAGACCTTGCGCAGCGTCTTTTCCGCAAGATAGGCCGCCTTCTGCGCACCCTCCTTGTAAACGCTCTCGAGATAGGCCTTGTCTGCCATCAGGCGCTCGGCCTCCTCGCGCACAGGGCGCATCTGCTCGATCACGGCCTCCGCCACCGCAGGCTTAAAGACGCCGTAGCCCTGACCAGCAAACTCCGCCTCTGCCTCTTCCACTGTTTTGCCGGTCGCGGCGCAGTAAATGGTCAGGAGATTGGAGATGCCGGGCTTATTCTCCTTATCGAACTTCACGGCGGCGTCACAGTCGGTCACTGCACGCTTGAACTTACGCATGATATCCTCAGGCTTGTCCATCATATAAACACAGCCGTCGGGATCGGATTTGGACATCTTGCTCATCGGGTCGCCGAGGCTCATCACGCGCGCGCCCATCTTAGGAATAAAAGGCTCAGGCAGCGTGAAGGTATCGCCGTACACACCGTTGAAACGCTGGGCGATATCGCGGCAGAGCTCGACATGCTGCTTCTGATCCTGTCCGACCGGCACAAGATCGGCCTGATAGACCAGAATATCTGCCGCCATGAGCACCGGATAGGTGAAAAGGCCCGCGGTAATATTGTCCGCGTGCTTGGCCGCTTTATCCTTGAACTGCGTCATGCGCGAGAGCTCGCCAAACTGCGTGTAGCAGCCGAGCACCCAGGAAAGCTCCGCGTGCTGGGGCACATGGCTCTGGATGAACATGATGCTCTTATTCGGGTCAAGGCCGCAGGCGATGTACTGCGCCAGCTGGTTGACCGAACGGCGGCGCAGATCAGCCGGAGTCTGGCGCACGGTGATCGCGTGCATGTCGACGATGCAGTACAGGCAGTCATATTCGTCCTGAAGCCCCACCCAGTTTTTGATCGCCCCCATGTAGGAGCCGAGCGTCAGCTCACCGCTGGGCTGGATGCCGCTGAAAATTCTCTTTTTTGCGGGAGTATTGGTTTCCATTGTGGTATTCCTCGTTTCTATCCTGATTTGCGCGCGGAGCGCAGAAAAACCCTACCTTTTCAAGTTACTATCATATCACACCCATTTGAAAAAGACAAGAAAACATTGACAAGCGCGGGTGCAAAATGTAAACTGAAGAACACTGAAATTTATAACTTTAGGAGGTCATCCTATGTCTCTGGATATGACATATTTCAGCGATATGGAGGCGAAGATCCCGCACGGCAAGGTCCGCACGCGCTTCGCCCCTTCCCCCACCGGCTATATGCACGTCGGCAACCTGCGCACCGCTCTTTACACCTGGCTGATCGCGCGCAACGCGGGCGGCACATTCATCCTCCGCATTGAGGACACCGATCAGGGCCGTCTCATCGAGGGCGCAACCGACGTCATTTACCGCACGATGGCTGAGTGCGGGCTCGACCACGACGAAGGCCCCGACGTCGGCGGCCCCGTCGCTCCCTACATTCAGTCTGAGCGCCGCGATACCTACGGCAAATACGCCGAGCTGCTCGTCGAACGCGGCGGCGCGTACTACTGCTTCTGCGAAAAGACTGAGAGCGCCGAGGATTCCGGCGAGTTCGACCGCGCGGACGATCCCTGCCGCGATCTACCGCTCGAGGAGGCCAAAGCCCGCGTGGCCGCAGGCGAGCCCTATGTCATCCGCCAGCGCATTCCGAAGGACGGAACGACCACGTTCCACGACGCCATTTTCGGCGACATCACGGTGGAGAACAAGACGCTTGACGATCAGGTGCTCTTGAAGCGCGACGGTCTGCCGACCTACAACTTTGCCAACGTCATTGACGACCACCTCATGGGCATCACCCATGTCGTCCGCGGCAGCGAGTATCTCTCCTCCGCCCCGAAATACAATCTCCTCTATGAGGCGTTCGGCTGGGAGGTCCCGACCTACGTCCACTGCTCCCCCGTCATGCGCGACGCGCAGCACAAAATGTCCAAGCGCCACGGCGACCCGAGCTATGAGGACCTCAAGGCGCAGGGCTTCCTGACCCCTGCCATTTTGAACTATGTCGCGCTGCTCGGCTGGTCGCCGCGCGGCGAAAGAGCCGAGCAGGAGTTCTTCTCGCTCTCCGAGCTGGCCGAGGCGTTTGACATCGCAGGCATCTCCAAGTCCCCCGCCATTTTTGACATCGAAAAGCTGACGTATTTCAACGCCAACTACATCCGCAATATGGCACCCGAGGACTTTGCCAAAGCAGCTGAGCCGTTCATCCGTCAGGCGGTGAAGAACGAGGCCTACTCTGTCTTTGAGATCGCCTCTCTCTTGCAGGCCCGCTGCGAAAAGCTCACAGACATTCCGGAAAAGGTCGATTTCTTCGACGCTCTTCCCGACTATGACCTGTCCTTCTACACGAATAAGAAGTCCAAGACCGATGCGGCGGTGTCGCTCGATATGCTGCAAAAGGTCCTGCCGAAGCTTGAGGCGCTGACCGACTGGTCGACCGACGGCATCCACGATATGCTTATCACCTTCGCCGGAGAGCTGGGCGTGAAGAACGCTACGCTCATGTGGCCGCTGCGCATCGCCTGCGCCGGTAAGCTTGTCACGCCCGGCGGCGCGGTCGAGATCTGCAAGATTCTCGGCAAAGACGAGACGATCCGCCGCATGAAGCTCGGCATCGAAAAGCTCTCCTGATGAACAGCCTGAACGCATCCCTGCGCCGCACGCTCGTCGGGCTGTGGCGCGGCGGCTACGGCGAGGAGGTGCGGCGCGCCGCCATCATTGCCCCCGTTCTGCTGCTGGCCGGAGCTGTCTCGGCGTGGTTTTTCCCGCAGGTAGCGGAAAACATTCTCCGCTTTTTCACGCAGGCGGTCGATCTTGACGCGCTGACCTCGGCCGACGCAAAAAATGTCGCTACCGCGCTGTTCCTCAACAATGTGACGGCGGCCTTCTCCGCGATCCTCTGGGGTCTTGTTCCCTTTGCCTACCTTTCCGTTTTCTCGCTCGGCTTCAACTTTTTTGTTGTCGGCGCGGTGGGCGCCTATTACGTCCACGGTGGAACCAGCCTCGCCGCTTATCTTGCCGGCATCCTGCCGCACGGTGTGGTCGAGCTGCCGACGCTTGTGCTCTTCTGCGCCGCAGGGCTGTACCTCTGCTCCTGCACGACCGCGCGCGTGCGCGGCAATAAGGATATTCGGCTCATTCCGGTGCTCGCGCAGATTTCCACGCTGTTTCTCTGGGTGATCCTGCCGCTGCTGGCGCTTGCCGCGCTCATCGAGGCATATGTTACGCCGCAGCTTCTTTCTCTGGTCGCCTGACCGGTATCAAGCGCAAAAAATCCCCGCTGCTTTCGCAGCGGGGATTTTTTCTATGTGCTTGCTCCGGCCTCAGCCGACGACCTCGATCGCACGGACAATGCCGTTTTTCACGTAAAGGTTCATCGTGCCGCCGTAGGCGATGGCCTCCTCGACCGCATCGTCACCGGTGAACCACGACTTGGTATCGCGGTTCCAGATCAGGACACTGGAAGGCACGCTGTAGGTCGTACCGCCGTAGTTGACAGCCGTCGTACCGACCCACGCGGAGCGGGAGACCTTGCCGATCGAGTCGATCGCCGACATCTGCGTAAAGCGCTCGCCATTCTCCTGGAAGGCAACGAAGTCGCCGGTCTTGACCGCATAATAGGCCTTATACGAATATGTCGTGCCGCCGCAGTCGACCGTGATCGTAGTCGTTGTGTCATTCGCATCGACTGTAGCACGGCCATACTTCACCGTGCCGTCAGCGCTGCTGATCGCGATCAGGTCGATCTCGCCGCTGGAATTGGTGCGGACGTAGGCGATCTGATCCTCCGGAATGATGATCTCAGTCAGCTCGAAGAGACTCTTGAGCTCGCCGTCGTCATAGACGAGCACATTACCCGCAACCCGCTTCCCGCCGAGCGTTCCCTCGCGCACATTCAAATCGCCGCTCGCGCCGCCGGACTTTGCCGACAGGCTGACGGACTTATCCTTTGCGCTGGAGATGCTCACAAGCTTGCCGCTGTAATCGGAGTAAGAGCCGCTGATCTCGACCATGGTGCTGCCGCAGAACATCTGAAGCTTGCCGGTGGAGTCCACGATGCCGACCGCGTTCGCGCGGGCCGAGCTGTCGGAATCCACTGCGCCAGCCACGGAGCCGTCGCTCGTGAGCAGGAGGATCATGGTCTTGCCGGGCTTGAAGCCGCTCAGGCTCTCCTGTGCCGTGGGAAGAACGGAGAACTCCGTGCCGTTGAGCACCGTGATGCTGTTCGGCGCGCTCGGCGAGGGATCGCAGGATTCATAGTAGATCGCCACGCGCGTGTCGCAGGCGTACATGGTGTTGGTCGAGGCGTCGTAGGTCACAACATCGTACCGGCGCAGGGCGGAGACCGAGGAGGCCAGACCGTTGCGGTAAACGGAGAAGTCCGTCCGTCCGCCGGCAAGCGCGCTCAGGCCGTCCGTGGATTTATCGGCGGAGAGAATGACCGCCGCATTGCTTACAGCCGTGCCGGTGGAGCCGCTGGTCGTTGGAACAAAGGTCAGCACCTTACCGTCCTTATCGAGCAGCAGATGACCCTTGAGGCCGTTGAGTGCGGAGGAGCTGCTCGGACGCACCAGATCATACTTGGTCTGGCTGCCGCCGGAAACGCGCAGCGTGTTGCCGTTGAGTGAGACGAGCGTGACCTCCTTGTCCTCCCGCGTGCAGTTCGCGGGTGTGTAGGTGCCGCCCTCCTTCTTCTCCGCGCCGAGCACATTGACGAAAAGCTGCGCCGCCTGTGCACGGGAGATTGCCGCGCTGCCGCCGAGGGAGATGCCCTTTGTCACATTCTTGGCCTTGGCCAGATTGATGAAGCCGTCGGGCCAGACGCCGCCGCCATCCTCATTGCTGTAGCCGAGCAGGCGCATGAGAATCGTCACGGCTTCGCCGTAGGTGATGGCGCGGTCCGGCTGGAAGGTTCCGTCCGGCTGGCCGGCGATCAGCTTCGGGCTGGTCTGGCGCACGGCGAGGTTGACATACCCCGCCGCCCAGTGGCTTGCGCGCACATCGGGGAAAATCGTCATGGTCTGATAAGCCTGCGCGTCGTCGCCCTTCCCCATCAGCACGACCGCCATCTTGCAGAACTCCGCGCGGGTGAGCTGGCCGCCGGGATTGAAGCTGCCGCCGCCCGTGCCGTTCACCACACCCAGCAGGCGCAGGACCTCCACGTTTCGCGCTGTGTTCTTATCCGAGATGTCGGAAAAGCTGTCCGCCGCCATGGCCGGAAGCGTCACCGTGGACAGCACCAGCACAAGGACGAGCAGCGCGGAAAGTACTCTTTTTTTCATGTTCATTTCTCCTCTCATTCCGCCCGCAGCGCTTCAACCGGCTGGAGCCTGGATGCCTTGATGGCGGGGTAACTGCCGAAGATCACGCCGAGCGCGACGCTCAGCGCGAACGCCGCGACCGTTACCCATGCCACGGGGTAGATCGTCATTTGATACATCAGACGGCTGATGACCACACTGCCGATGGTGCCGAAAATAATGCCCACGATGCCGCCCATGCCGCAGAGCATACCGGCCTCGATCAGGAACTGGGTGACGATGCTCGCGCGCTGCGCGCCGATGGCGCGGCGGATGCCGATCTCGCGCGTGCGCTCGGTGACGGTGACGAGCATGATGTTCATGATGCCGATGCCGCCGACGAGCAGCGAGATCGCCGCGATGCCGCCAAGCACCATCGAGATCATGTTCATCGACTCATTCTGGTACTTCTGCCAGTAGTCCGCCGCCTGCACCTGCGTATAGCCGGTTCCCTCCTGAATGAGGCCCTTGACGTAGCCGCCGATGCGGGAGATCGCCTCGTTCATGGAATCCGCATCCTTGGCCTTTACGATATACTCTGAGAAGTCCGCACCGCCGAGCACACGGCTGGCTGTGTAGGGAAAGACGAGGATATTATCCATCTGGCTCACTGTGTTGTCGCCCTCTTCCCCGCGCGCGGCGTACACGCCGACAACCGTGAACTTATTGCCGTTGACCTGCATCGTCTTGCCGATGGGATCGACTGTGCCGAAAAACTCTTTTGCCGCCTGCGCACCGAGCACACAGACATGATTGTAGTTCGTCATGTCGAGGTAAGCAAGGTCGCGGCCCTTGGCGATGGTCAGGTTATTGCACGCGCTGTACTGATCCGAGCCGTAGTAGAGTGTCGGCGGGCCGCTGATCTGGTTCCACTGGCTGTCGTACTTATATTCCATATTGTTGCTGTTTTTTGTGCCGTAGACAACTGTGGCGTTGAGCTGCGCGTTCGGCGTGACGCCGATGACATACTCCTTGAGCCCTTGGCAGTATTCGTACAGCTCGGGGAAATAGTCCTTGCCGATGTTGTTGCCGTTCTCATCCCACATCCACTGCTGCATCTGCACCTCAATACGGTTTGAGCCCATGGCGGAGAACTGCTTCATCATCTCGGCCTTCATGCCCTCCATGACCGAAACAATGGTCATGACGGCGGCGATGCCGATGAAGATGGAGAGAATCGTCAGCGCGCTTCGACCCTTCTTGCCGGCGATGGATTTCCACGCCATCTTGAATGCCTGAAAGATATTCACAGCCAATCCACCTCCTGCTCCCGGTCCTCGATGATCTTGCCGTCCGCAAGGCGGACACAGCGCCGCGCCGTGGCGGCGATGCCGTTATCATGCGTGATGAGGATCACCGTGCTGCCCTCGCGGTTGAGCTGCTGGAGGAACTTGAGCACCTCGTGGCCCGTCTTGGAGTCCAGCGCGCCGGTCGGCTCGTCCGCCATGATGATGGGCGGATGCGTCGAGATGGCGCGGGCGATGGCCACGCGCTGCTGCTGGCCGCCGGACATCTGCGTGGGCTTATGCTTGCGGCGGTCGGCAAGACCGACACGCTCAAGCGCCTCGATCGCCAGCTCATGCCGGTCGTCGATACCGATGCCCTGATAGACCAGCGGCAGCTCGACATTCTCCTGCACCGTCAGGCTCTGGATGAGGTTATACTGCTGGAAAATGAAGCCGATCTGCTTGTTGCGGATGCGCGAGAGCTGCGTGTCACTCAGCTCGCTCACGTCCGTGCCGTCGAGCAGATAGTCTCCGTAGGTCGGGATATCGAGACAGCCGAGGACATTCATCATCGTCGACTTGCCCGAGCCCGACTGACCGACGATGGCGACAAACTCACCGCGGTCGATGGTCAGCGAAACGCCGTCGAGCGCGCGGACCTCGCTTTCAAGGCCCTCGCTGTAGATCTTGTAAACGTCCCGCAGTTCGATCAATTTCGCCATGCTCATCACCAACTGGACACCTGGTCGGACATGATCTGCGTAAAGACCTCGGTGCCCTCCTCCACGCCGGACTTGATCTCGACATTGTAATTATCCTGAATACCGATCTCAACCTTGACGGGATAGAAGCCGTCGGGGATCTCCTCGTCCATGTACGGGACCTCGATCATGTCGTCCGGGGCGCTGTCCGCCTTGATGTAGACGACCGTCGCGCTCGTGCCGTCCTCCAGACCGACCGTGCGCACCGCCTGAATCGGCAGGACAAGGCAGTTGTCGCTCTGGCTGGCGGTCAGATTATAATTTATGTAGCTGTTGATCTGGAGCGTACCCTCGCTGTTGTCCGCCGTGATGACGAACGGATAGGTCGCCACGCCGTTGTTGACGCTGCTCGAGAGACTGATGGAGCTGATCTCGCCGTAGGCGGAATTGCCCCACTGGTCAAGGTTGACGCCCATGCCCTTCTTGAGGTAGCTGACGTTGCGCTCATCGACCGTCGCGTTGACGATGACCTGACTGGTATCGGAAATGCTCACTATGCTGGTGCCGGAGGCGATCTCGTCGCCGGGGTTGATGCTCAGGCCGATGACCATGCCGGAGATAGGCGCGACCGCGTTGCAGTTGGCCAGATTCTTCTCCGCCGTCTCCAGCGTTTTCTGCGCTTCCTCAAGGTTCTTCTGAAGGTCAAAGAGCTCGTTCTCACTGCTCTCCGCATCAATGTGGAGCAGCTGCTGACCGGCGGTAACGCTCAGATAATCGAGCAGACCCGTGTAGAGCACCGTGCCGCTGCCGGTCACGGTCAGGTCGCTCGTGCGGTAATAGTCGAAGCGGCCGACGGTCGACTTTTCATCGCTCATCTGATAGGGATAGACCGTTTCGCCGTTCACCGTCACCGTGGCGGAGGCCGCCATATCCTTGGCGAGCACGCCCGGATTATCGACCACGATATCGACCGAGAAGAGCTTGGAGCCCTCGGGCGTGATGTAGCTGACCTTGTGGATCGCCTCGACCGTGCCAGTGAGATTGCTCATCAGGCTGGGGACCGAGACGTTGACCGTCTGGCCGACATAAAAGTCCTTCTCGTAGGCGTAGCTGTAATACTCCGTCAGACGCATGCGGGTGTCGTCCACCAGCGTTGCGACCTTGCCGCCTGCATACTCCTCGCCCACGGTCAGCTTCACGGTGTCGATCAGCTTGCCGGTGTACGGCGCGGTCATGTTCAGACTGCTGAGATTCTTGTTCTTCTCCGAGATCTGCTTGGTGTAGCCGTCAACCTGCTCGCGGGCCTTTTTCACCTCGGACTCGGCGTTCGGGGAATCAATGGTAAACAGCGGCTCGCCCGCCTCGACCTGCTCTCCCTCGGTCACAAAGACATCGAGCACTGTGCCGGCCGTGGTAAGGGTGATTGTCTCGCTGTTTTTCGCCTTGGTCATGCCGCTGCCCTCCACCACGGAGGTGATCGAGCCATACTGCACAACATCGGTCACGATCTGCGTGCTGCCGCCGTTCTTTCCGCTCTTAAAGCGGTAAAAGCCGAAGCCGATCGCGGCCACCAGAACAGCGGCGATCACACGCCGCACGGTCTTTTTACGCTTTTTCTTCGTCTTTGGCGGCGTCGGAGCGCTCGGCATCCCCGTGGGCGCTGCCGGCGTCTCGACGGCTTTTTCTGCCGGCGTCGTCTGCGCGGCGGGTTCCATTGTCTGTTCCATAATTGCTGATCTTCCTTTCCCGGATTTTGCCATGTGCTTCATACACTTCATACAGTGTAGCACAGGTTTCTTAAAAAGTCTTTGCGATTTGATTACAATTTGGCTACAAATTGTAACCGGTTTTTGCTGCTGTAGATAAGACGATCTGTCAGGCGCTTTTGTTCCCTTATTTTCCAAATTTTTCTCTTTTTTCACACCCGCGGAACAGACGAGCCTGCCGCACCCGGCAGCGCCGCTGATATCACGCGCCGCCGGCATCGGAAATGTCAACAAGCGGTTCTATTCATTCTATAATTCCAGATATTTTTTCTATTGAACTTATCGATAGCTCAGGCTATAATACGAATGTCTTTTCTGGAGAGCATTCAGTTTTGAAAAACCATAAGGAGTGAATCGGCAATGAGCAAGACCTATATTCCTGCCTCGTACCATACGCCGCTGAGCGTCTATGAGATGCAGCGCGCCATTGAATTCATCAAGAGCAATTTTCAGGTCAACCTGAGCAACGCGCTGAATCTGCGCCGCGTTTCCGCGCCTCTTTTCGTAGAGGAAAACTCCGGTCTGAACGACAACCTCAACGGAGTGGAGCGTCCCGTCAGCTTTGATATTCCCGACGTCGGCAAGAATGCGCAGGTCGTGCAGAGCCTTGCAAAGTGGAAGCGTCTGGCCCTCAAGCGCTATCAGTTCAATGTCGGCAAGGGCCTCTTCACCGATATGAACGCCATCCGCCGCGACGAGGAGCTGGACAATATTCACTCCGTTTACGTTGACCAGTGGGACTGGGAAAAGGTCATTGACATCTCCGACCGCAATGTCGCCTATCTCAAGCGCACGGTACGCGACATTGTCGGCGCCATTGCCGAAACGAACGATGCGCTGGGTATCGCTTTTCCGAGCCTGCACACCCAGCTCTCCCGCGAGGTGTATTTCATCACCACGCAGGAGCTGGAGGATCTCTACCCTGAGCTGACGCCCAAGCAGCGTGAGGATGCCATCTGCCGCGAGCACGGCACCGTGTTCCTGATGCAGATCGGCAACGTGCTCCGCTCCGGGATCAAGCACGACGGCCGCGCTCCCGACTATGACGACTGGGCGCTCAACGGCGACCTGCTGTTCTGGAACGATGTGCTCGGCCGCTCGTTCGAGATCTCGTCTATGGGTATCCGCGTCGATCCCGCCTCTCTTGACCGGCAGCTGACCATTGCCGGCTGCGACGACCGCCGCTCTCTCCCCTTCCACAAGCTGCTGCTCGCCGGCGAGCTGCCCCTGACCATGGGCGGCGGCATCGGCCAGAGCCGTCTGTGCATGCTGCTCATCGGCACCGCGCACATCGGTGAGGTGCAGGTCAGCCTCTGGGATGAGGAAACGCTCAAAACCTGCGAGCAGGCCGGCATCCTGCTTCTGTAATAGTGCACTTTTTCTCAGGGCAGAGGCTAAGCCTCTGCCCTTTCGTTTTTTCAAATATAAATTAAATAAAGAGGACGGCTCCTGCGGGAGCCGTCCTCTTTTATTAAAACAGCGTCATCTGGCTGGTGTCCGCCATGCCGGCGAACGAGCCGAGCGCGCGTAGCTGCTCGATATGCGTTTTCGAGAGCTTATTGCAGCACATGGCAAATTCCTCCACGGAAATGAAGCTCTTTCCCTTGCGCTTTTCCACCGTGTCAAGTGCCGCGGCCTCGCCGAGACCGTGCACCGAGGTGAACGGCGGCAGCAGTCCGCCGTCCGTGACGACAAACTTCGTCGCCTCGGAGCGGTAGATGTCGATGGTGTCGAAGTGGAAGCCGCGGCGGTAAAACTCGTAGCAGACCTCCAGCGTCGTCATCAGATCCTGCTCGACGGCGGAGGCGTCCTTGTTGTTCTCGATCTCACGGATTTTGCGCTTAACCGCATCCTCACCCGAGCAGCAGTATTCCGCATCGAACGCTTTGGCGCGCACGGTGAAGAACGTCGCATAGAACGCCAGCGGCTCGTGCACCTTGAACCACGCGATGCGGAACGCCATCATAACGTATGCGACCGCGTGCGCCTTCGGGAAGAGGTAGCCGATCTTGGAAAGAGATTCGATGTACCATTCCGGCACGTCGTGCTCCTTCATCTGCTCCACCCACATCGGCCAATCGTCGGCCTTACCCTTTTTGACCTTGCCTTTACGCACGGCCTCCATGATCTTGAAGCTCATCTTCGGGTCAAGTCCCATCGAAATGAGGTAGAGCATGATATCGTCTCGGCAGCCGACCGTTTCCAGAACGCTGGCCGTGCCGCTGACGATCAGCTCACGCGCATTGCCGAGCCACACATCGGTGCCGTGTGAAAAGCCGGACAGGCGCACGAGGGTGTTGAAGTCCTTGGGCTGGGTATCAATGAGCATCTGGCGCGTAAAGCGCGTATTGAACTCCGGGATGGCGACCGCGCCGGTGGGACCGAGCAGCTCGTCATTTTCAAAGCCGAGCACCTTCGACGAGGTGAAAATGGACATGGTGTCCGGATCATCAAGCGGGATCGCGCGGGCATTCACGCCCGTGAGGTCCTCAAGCATGCGGATCATCGTGGGGTCATCGTGGCCGAGCATATCCAGCTTGAGGAGGTTATCCTCCATGCAGTGGTATTCGAAGTGGGTCGTGATGGTATCGCTGTCCTCTGCGTCGGCAGGGTGCTGGACGGGGCAGAAATCCTCGATTTCCAGATCATCCGGCACAACGACCAGACCGCCGGGGTGCTGACCGGTCGTGCGGCGCACGCCGACACAGCCCGCCGTCAGGCGGTCGATCTCGGCATTGCCGGCCTGAATGCCATTCTCCTCCAGATATTTTTTGACGTAGCCATAGGCGGTCTTTTCCGCCAGCGTACCGATGGTGCCCGCGCGGAACACCTGCGTTTCGCCGAACATCTCGATGGCGTGGCGGTGCGCCCGCGCCTGATACTC